>NZ_JAEUOI010000201.1 GCF_016790145.1 Propionivibrio sp. | reverse complement strand
GATGCGCTGGCGACCCGAGTGCAGCGAATACGATTCGACGTCGGTAATCAGGTGATGCAGCTTGATCGAAAGTCCGGCGATCATCTTGCGACCCAGCCTGGGGTCTTTTTCCAGTTCGCCGAGGATGACGGTTTTCGAAATGTGCAGGAGCAGTGAATCGCTCAGCGCCTGCGCATAAACCATGTAGGGCTTGTCCATGAACATCACGGCTTCGCCAAAGGAGTGCCCCTGACCGAGGATGTCCACCACCTTCTCGCCTCCCTGTGATGAAGTAAAGGCCAGTTTCACCTGCCCATAGACGATCAGATGAAAACCCGTCGAGGGGTCGCCCTTGTGGAACAGGATGTCGCCGCGAAGCGCATTGACCTCGCGTGTTCCACGTGCAATGCGGGCAATTTCATTCGCCTCAAGCCCGTTGAAAAGCGGCACATGCGAGAGCAGCGCCTCAATGTTGATGCCCTGCTTTGCGTGCATGACGGACTTCCGGAAGGGCTGGTTTCAGTTACGCGCAATGCTCGCATTAGTTGGCGGTCGAGGCAAGTGGGCTGGATCACGGTGGGCATGCAAGGAAGAATTCCATTCTCGCCATGAAGTTCATCTGGCCCACTGCCATGTTCCGGCAATTCCCCCGAAGGAAACACCCTTGTACGCCCTATGGGCTAACCCGAGCTGCCTAGCTGCCGTCCCACCACAGTAAATTTGTTCAAGCGCTAGCTCATTGAAATACCGTGGCCCGAGGCCAGGCTTCGCGCTCATTCCGGGCTTGACCCGAAATCCAGTTCGTTGATCAAACCTTTCTTTTAACATCTTGATCAGATAGACGAATCTGGATTCTGGCTTTCGCCGGAATGACTGGGGATTGTTAGAACAAATTTACACTGGCCGTGCCGCTTGTGCGTAGGGAAGCGTTGTCGGGCGGACGTATAATCCGAGGCTTATCAATTGCAGCGAGTTGCCATGTCGGAACAGGATCTCTCGGGCCTGAGCATTGACCGGAATCGTGCATCCAGCCGAACCAGCCGTGCCGGCCGTCGCCCTTGGCTTTGGGCTGGGGCCTTTCTGGTCCTGGCTGTATTCGGTTTTGCCCTGCTGCACCTGAACGGCGCGAAAAGCGTTGACACGGTCACGGTGACGACGGCCTATCCCTATCAGGCCGCAACCCAGCTCAATGCGGCGGGGTATGTGGTCGCGCAGCGCAAGGCCTCGGTAGCGTCCAAGGCGACCGGGCGGCTGGAGTGGCTGGGGGTGGCCGAGGGCAGCAAGGTCAAGGAAGGGGAAGTCATCGCCCGTCTTGAAAACCGCGATATGCAGGCCCAGGTCGATCAGGCGGCGGCCAGCGTGACTTCGGCCCGGGTCGAGTTGAAGGACGCCCGGCGGGCGCTTGAGCGCGCACGTGACCTGGAGCGCCAGAAATATGTTTCCGCTGCGGCACTCGATAGCGCACAGGCTCGTTTCGACAAGGCCGGTGCCGGGGTCGGCGTGGCGCTGGCCAATCAGCGCGCGGCGCAGGTGGGTGTCGACCAGACGCTGATTCGCGCGCCGTTTGACGGCGTGGTGCTGACCAAGACGGCCAATGTCGGAGACGTGATCACGCCGTTTTCATCAGCGACGGAAAGCAAGGGTGCGGTGGTGACGATGGCCGACATGGAAACGCTGGAGGTCGAGGCAGACGTTTCGGAGGTTAATCTGGGCAAAATCAGAATCGGCCAGCCCTGCGAAATCCAGCTTGATGCTTTCCCGGACAAACGCATGCGTGGCGTCGTCAGCCGCACGGTACCGACCGTCGATCGGGCCAAGGCCACGGTGCTGGTCAAGGTGCGTTTTGTCGAGCGCGATCCGGCGGTTCTCCCCGAGATGAGCGCCAAGGTGGCCTTTCTGGACAAGGAAGTCAGCGCCAGCGAGCGCACAGCGCTGACAGCGGTGCATGAGAGCGCGCTGGCCAGACGTGACGGGCAATCGGTGCTGTTTCTGGTCGTCGACGGCAAGGTCAGGATGATCCCGGTGCAGTTGGGACCGAAGATCAACGATCTGGTGGCGCTGATTGTCGAGCCCTCGGTGCTCAAGGCCGGCGACAAGGTGGTCGCGTCGCCGCCGGATAATCTGCGCGACGGCGACCGGGTCAAGACGGGCTTGAAGCAGTGAACGGTGAGGCGGCGCTCGTCTCGCTGCGCAGTATCGTCAAGGGTTACCGGCGTGGGCAGCAGACGGTGCCGGTGTTGACCGGGATCACCTTCGATATCATGGCGGGAGAGTTCCTGGCGCTGATGGGGCCTTCGGGCTCCGGCAAGAGTACCCTGCTCAACCTGATCGCCGGTATCGACCGGCCGGATTCGGGGCAACTGATCGTTGCCGGCGAGGACATCGGCCAGTTGGGCGAGGCCGATCTGGCCGACTGGCGGGCGCGCCATGTCGGTTTCATCTTCCAGTTCTACAACCTGATGCCGGTGCTTTCGGCGCTGGAAAACGTCGAGCTACCGCTGCTGCTCAAGGACATGTCGCGCGCCGAGCGCCGCGAGCGCGCCGAACTCGCGCTGTCGATGGTCAGCCTGGCCGATCGTATGGCGCATTTGCCCTCGGAGCTTTCCGGCGGTCAACAGCAGCGCGTCGCCATTGCCCGCGCGCTGATTACCGACCCGACGCTGATCGTCGCCGACGAGCCGACCGGCGACCTCGACCGCGAATCGGCCAAAGACGTCCTGCATCTGATGCAGCGCCTGAACGACGAAATCGGCAAGACGATCATCATGGTTACCCACGACAGCCGCGCCGCCGAACACGCCCATGCCATCATGCATCTTGAGAAGGGCGAGTTGTCGGGGCGCGAGGAGGTCAGAAAATGAAAAGTGCGAACCACCAAGACACGGAGAACACCAAGTTACACCAAGAAAACCACTTGATTTTCTTGGTGTAACTTGGTGCGCTTGGTGACTTGGTGGTTCGCTTTTTTTGGTCAAGAATAACCCATGCTGCTCTCTCTTATCTTTCGTAACGCCTTCCGTCACAAGCTGCGTACCTTGCTGACGATAGTCGGTTTGACCGTTGCCGTACTGGCGTTCGGCTTGCTGTCGACGGTGGTCGAGGCATGGTATGCGGGTGCCGAGGGGGCGTCGAATGCGCGGCTGATCGTGCGCAATTCAATCTCGCTGGTATTTCCTATGCCGCTCACCTATCGCCAGAAAATCAGGCAGATCGATGGGGTGAAAGCGATTTCCACGGCCAACTGGTTCGGTGGCGTTTACAAGGAGCCGAAGAATTACTTTCCGCAATTTGCCGTCGAAGCCTCGACCTACCTCGACCTTTACCCCGAGTACGTGCTCAGCGACAGCGAGCGCAAGGCGTTCATGCGCGACCGCAAGGGGGCGCTGGTCGGCGAGAAGCTGGCGGCGACTTACGGTTTCAGGCTGGGCGATACGGTGACCTTGAAGGGGACGATTTTCCCTGGGCAGTGGGAGTTCGTCGTGCGCGGCATTTACAGCGGGCGCGATGCCAAGACCGATGTCTCGCAGTTTTTCTTTCACTGGGAGTATCTCAACGAAACGATGAAAATCCGGACCCCGCGCCGCGCCAACCAGATAGGTGTGTATGTGGTCGAGGTGGCCGATCCCTCGCGGGTGGCCGAAATCAGTCTGGCCATCGATTCGGCGTTCAGGAACAGCAATGCCGAAACGCTGACCGAAACCGAAAAGGCCTTCCAGCTTGGCTTCGTCTCGATGACCGAGGCCATCGTCGTGGCCATCAGGCTGGTTTCGTACCTGGTCATTTTCATAATCCTGGCAGTGATGGCCAATACCATGGCCATGACCGTGCGCGAGCGCACCGCCGAATATGCGACGCTCAAGGCGCTCGGCTTCGGGCCGCTCTTCCTCAGAATGTTGATCTACGGCGAAGCGCTGGCGATTGCCGGTCTCGGCGGCGCGCTGGGCATCGCTCTGACTTATCCGGTGGCCGATGCGTTCGGCAAGGCCATGGGTACCCTGTTCCCGGTATTCATCGTTTCGGATTTGACGGTCGGCATGCAACTGGCCTGTGCGCTGCTGGTGGGTATCGTTTCAGCGGTCTTTCCGGCACGTCGCGCGGCACGCGTCAATATTGTCGATGGACTGCGGAGCATGGCCTGATGCAAGTCCCGATTTCCTACTCCCTGCGCAATTTGTGGACGCGCAAGATGACCACGGTGCTGACCGCCGGTGGCATGGCGCTGGTCGTTTTCGTCTTTGCCGCCGTGCTGATGCTTGACGAGGGTTTGAGAAAGACGCTCGTTGATACCGGATCTCCCGACAATGTGGTGGTGACGCGGCGCGCCTCCGGCACCGAAGTGCAGAGCGGGATTGAACGCGCTCCGGCAGCGATTGTCGAGAGCCTGCCGCAGGTGGCGCTGGGTGCCGGTGGCGAGCGCCAGATGTCGAAGGAAATGGTCGTGCTGATTTCACTGAACAAGCGTCAGAGCGCCGGCGGAGCGGAAAAGCCGGCAAACGTCATCATTCGCGGCGTCTCACCGATGGGCCGGATGCTGCGCCCGCAGGTGAACATCGTCAAGGGCCGGATGTTCCGGGCAGGCAGTAACGAGATCGTTGCCGGCCAGGCCATTGCCGAGCGCTTCGTCAATGCCGGACTGGGCGAATCGCTACGCTTTGCCGGGCGAGAATGGGTGGTGGTCGGTATCTTCGATGCGGCGCGCTCGGGTTTCGATTCCGAGATCTGGGGCGATGTCGATCAGTTGATGGCGGCCTTTCGCCGGCCGGTATATTCCTCGCTGATCTTCCGACTGAATGACAGCGGACAGTTCTCTGCGGTGCAGGCCGCGATTGAAGGCGACCAGCGCCTGACGCTGGAAGCCAAGCGCGAAACACAGTTCTATGCCGACCAGTCGGAAGCGCTGTCCACCTTCATCCGCATTCTCGGACTGTCGTTGTCGGTGATCTTTTCAATCGGCGCGGTGATCGGCGCCATGATTACCATGTACGCGGCTGTTGCCAGTCGCACGAGCGAAATCGGAACGCTGCGCGCCCTTGGATTTCGCAAGAGAAGCATCCTGACCGCCTTCCTGCTGGAGTCGCTGTTCCTGTCGCTGCTCGGAGGCCTGATCGGATTGTTTCTTGCGTCGTTCATGCAGTTGTTCACCATTTCAACGATGAACTGGCAGTCGTTTTCCGAGCTGGCCTTTTCGTTCACGCTGAATGCCGAGATTGTTGCCAAGAGCCTGGCTTTTGCCCTGCTGATGGGGTTGATCGGCGGCTTCCTGCCGGCCACCCGGGCCGCACGAATGAACATTGTCGATGCCCTGCGTGCGGTCTGAGCGAAGAGGATGTTTGCCAGGGCAGGCCCGGTTCGCAAGCGTTTTGCAAGAGTCTACATCCTGGCCAATGGCCTCAAGCCTCCAGAACGACTCGCTTGCTGCAGGCACGACCGATGCATGCAAGGATGTAACCCTCAAGGATATCCGTTTCGCTTAATGCCTGCTGGCCATCCATCTCGACATCGCCTTCCGTTTTCCTGATCTTGCACGTCCCGCAGTTTCCCGCCCGACATGAGCTTTCGAGCTTGATGTCATGCTCATCGGCAAGGTCGAGAATGAAATCACCGGTGGATGCGAAGATGGTCTTTGAGCTCCTGGAAAAAATGATTTCCACTTTTTCGGGAGTTGCTGCCGGCGCCGTTGGCGGCATGCTTAACGCCTGGGCAGAAGGCGGCACAAGCGGCGCAGTCTCTGGTTTCGTTGAGACTGCTGCAGGGGCACTACTAGCTGAGTGCGCCGCCCGTTGCGCCGGAGGGGCGCCGAAGCTTTCCTGATGGTAGCGGTGCATTGGATATCCGATACGCTCCAGCGTGCTGCGGACACAATCCATGTATCCGGAAGGTCCGCAGACAAACACCTCGCGTTCAACAAAGTCAGGGGCCCAAAGCCTGACG
>NZ_JAEUOI010000137.1 GCF_016790145.1 Propionivibrio sp. | reverse complement strand
TCCCAGGACAGGTCGCTGAGCAGCCGGCTGGCGCGCTTTGCACCAGGCCTGCCGGCGCTGCTCGGCTACCGCCGCGCGGATCTCCCGCACGACCTGGTGGCCGGCCTGTCGGTCGCCGCGGTGGCGCTGCCGGTCGGCGTTGCTTATGCGCAGTTGGCCGGATTCAATCCGGTCGTCGGCCTGTACGTGAGCATCCTGCCGCTGCTTGCCTACGCGTTGTTCGGCACCTCAAGGCAATTGATCGTGGGTCCCGATGCCGCAACCTGCGCTCTGGTCGCTGCGGCGGTGACGCCACTGGCGGGCGGCGACCCGGACCTCTACCTGTCGCTGACGATCGCCATGACCGTGCTCGCCGGACTGTTCTGCATCGTTGCGAGCTTCCTGCGGCTTGGCGCGCTCGCGGATTTCCTGTCGAAACCCATCCTGGTCGGGTTCCTGAACGGCATTTCGCTGTACATCCTCGTCGGGCAGCTCGGCAAGCTGTTCGGGTTTTCCATCACCGCAGGAGGTATTGCACCCAAGCTGCTGGAAGTGGCGCAGAAGATCGATCAGATCCACTGGCCGACGCTGGCGGTTGGCCTGGCGACTCTTGTCGCCTATATCGTCTCGAAACGAGCGATGCCACGGTGGCCAGCCCCGTTGCTGGCGCTGGTCGGCTCCGCCATGGGCGTGGCGCTGCTGGGGCTGGATGCACGCGGTGTCGCTGTGGTCGGGGCGGTGCCGGCGGGCTTGCCGGTGTTCAAGCTGCCGTCCTTTTCTCTCGACTTGCTTGACGAGGTGGCCGGCTCGGCGGCGGGCCTCGCGCTGATCACCTTCACCAGCATGATGCTGACGGCGCGTAGTTTCGCCGCCAAGAATCACTATGAGATCGACGCCGACCGGGAGATGGCCGCCCTCGGCGCCGCCAACGTCGCCGCCGCGCTTTCGCAGGGCTTTGCCATCAGCGGCGCCGACTCGCGCACCGCGATGGCCGACGCGTCCGGCGGGCGCACCCAGGTCACCGGCCTGGTCGCGGCGGCAGCGATCGCCCTCGTGTTGCTGTTTCTCACCGAGCCACTGCGCTACGTTCCGATCGCCGGGTTGGGCGCGGTGCTGATCATGGCCTCGCTGTCGCTGCTGGACCTGAAGACGCTGCGCCAGTTCTACCGGCTCGATCACATGGAGTTCGCGTTGTCGCTGTTCGCCACGCTGGGGGTCATCTGGGTGGGCGCCATCCAGGCGATCGTGGTGGCCGTCATCCTGGCGCTGTTGCGCTTCGTTCAGCTCACGGCGCGGCCGCAGGCGGAGGTCCTCGGTGAGGTCGAGGGGCTACGGGGCTTGCACTCGGTGGCCCGCCACGCGAAGGTGAGGACCGATCCCGGCTTGCTGCTGTTCCGCTTTTCCGCTCCGCTGGTGTTCTTCAACGCCCCCCATTTCAAGCAGCAGGCGCAGGCGGCCATGGACGCTGCCGGTCCCGAACTGAAGTGGTTTGTGATCGACGCACTGCCGCTGACTCAAGTCGATGTCACCGGACTTTTCGAGCTGGAGGAACTGGCACGAACCCTGTCGGCACGGGGTGCCGAGTTGATGCTCGCCGGGCGCATGACCGAGATCGAAGAATGGCGCAAGACCAAGGGGCTGGACGAAAACCGTGTCGTGCCCCGGCACTTTCCGACGCTGAAGCAGGCGTTGCGGGCCTATCGGGCGATGCGGGCGGCGGAGAAGGCCAATGCCGACACCATTTGAGATCAGCATTCCGGCATCGGCAATGGGCTGGCGACGGCGTGCCGGGATGACGGCCTCGGTGTGCTGCGTGATGACGGCGTTCGTATTCGCCGCAGAGGTGGCAATCGCCGACCTCGGAAACCGGGGCGGGCCGGAACCCTCCAACATCGACGGGATTACCGAGCTGCTTCGACAGGATCCCTACGACATGGAGTTGCTGATCAGCTTCGGCACCTCAACGGGCGGTTCGGCGGGCCACCTTGCCCTCGGCATTCGGGACGAAGTGTCCGGCGATGATCGTGTCTACTCAGCCAATTTTTATGCCGACCGTGCGCGCAAGCACGAGATCGGCTTCTACACCGACGACCTGATGATCAGCGTGCCAAAGAAGGAGTACCTGTTCAAGACGGTTTCCTCGCTCGGCGAAACCGCCGCTTTCGGCCTCGACTTCGGCGAGATCTACAAGCGATCGGTCATTGGTGTTCGCGTTTACGGCGTTCCGGCTGAGGAGAAGGAAGCTGTAAGGGCTTACTTCAGGCGCATCAATGCCGACTTTCACCATCAGGTAAAGAATACCGAGTACCACGACGGCGAAATCAAGTACGACTATATGCGCCTGAACTGTGCCAAGACGATCGGCTCGGCATTTAAATTTGGTGTGGGATACGAGAATCTGGAGGTCACCAGTGCAAAGCTGCTGACCCGACGCAGGATCGTGGTGGCGGCCAAAGCCAATATCCCCACCGAGATGGCGATGAAACTCATCAGGGAGTGGAACAGGCGCGGGTACGGAATGGACGTGGTGCTGTACAAGAAATACGGTGGCTCGACCCATGTGGATCCAAACGAGGAGGAAAAGGTGGCGTTCAAGGACTTGCCCAACCGTTTCCCCTCTGTCCTGTCCCGGGACTTTCGCAGGAAAGCGGGCGCCTACGAGGACTTCGACAACCTCTTCGCCATGTACCTTCTCTACAACATGGGCAAGTACAGCGTGCGGGTGAACGAGCAGACGCACCGGCTTGAAATCGAAAAAGAAAAAATCCCGATGGCCTACCCGGAGGCGGCTGAACTTGCCACCCGGAGCGCCAGGTCGGACAGCAAGAACTTCCTTCTGCGCCTTCCGTTCCTGCCGCTGGGTACAATGTTCGGGGAAGCTGCGGACAACACACACTTGTACAATTTTACCTCCGAGGGTGACAACAAATGAGCACTCAACGCATGCTGTTGCCTGTGCTGTTCGTAGCGCTGAAGGACAAGGCCGAATTCGACTACTTGAACAGCCTGCCCACCAGCTTCGTGCTGCCCGCCGAAGCGGTGGATCGTTTGCGTGCCGCTGCGGGTGAGATCATC
This sequence comes from Propionivibrio sp., assembly GCF_016790145.1. Classification (GTDB taxonomy): domain Bacteria; phylum Pseudomonadota; class Gammaproteobacteria; order Burkholderiales; family Rhodocyclaceae; genus Propionivibrio. Next base: position 11,122 of record NZ_JAEUOI010000137.1, on the reverse strand, counting down.
ATGAACTCACCCGATTTCCAGCGTGTGCTGAAGGAGGGAGGCGCACGGCTCGCTTCCGAAGCGCCGACCATCGACTCGACGACGGCACCAGTGTCCGGCGGACTGCCGATGACGCTACCTGCCGCGAGATAGGTGGCACCGCCTGTCCTGTGTTTTTTTTCAGAAGGGTAATCGAATGAAACAGCAAACCCTATGGACACGTGCATTGACCAGCACGCGGACACGGTCAAGTGAAGCGTGGTCGATTTTCAAGTATGAGTTCATCGAATTAAACTGGCACCGCTGGTATGCGCTCAAAAGCTACGTCATGTCTGCGCTGTGGATCGTTCCGTTCGTCGCCGTTGTCATTGAGATGGTGCTCGTTCGACTGTCGGCTGCCGTCGGTGACTGGCTCGTCGCGTCCGGCACAATGAGCCCGGCAACCGTGCTTGTCGCCAGCGCCACGGCGGGTGTACGTTCAATGCTGGAGACGATCATCACGGCGACATTGTCATTTCTCGTCTTTACCTTCGGCTCGCTGCTGGTGGCCATCCAGGTCGCGGGAGGACAATATACGCCGCGTGTCATAGCCACCATTTTCCTGCGTGATAACGTCGTCAGATCCTGTGTCGGCCTGTTTGTCGTTACGCTGCTTTTCGCGATGAGAACCTTGCGCATGATGGGCGACACGGTGCATCAATTGAACGCTTTTCTGTCTGCGTGTTTCGGGCTACTCAGCATTGTGACTTTCCTTTTTCTGATCGATTACGCAGCGCGAATGTTGCGTCCGGTCAGCATTGTGGCGCGCGTCGGTGAGTCGGGACTCGCCGTCATCAAGAGCGTCTATCCGGAGCAAAGTTCGCGCCCGCGGACCCACGAGCCATCCCGCAAACTCCCCCCTCCGGACCGAGTCGTCGTTCACGCGGGAGCTTCGGGCGCGGTGCTGGCTGTGAACCTGAAGGCCCTGGTTGCGCAGGCACGGCAGGCCGGCGGGATCATTGAATTCGTCCCGCAGATCGGTGACTTCCTGGCGGCCGACGAAGCGCTTTTCCGCCTGTATGGAGGCGCCAGCGGCATCGACGAGCGTCAGTTGCGGGCGGAAGTCGCGATCGGAACCGAGCGCACGATGGAGCAGGATCCGACCTTTGCCTTCCGCATCCTGGTCGATATCGCCATCAAGGCCTTGTCGGCGGCAATAAACGATCCGACGACGGCCGTTCTCGCCATCGACCAGTTGCACCGTCTGCTGCGGCGGGTCGGTCTGCAGGACTTGCGCGGCGACGAGATCTGCGACGAAGCCGGCAAACTCCGACTGATTTTACGCACGCCGAACTGGGAAGACTTTGTGCACCTGGCCTGTACCGAAATACGCCATTGCGGCACGGGCAGCATCCAGGTCGTGCGCCGGATGCGTTCGCTGCTGGAGAATCTCATGCAAACGTTGCCGCCGCATCGGCATGCCGAGTTGCGCCAGCAGTTGGCGCTTCTGGATCGCAGCGTCGCTGGACACTACAAGTTTCCCGAAGACCTGGCGCTGGCGCGCATCACCGATTCGCAAGGTCTGGGCGGGGGGCTGGGCGTGCAACCCGTTAGCGAAGCGCAAACCGCCGATGGCGGAGAGCATGAGAAGTGAGGACTTTGCAGCATGGGCAAGCCCAGCATCGGTAGCGTTGATCTTCGCAAGCGACAGTGCCAGAGTGAACGGATGGATCGGGCATGAAGGCCATGCGGTAGTGTGTGAAGTGATTCGTTTTAAAGAACGTCTTATTGGAGGAATGATGCCATGGGCATTCTGGACTGGTTCAAAAACCGGCCGGGGCAATTCGATCCGGATCGGATCTCTGAAGAGATGGTTCGCGGTTCCGTCGAGAAAGCGATCACGCTGACCAATCCGCGGCTCAAGCTGCTGCCAAGCTGCTACAAGCGTCTGACACCGGCCGTCGAGAACACCATCGAATTCCTGCGCGCGCAGGTCTCCATACTGCCCGCCGTGCATCCACTTTCGGCGAAGGCCTGGTCGTCGGATCCGGCGTTGCGGGCATTTTTTGTCGCACCCTCGGATATCCCGGCGGTGCTCGCCCGCTCGGACAATCTGCGCACCCTGTTCGACAAGTTCCCCGAGCTCGACGAGGCTTGCCTGGTGCTCGGCATGGCATTCAACAAACAGCGGGTATTCGGGATGGCGCTGCACGGAGAAATGGTGCAGCGCGATGTGGCCCAGACCAGCGTGAGCTTCTCGGATCACCGCGCGCGCCTCTGCGGGCACGATGAGCTGCGCTTGCGCCGGATCGTCGGCGTCGAGGTTTTCGAACATCTGGTTGCCCAGGCCTTGTCGGAGATTGGCGAGGAGCGTGTCGAAAGACAGGAACTGCAGACCAATCGTTCGCTGCTGCGGACACGCCTGAGATTGCTGCAACAACACGGACCGGGCCTGGGATCGATGTTCGGCGCCGAGCCGGCGGCGCCGAGCGAGCAGACCCGACTGGCGGCGGAACTGCTGGAGAACGAGCGGCAACTGGAATCCCTGGGAGGCAGTGATTCGGTGCTGGAAGCCGAACTCGAAACCCTGAAGGCCGTACTCGACAACCCGCAACGTTATCTGCACTTCGAGCCGACACGCCTGCGGCTCAACACCATGAACGTGCTGCTTGATGAGAACAGCAGCGAGCGAGCGGCTGACGTCGATTTTGCCGTCGCCGAACTGAGTGGAGCAAACCCTCTGCGTAGAGCCTTCGTTCTGGCGCGCGTCGCTCGCGCGGAACTGCCGCCTCCGAAAAAGCTTGATTTTGATCATGCGGCACGTTACCTCTGAGGCGTCGACCGTGGGTGCGATGGCTGCTCACGGGCAAAGCCGCCGGCAAAATACCGCCGCCACGCAGCAGATGCCGCAGCAACAGGCGAAGCTTCGGGTAAGCGCGTGCAGGGTGCCGCGAAGGGCGTGCATGCAGCGTTAAATATATTTCATAAAAATATGGCCTCAAACACGGTTTCGATGCAGACTTGAGGTCTGGGTAATTTCGAGTGAAAGCCTGAGCAACTCAGCCAGGCATGGCGGAAGTAAAACGACAGGAGGGTGCAAGGATGAATGCAATGTGCTGGAACCGGGCAGTCGAGGGAAAGCGCTCATGGGCGAGCAGCGTCCTGGTGCTCTGGATGGTGTTTGTTGCTTCCTGCGTTTTCGCCCAGGCGCCCGCCGCCAGCAGTTACGCCGCACCGGCGATGAGCGCCGCCGAGCTCGATAAACTGGTTGGGCCGATCGCGCTCTATCCGGATGACCTGATCGCTATCATTCTCCCTGCGGCAACCTACCCGCTGGAAATCGTGCAGGCGGATCGTTACCTCGACAAGCGCAAGAAGGACAAGAATCTGCCGGTTAATGATGCCTGGCAGGATTCGGTCAAATCGCTTCTGAACTACCCCGAGGTGGTCAAGAAGATGAGTGAGGATCTCGACTGGACGACCGACCTGGGTGAAGCCGTAGTTGCCGATCAGGGGGCTGTTCTGGAAGCGATCCAGAGCTTTCGTCGCCAGGTTCAAGGGGTGGGCAATCTGAAATCCGATGACAAGCAGACGGTCATTGTCGAGAAGGAGGTCATCCAGGTGGTTCAGGCCAACCCGGAAGTGATCTATGTGCCGCAGTACAACCCCTCGACCATCGTAGTCGCCGGCGGCTATCCGAGTTATGGCTATTACCCGGCGCCCTACCCGGTCTATTACTACCCCTACGCGCCGGGGGCCGCCCTGGCCACCGGGCTGATCTGGGGCGCAGCGATGGGCGCTGCTTGGAGTGGCGGCCGCTATGCCGCGCACTACGGCTATGGCGGCGGCTACAACAATATCAATGTCAATCGCACGACGAACATCAGCACCAGCAACATCAGCCGTGGCTCAGCCCAGGGAACAGCCTGGAAATCCGACAAGAAACCCGGTCAGGTCAGCAGCGGCGCGGGTCGCCCAGCGAATGCGGGGCGTGTCGGTGACAGGCCAGGTGCCGGTGCAGGTGGTCCAGGCGCTGGTAACAGGCCAGGTGCCGGCGTTGGTGACAGGCCAGGTGCCGGTGCAGGTGCTGGTGACAGACCAGGAGCCGGCGGCGGTGCACGCCCCTCAACCCAGCCGGCTTCCCGGCCGAGCGCGGGTCTGAGTGACCGAGGCGGGGCATCGGCTGGCGATCGGAGTGCCCAGAACCGTGGCGGCGATGCTTTTGGCGGCCATGGCTCGGGTCGTGATGCACGAGCCGATAGCTCGCGTGGCGCAGCGAGCCGTGCGTCGATGTCATCGTCAGGCCGCGGACAATCGTTCCACGGCGGCGGCGGCGGCGGTGGTGGCGGTAGACAATCGTTCCAGGGTGGCGGTGGAGGTGGCGCTCGTGCCACTGCGGGCGGCGGTGGTGGCGGTGGGCGTGGCGGCGGTGGTGGTGGCCGTGGTGGCGGTGGCGGCGGCCGTCGATAAGGAGAACAAGATGACTACTATCAAGACTACCCACAGGATCTCTATGCTTATTCAACTCTCACGCCTGGCGTCGGCATTGCGCGGTCTTGCGCTGGCCCTGGTGCTGTCGGTCCCGCTGTTCGCTGTCGCCGCCGAGCAAAAGACCTTTGCCACGCCCGACGCTGCGGTGAGCGCATTGATCGAAGCCTTCAAGGCCGATGACGATGCCGCGCTGATCGCGATTTTTGGCGAACCGCACAAGCGTCTGGTGGTGTCGCCGGACAAGGCAGCGAACTCGGCTTCACGAGCGAAAACACTGGTCGAACTACAGACTTTTCATGTGCTTGAAGAAGCGGGTCCTGATCGGCGCATCCTGCTGATCGGTAACGAAGCCTGGCCAGTGCCGATTCCGCTGGTGCGCGAAAAGGACGCCTGGCGTTTTGCCACCGAATTGGGCGAAGACGAAATCATCAATCGCCGGATCGGTGCCAACGAACTGGAAGCCATCAAGGTTCTCCGTGCCTATATCGATGCACAACGGCAGTACGCTTCACGTGATCGCAACGGTAACGATGTGCTTGAATATGCCCAGAAGCTGGGCAGCTCGCCCGGAAAGCAGGATGGCCTTTACTGGCCGGCCGATCCGGCCAGGGGTGAAGAAATGAGCCCCTTCGGTCCGCTGATCGCCGCCAGCGCGGACTACCTCAAGGGGCACAAGGAAGGTGATTCTTTCCGGGGCTATCACTTCCGAATCCTGACACGGCAGGGCAAGAGTGCGCCGGGCGGAGCCTTCAGCTACGTAATCAATGGCCATATGATCGCCGGTTTCGCCATGGTCGCCTATCCTGCCGAATATGGTGAAAGCGGCGTGATGACCTTCATCGTCAGCAATAACGGGAAGATCTACCAGAAGGATCTCGGCAAAAGCGCGGCGCCGATCAAGGAATTCAACCCGGATGCCTCGTGGAAGAGGGTCGAGGATCCGTCCTGAGTTAGCGCCAGCGCGCTTCGGGACAAAAGCTCACTCCCCATGCCGATGGCAAGCCGCCGCAAGTTATTGGTGCTGCGGACTTGCCTTTTGTCCGATCTGGAACGCCCGTGGCCAAGGGCTCCGGGAGATGGGTGCAGAGCGAGTCGCATTCGTAAGCCCTCCTCCCCGGCCCTCCTCCCCGGCCCTTCTCCCGCCGGGAGGGACTGACGACTAGAACAACACGCCGAACAGCGTTTTCAGCAATTCTTCCAGCGACATCATGGTCAGCGCCAGCGGCACAATCGGCAGCAGTGTGGCGACCACAAGCCGGACGACATCGTCCCTTTTTATCGGCACGATGCGCATCTCTCTCACCACCTGGAAACTATTCCCCAGATCGGCGAGGGACTGAATGTCAGTGCTTCCAACGAGCGGCTCGCCGGGTGGGGCGCCGCCGCGCAGCCATTTGGCATCGAACTCGCGGACGTAACGCTCGGCCAGCACGCCATATTCGCGGGAACCCGTCCGCTTCGCCTGCGCAAGCTGAGGCATAAAAAACAGGAGGGGCCCAAGAACGACGCACATGAGAAAGATGAGCACGATGGCAATCTCGACCTTGAACTGAGTCAGTTCCGCCCCGAGAAAGAAAATGCGGTTGGCCAGGTTTCCGGCAAGCAGGGCACCATGTGCCACGGCGAGGACAGTGAAGGCATAGACCTGTCCGGAAACAAAACTCAGACCGCCAAGGTGATCCGGATGCGTGGGAACCAGGCTCAATTCGATGCGCGACACTTGCCAGAGAAAGTGCGCCCAGATGAACAATCGAAAATACCACCGGCACAACAGGAACTGAAAGATCGGCAGACTGACGTAACCGAACCACATTCCGGCGAGCGTGAGCTGCGAGCCTCCGGCGGACGCTGTCGCGTACCACGTCGCCGTGTCGAGTGCGACGTAATGGCGCCAGACGATCAGGACACCGACCCCATACACCAGGGCAATCAGCAGTACCTCGGCGAGCATCGAGTTGCGCAGACGGAACGCTGAGGCGATCGCCGACTCGAACCGCGTCATGGCGTCTTCGGGAATCAGGTTTCGTTCGAGAAACTGCTGCAGCAGGGGTCGCATGCGCCGGTGCACCACCAACTCGGCCAGAATCAGCAGGGGCAAGGCCACCAGGAAGCGGACATGAACTTCAATATCGAACAAAAACGGCACCACTGTGCTGCCGCCCCACAGGTTTCCTTCCAGCGCCGAGAGCAACAGCAAGGGCAGCCAGGCAAGCAGCGCGATCACCATGATGCGTTGGCGCACCAGCATCAGCGCATCGTCGGACAGATGAGTTCGACGCAGAAGCTGGAAGAGTGGCCCGCCCAGGACCAGCGAGAACTCGGGTGGATTCTTAAGCAGATGCAAGGCCTCGCTGGCATCCGGTGAAGTCGTCTTCATTTTCGCTCTCTTCGCACGGGGCTATTTCCATAAGAAAAGGAGACATTTCGTAAGCAGAAGGCAACGAAGCCACCGCCGATGCCGACCGCACACAGGGCACCATTAGCCAGGAAGCCGATCTGCTTACTTACCGTGTTTTTCTGGATTGCTTTCCTGGAGCAAATACTCGGGAACGTACTTGAACGGATAGTCGGCGGCCTTGTAGTGGCCGATCTTGCGCTTCGGCAGTTTGACCTTTTCGGCCGGCGCGGTCTCATAGGGCACGTGTTCCAGCAAATGGCTTATCACGTTCAGGCGCACGCGCTTCTTGTCTTCCGAACGGGCAACAAACCAAGGTGCCCAGGATGAATCGGTGGCAGCGAACATGTCGTCGCGCGCCTGCGTGTAATCGTCCCAGCGGGTGAATGATTTCACGTCCATTGGCGACAGCTTCCAGATCTTGCGGCCATCGTTGATGCGGTCGCTCAGGCGGCGCTCCTGTTCCTCCGGGCTCACTTCAAGCCAGTACTTGAGCAGGATGATTCCGGATTCGACCATCGCGCGTTCGACCATCGGCACAGCGCCGAGAAACTTCTTTACCTGCTCGGGCTGGCAGAAGCCCATCACCCGCTCGACCCCGGCCCGGTTGTACCAGCTCCGATCGAAGATCACCACCTCGCCCGCCGAAGGAAAATGGGTGATGTAGCGTTGAACATACATCTGGCTCTTTTCGCGCTCGGATGGCGCCGGCAGTGCAACGACACGGAACACGCGCGGGCTCACCCGCTCGGTGATGGCCTTGATCGTGCCGCCCTTGCCGGCACCGTCACGCCCCTCGAAGACGATGCAGACCTTGAGCCCCTTGTGCACCACCCACTGCTGGAGTTTGACCAGTTCCACATGCAGTCGCTTGAGTTCCTTTTCGTAGGCCTTGTTGCCCAGCGCTTCGTGCGAGGATTCGCTTGCCGGAAGATCCTTGTTCGTTTTTTTGCCCGCCATGATTGTCTCCTGTCCTGGTAAAGAAAACCCTTTGTCATCGGCCCTCGTACCCAGGCCGTCCACTCAAACAACATACTTCATCATAGCCCTAGACGCTTGCCTCTGCCACGTTCACCGTATCAGCAAACACGAGCATGTCCGACCGAGTGGCCGCTTTGGTCAACCCGTGACGAAGAGCACCCAAGGTGTCCCGATCAGTAGAAACACGGCAAGGAAAGCGAGCGTGGTGAAGAACCCCAGCTTGTAGAGCTCGCGCTGCGTGAGATAGCCGCTCACTGCAAAGATAATGTTCTGGCTTCCGCCCTGCGGAGTGATCACCGAGAAATAGCTGCTTGCGAAGAGCAGGCCGAAGGCCATCAGTGGCACGGGCACACCACCGCGCATGCCGACGTCGAGGAAGACACCGAAGAGGGCCAGCACCTGTGAGGTCTGGCTGACGAACAGATAGTGGATGCCGACGTAGAGAACGATCAGGGTGACGTAGGTGGCCGGCCACGACAGGCCGCCCAGTTGCGAGGCGAGGCGCTCGCCGACATAGCCCATGAAGCCGAGCTCGTTCAGTTGCCCGCTCAGGGCGAAAAGAACCGCGAGCCAGAGGAAGGTCGCCAGCGTGTCGCCCTGCTTGGCGATATCGTCGAGCGTGAGCACGCCGGCCACCAGCAGCACGCCGAACCCCATGAACGCGATACTGGTGACGTTAAGCTTGAGCGCATCGGCGAATACCCAGCCGGAGACCATCACCGAGAAAGTCACGGCCGTGATCCACTCGTCACGCGACATCGGCCCCATGCCGGCGAGTTCCTTGCGTGCCGTTACAGGGGCTTCAGGCGTCGCCCCGACGCGGGGTGGAAAGAGCTTCGCGACGAGCAGGGGCAACATCCCGATGGCGACGAGCGCGGGCACGCAGGAAGCAAGGATCCAGGACCCGAATCCGATCTCTAACCCGAATTTCTGCGCGATCTGCACGCCGACCGGGTTGGCCGAGGTGGCCGTCATCCAGAGGGCGGAAGAAACGGCAAGGCCCGCCATTGCGCAAAACATGAGGTAACCGCCGAGCCGCCGTCCCTCGGGATCGTCGGGATTGGAGCCCGTTCCCCTGGAGACGGAGAGCACGATCGGGAAGAGTACGCCACCGCGCGCCGTGTTGCTGGGAAACGCCGGTGCGATGGCGGCGTCGGTCAGCACGATGCTGTAGGCGAGGCCAAGTGAGGAGCCGCCGAAGTGGCTCACCATGAAGAGGCTGATACGCCGACCGAGACCCGACTTGACGACGGCCTGCGCAACGATGAAGGCGACCACCACGAGCAGCACGCTCGTATTGGCAAAACCCGAGAAGGCCTGTGCCGGTGTGATCGCTCCGGTGAGGACGACGGTCCCCACGGCGATCATCGCCGCCGTGAGCAGCGGAAAGGCGCCGAGGAGAACCGACACGATGGCTGCCGCGAAGACCGCGAACAGGTGCCACGCCGGCGCCGTGAGACCGGCCGGCACCGGGGCGAACCAGATGCCGATTGCGATTGCAAAGGGCGCCGCACGTTTCAGGAGCAATCCAGTATGGGTCATGGCCGCGAACCTCCCGTGCCTGCCTGGCCAAGCCGAACGCGACCCTTCAGCCCAACGGCACGCCCCTGGATCGAGCCGTCCTCCGCCTCGATCACGAACTGCCAGGAAAACTCATAGGACCCCGTGGCGCCGGCATAGCGGCCCGTGCCGCCCAGGAACGTTCCAGCGATGTGGTTGCGCGCCGCCGTGCCTTCGCCCTTCAGCTCGCTGAACACCTGGTCGCCGCGCTCGTCCGTCCAGACGCTGCGGCCGAGGAGGCCCGTTTCGCTGTCAACAAGCGCGATCGCCTCCGAGCGGAATCCGACCCCAGGGCGCCCCGGCCCCGCGAGCAGCATCGACCCCCTCAGGTCGATGATCGATCCCCGGCGATTCGTGCCGAGGGAAATGCTTCGGCGACTGCCGGCTGCGTTCCAGGAGCCTTCGAAGTCCCGCCACTCGCCGGGTGTTGCATCGCGCCCTTGCGGATCCATCGCCGGCCCGCAGGCCGCTGCCGCGAGCGCCAGAGCGAGCATGATGAGACAACCCAAGGAGCGCACGAAAGGTACGCGATCCTGATCGCACTGCCCGGATACGCGTTTTTGTCCCTGCGCCGGAAAGTTGACATCCACGTTTCGCTCCCTTCTGGTATGGCCCAGGCGTTCACCGCGACCGGACATTGCATGGCGTGATATCTGTCTGACAGAAGCCAGCTTCAAGTATAGATTAGTCGCGATTCGGAGGGCTGTGACCTCGGGATATTACGGGGTGTCACGGGTAGACTACGAGATCTCCGGGCCGGACAGTCGAGTGGCGGTGAGCCGGAGGGTGAGATATCAACAAGGCCGTGCTCGATGGCGAAGTGGATCAGCCCGGTGTGGGTGTGAAGTCACATTACGTAGCAGCAAAAGAGCGATCCTGGTTTCAAGCGCTGCGCTTTTGCCCACCGGCCTGATGAAGCGTGTTATACGATACCGGGAGGTACCGTAAGTGAAAAAACAGGTTTATCGAGGCGACCGGCTCCCGTTTTCGGGTAAGGTCGATTAACGCTGGCCCGCTAATGGGCTACAGGAGGTTCTCATCAAGGCTTCAATGGACGAAAAATTGAACCGGGATTTTTTCTCCGGCGGTTTGCCCGTTGCCGAGCATCTGGAGAAGCTTCTCAAGTTCGAGACGCTGATCGCTGAACTCTCCTCAAGATTCATCAACCGGCTTCCCGATGAGGTGGACGGCGATATCGATGATGCGCTACGCCGTGTCTGCGAAATCGTCGGCATCGACCTCGCGGTACTTTGGCAATGGCAGGGGACAGACCTGGTGCTCATAACACCCTCCCACATCTTCTGCGCCGATGAGAGTTTTAAAACTCTCGAGCCTTTGCGTCAGGAGCTTTTCCCCTGGGTCCGCCAGCAAATGCTGAAGGGCCGCAGTATTGCCCTATCCGCGCTGGAGGAATTGCCGGCAGAAGCCGCCGTCGACCGGGAAAACGCTCGACTGCTGGGCATCAAGTCAAATCTGACGCTGCCGCTCGCGGTGGGTGGCGAGCCGCCGATAGGCGCGCTAAGCCTCAATACCCTGCTGGCCGAGCGCGAGTGGTCTGACGTTCTGGTGAATCGGCTGCAACTGGTCGCGCAAGTATTCACCAACGCGCTCGCCCGCAGCCGCCACGATAAAATGCTGCAGGAAAGCGAGGCTCGCCTGGCGGCGGGAGCCGAGCTTGCAGGACTGGCGTTTTACGAGGTCGACTTCGGCGAAAACGTCATTTACTTCGAAGAGCGC
>NZ_JAEUOI010000093.1 GCF_016790145.1 Propionivibrio sp. | reverse complement strand
CAATCGGGCGGTTCCCGCTATGAAAACGGACGCAATATTCCGAGCACGGTGCAACTCGTTCTTCACCTCACCTACGCCCCGTTGGAACAAGCCCAGGCGATGCTGAGCCATCTTCGTAAGTCGAATACGGCAGATTAGCCGCAGTATGTAGCTCGCCTGGAGCGCTGTGGTCGTTGGCGGTGCTGCTCTTGTCTCGGGACTTGGGCCTGCTCGGTGCCAGTCGGGACGTAACCCAAACTAACCTTTAGCAAACCATCTGAGTGCATGAGTACATCAACGATATGACCGAGCAGGATTTGGACGAACGAGATGAAGCGTAAACTGCTCAGGGGAGTCCAGGTCAACCCCAAAAGTTTGAGAATTCTGAAATTCAAGCCTGGGAATCCGCCAAAGCGACCGAGCAGGGGCTTGCCCTTGTTTAGCGCCTTAGGAATCACCGTGCTTTAGGTGGGCGAGGACGTCAAAAGCCATGGGAATATCGTGCCGCATGTTTATCCTCGATAAGGAAGACGGTCTGTATCGCCTGCCGAACGCCAAGTTTGACCAAATACTCCGAGATCCGACAAGCTGTCGCTTCACCCGTTTCGCGGGAACTCGGGTACGAATGACCGACGTCGCTGTAGAACTCATTGACCGTCAGCCGATTCGTGTCGTTTGGATAACGTTCGGGTTCCTCGCCTTTGATGATGACGGATACTTCGACCTCACCGCCTTTGATCGTCAGCAACGCGCCCGAGCGGAGTTGGCTATGGCTCTGACGACTGCAGAGCCCAAAGGCGAAGGAATGGTCGTCGATGCGACCAATCGCTTCGTGGCACAAGGAGGGCGCTGGACACCATCAAGACCATTGCAGCGCCTTATTGACGCGGCGGCGCTAGGGCGAGTGAAATGCACCCGGCTTTAGTTCGCTCGTAATTTGCCTCGTCCTGATCAGAACGCTACACAAAATCAGGACGGTTCAGGGCCAAAAAGGTGCGTTGGCATTTTCGACAAGACGCCGTCTGACTGATCACCACTGATTTAGTGCAGGCAAAATCCAAGCGGCTGCAATGCGAAAAGGTGCGGCCCCACAAAAACAGCTAGCCAGACCATGGTATCGTTGGGACGATATTCTTTGGTCATGAATTCTTGCTGGCCTTTGTCACTGCTAATGCAGTGCGATACATGCGCAGCGTTACTCGCCTCAACTGGATCAGGTGCTGGGTGATCTAGGCAGGAGCAGTTGCCATGTCGAGTGTGTTCAGATCCAATTGTGCTGCCTGGATTACCTGCTGTGCAACCGGACCGATAGTCTCTTTCTCCGGTTTTGGGGACTTGGCCTGTTCTTGTTTGTTGTTTATGTCTGTTTTCTGAAGATGGCGTTGACGATCGCGCTCAGACTGCTGTTCCCGCTCCAGTCGACGCTGTTCGATAACCCCATTGCAAATGCGCCTGACCGTGCTGTACTGACTCTGTGTAAAGCGAGTGATGTTGAACAGGTTCTCACGGATTTCCCGTTCCGTCTTGAGTTTGACACGCATCGCCTCGTCAGGATTGTCAGAGAGTTCGCTGGTCAGCCAGAGGTAATGCAAAATTGCGGTGTAGAGATCGGCCTTGGACAGCAGATCAAGGTACTGGGTCACCGCATTGGTTACGGTAAGCGTTTCGTAGTTCGAGACAAGACGCTGAATCTCGTCAATTTCAAACCCGGCCCCTTGGAGCTTTTGCTCGCCCTGTTTGATGCGCGTATCGAAATACTCGTGCAGCTTTTCAAGGTGGCCGTTAATAGCGTGCTCAGCCTTGAAAATCTCTTCTTCACTGTAAATTTTCTTGTGGAGGTTGTCAGAAAGAATTTGCCGGGCACGACAGGTTATGAAAAAGGTATCGCGGGTAATCACCTCAAAACCGGATGCCATGATTTTGACGATCATGGCGCTCGAGAGAGAAACATAGCCAGGCGCAGACAGGGCGTCCTGATTGCGTTCAAAGAAGTGAATACTGCTTGAGCGCATCCATTTCTTCATGGGTAATTTTTGAGGGGTTGAGGTCATCAAATACTCCGATGGATGCTTCAACCGGGATCGTCTGGTTTACAGAGTTAACCAAGAAGCAAAACCGTACGATCAGGTTGAAAGTAATTATAAGTATGCCTTTCGTGTTCTGTGCTGATTGCTGTGACCGATGATTGCACAGCAGAAAAGTTCTGCCGACACGGATAACTCGCCAAAAAGTGGGGTGTAGGTGCGGAAATGGTCTATCGGCATTGCCGATGAACAAAAACAGGGCTAAATCGCTGGTTAGTTGCCATGTCGTCCCGCAGACCCCGTCTCGCGACGACGCACTTGCCTTGCCTTCGGCTTTGCGAAAACCTGGCCATAGGACTTCCACCTATGAAGTAACGCGCCATGCCCTGTGCATACGTAGAGGTGACCGACGATGCGCGGATTCATCGCGTAGCGTCTGGTGTGCCCCAGGGTTATGCGTCGTCTTTGACATAATGATCAAGGAGTTTCCTCAACCCATAACGCTTTGTAGGTTCTGGTGAGATTTCAAATGACGTTTTGGTTCCCAATTGATCAAGCCGCCACTGGCATTTGATTGGTGGATTGTAAGGCCAATACTGTTTAAATAAACCGAGGGCATAACCCTTTAATATATGGCTTTCTGATTCGCCAAAAAGAGAATCGCACAATGAAGAAAGGAGTCCTGTCACTGCTACTGGTAGCGATGAGTACCGGCGTGATGGCTGAATGGGTGCAGTACGACTACGAAGCAACATTTGTCGCATACGCAGACCTAAGCACAATCCGCAAGAAAGGCAACATGGCGACGATGTGGGTCATGATTACTTACACTGAACCACGAGTTACCGCAGGCACGATTCATCAGTCTGTGAAGTATCACGAGGAATATAACTGCGCCGAAGGACGAAGCAGGCCGGTCGCTACTGTTGCTTATTCCCTAGCCCACGGGGAAGGGGACGTGGTTCACTCAGATACTGAACCATCTGCGTGGAGTCCAGTTGTGCCGGGTACAAGAAGTGAATTAGTTTGGCGGATCGCCTGTGGCAAGGTCAAACTGATCTAGCCACAATGCGCCTCCCCGTAAGCGGCGATGATTGAATCTGTTTCGCAAAATGGTGGAATACGGGGCTGGCGGGACGGCGGCTTGCCGTCCGCCGGCAGGCTGTTGCAGGCGGCGAGCAGGGGCAGCCGGGTGAGTAGTGGAATCAGTTTGAGCAGGCGCGGCTGTAGCAAAAAAGAAAGTTGTTTTATCCGTAAATCTCTCCATAAGGTTTTGGCGAGAAATCGCGCAGCAGGCGATCGAGCGTCTCGCCGCAGTCCGCATCTACCTTGCCGGTGAGTAGCGGATCAGCGCGGGTGGCGCCCATATTAATGGCATACACTGGTTTGCCGAGTTTGTGTGCCTGATCGGCAAAACGAAAACCCGAATAAACCGTTAGCGACGACCCGACCACCAGGAGTCCGGCCGCCACTTCAATCGCGCGGGCAGCGTGTGCCACCCGTTCGCGTGGCACGTTGTCGCCAAAGAAGACCACGTCCGGTTTTAAAACACCGCCGCAGGAAGGACAGTCGGGTACGCCAAAACCGGCGTAAAACGCGTCGTCAAGATGTGCGTCGCCATCCGGCGCGACCCGGAAGCGGCGCGCCGAATCGGCGTCGAAGCCTGGATTGGCCAAGCGCAGCCAGTCCTGCAGGGTGCTGCGCGGGTAGATCTCCTTGCAGCCCAGACAGCGCACGCGGTCGATCCCGCCGTGCAGTTCGATTACCCCGACGCTGCCCGCCTTCTGGTGCAGGCCATCGACGTTCTGGGTAATCAGCGCACTGATCGCGCCGAGCGTCGCGAGATCAGCCAATGCCCGGTGTCCCGGGTTGGGCTTGGCCTGCCCCATGGTCGGCCAGCCGACAAAACTGCGTGCCCAGTAGCGCCGGCGCACCGCTTCGGAGCGCAGGAATTCCTGATGCTGAATCGGCTTCGACTGCAGCCATTGGCCATTCTGGTCGCGGTAGGCGGGAATTCCGCTGGCGGTGCTGAGTCCGGCGCCGGTAATCACGGCCAGCGGGCCGGTTTGGAGCAGGGTGCTTATCGGGCTAAGGTCATCGCTGGCAGTCATGCAGCGGTGGACATCGATCCGGCCATACCGTTCTCGATCCGCCAGCCTGCGTAATCCTTGAAGGCAGACTAGCCATTGATGATGAGGATCGCGCTGGCGGCCAGTCAGCGCGGCGCGCTGGATTGCGCAGTAACCGGCTACGGCCAGCTCGATGTGAAACCGCTGAGGCCAAGCATCAACGGCCGGCTCAGACTGAAAGCTGACCCACAGCTTTTTAATCCATCTGGCGTCTGACTACCCGTTGCTGCCGGTCTAGTCGTCAGGGGTCAAACGACAGGTATTGGGGTGGAGCAGTCTCCCGCCACGGCCACCCAAGGACAGCAACTCGGCCAATGCCGACATTGGCCCTGCGCTCCATGTTGGGCTGCTATGCGCCAGTTACCTGCCGTTCAGTCGCTGACGGCGGTCAATGTCCGCTTGTCAGTTTAGGCCACTTCCGGAATCGACCCGAAGCTGTCCGTCGGACTTGGCCAAAGCGGGCATACAGGAAAATCTGAATCTACAGGCCTGCCCGCCCTTATGCATTTCTAGTACCAGATTTCAATCCTATGGCATGGAGCCGACGAGTTTACTACTTCACCCCCGGTGTTGATACCACTGCGTAATACACAAATCCGAACATGATGAGCATTACGCTCATTTGAAACAGAAATACCAAGAGATTGACACCAATGCCTAACAGCCAACTCAAAATTCCGTGAAGCAGCGCCAAAAATCTGAAAACGAACAAAGATGGGCGATATATTACAACTTCAGAAATTTGAATCGCTCTAATTGAATCATGTGTTTCTCTTAAAAGTATCCAGGTCTGCATAAAGTTGAGGATGAGCAAAAGGCCCGCCATCAACCAGATCACACAGGCGCATGTGGTTGCAAGGAAGGACGGAAATTCCTTCGGAAACAGACTCGCTGAGTTTAACCAAAGTATGCTGCCAAGGGCTATGAACGCTGCACATATGGCATAGTTCCGAAAATTATCGAAGAAGAGCTTTAGAGAAACAAATTCATCCGGTATTAAAAACTCCGTCAGATTATTGTCCTTGAACTTTGTCTGAGGGAGTTCTTTATCCCGAATTACTTGGTATATACCAAATCGCCATTTCTCTCCAAGTGCTAACCCCTCCACCTTTGTCATGGCCTCTACATGTTCTTCATCCCAGGGGAGCTTTATCGTTCTTTTCATCTTAGTTCTATTCCCAAACTTGATTAGCGCGTGGATAAATACTCCACACCTGTTGCCAACCCGCACTTTTCGCACATTGTAATTGCCTATTCACTGACGAAAAAGGAAACGTGCAAACAAGTGTGCATCCAATTCGGCTTATGCCCAAGCGACTATCGCGCTAGCCAATGTCCGTTTTACAACGACGCGCTGGAAGTTCCGCTTCTGGCCGTTATGAATAGCTATTCATAACGGCCATCAACGGACGGTGGTGCAGGCACGCCGAAAGCGGGCATTCGTAGGGCGCCGAAGGGTGCAATGAGCGAAGCGAGTTGCGCCGGATGCGATGACTCCGGGCAAAATGCTTCAATTCAAGACCTGACCCCGCAACTTTGTGGCTCCGCAACTGCGCGCTTTCTGGCTAAAGTTCAGTGGACAGTCTCCTTTTTCTCCCGAGGAAATTCGTGCCGGACAAAATTTACGCATTCCACCTCATACCAGGAGACTACTGCCTTGCAATATTCTTCCCCCAATAGCGCGGTTGTTTTGGCTGATTTGCGGAAATTTGCATGCGAAAGGTCAAGTTCCATGCTTGTTGAAGAAATGAACCCGTGGATAGCGATATTTCGTGCTTTGCGCCATTTATCCAGTTGGCTCAGCAGTTCCTGCGGGTAGTCATAAGCGGAATCCCGCCTATCTGATGCTTCCTTCAGCAATGTGTGAAACGATGGGTTGGTAAGCTTGCTCCCAGCCCCATCCAAGAAATTAAATAAGCAATTGCTAATGAGGCATTCTTCAAGTGCAATAGCTTCGAGATAGTAGCCATCCTCTAACGACTTTGAAATTTGGCTCATAGCTGCTTGGTAAGCGTCATGCCGTCCCTTCAACTGGCTAACTGCCTCGTCAAAGTTAATGTCTTTAGCACGGGATAAATGCAATGCTTCGAATAGTGAATATCCAGATTTTCCAATGTTTTCTCTATCGAATTTCTTCTGGAAGGACACGAAGGCATTGTGATAGCCGTTAATAAAGGTGTAAACGGCTAGCCAATCCTCTTTAACCCAAGCGAAATACTTTCCACCTTCTTCTGGCTCAGGAATCCCCAATAGAGAATGACCAATCGCGTAAATCCAGTCGTGCGAGACCATCACCAACGCCCCCAAGTGTATGCAAGTCATCTGCCGCTCAGGGAAGATGTGGGCTAGTTCCGGCCGCCAGTCAACGACATTCTGGCATTGGATTTTTTTCTTTGCTTCCTCGTCGCCCAGCCGCTCTCGAATAATATCGATTAGAAGCAAGTAAACATCCCTTGGTTGGGGCGAAAACTCAAGAATGCCGTCGAAGCCAAAGCAGTGGGACAAATACACACAGAATGGCTCGAGGACAAGCCGGCCGTCCTGCCGAATATATTGATAGTTGGCAATGTCATCCAAGAAAGCTTGTCGTTCCTGCAGTTCTTTACTGTCCATGTTTTATAAAATAGTTCGAGAATGTAATTTGTGAAGTTATATCCGTACTTATACGGTTAGCACACACACCGAACAGGAAGCCCCACTCGCGAGCCAAATTCGCTTCGAATTCGGCGGCACGACCGTCTGTCGGTGCTTGAAATCCGGGCGGCACCCCACTTTCGGTCTGAAAAATGGCATCTATTTTTGCTGTGTGCGCTAACCGGATAAGCACGGTTATATCTACATGCCTAGGTGGCTAATCCTTCGTCGTTTGAAAACTCATCCAACCCTTCTTCAATCGCTTTCCGCGCCTCTCTCACAGCAAAATCAACACTCTCAGCCTCTTTAAGTTCTTCTGTGACTACTCGCTTGAATTCGTCAAAATCGCTACATCTGCCGAGGGCATTGGTGATGATTGCGTTAGAGCGACTCAAGTAGTAGAGGTAGCCATCAATTCGCTTCTCGAGCTCAAATAGCTTAATTGGAAGTGAATTGAAATTGGTTTCTTGCCAACTATCTAGTGCCCGTTTTTCAGATTCTATTGAATTCGTCGCCATACGAACTTGGTGCTTGTCGTAGACGTCGTTCAGGTAGTTGTGCTGCTGAGTAATCTGCTCTCGGTACTGGGCAATTTCGGTGAGGTCTCGTTTGTTGTCAGGCACGGCTAAATAGTCCTGCATCGCTTTGAGCGCCCACGCTGGACATTTTCGACTACTGACCTTGGATGGGTCTATCAGCCATGCCTGAATGGTACGTTCTGAAACCCGTTTTCCGGTCACGTTACTGATGGCGCTGGCTGCTCTATGGTTGTCACCCAAAAATTCGCGTTGAATCAGAGCCGCAACTCTGTCACGAACGAACAAATCCTGAATGTGGTCCCAGAGCTCCTGCTTAAGTACGAGAATATCTTCAGCGGTCCATTTTCGACCCGATTTAGCGTCGGGAACGATTGCTAGGTCATCAGCCGATTGAGCATTCCGAGTAAGATACGAAACTGCAAATACAGTCCCCGACTCAACGTGGGTCGCTGACTTGCCTCCAAAACCATATTTCCATGCCATGGCACGCCTCCGTTAAATACGCACATTGTGCGCGCACAATGTGCGCAGGTCAACGCCGCATGCTTAGTCGACGAATAGTCCTGCCCCGAGCGGGACCAGATCTGGTCCCGTTCAGTTGGACAGAGCGGAAGGCCGGGGTCAGGTCTTGAATTGCAGCATTTTGACCCA
>NZ_JAEUOI010000084.1 GCF_016790145.1 Propionivibrio sp. | reverse complement strand
CTGCTCCTGGACCGTCCGATGCAGCGGCGCTTCGCTTCCGACCGGCTGTTCCAGGCCGTCATGCTGCTGCTCCAGGAGCGTATTCCCAAGGTCACCGCCTTGTTTTCGCATACGGCCAGACTTTCCGGAGTACGTTCGACGCCGCTTGCCGCCGAACTGCCGATTCGCCTGTTCGGCAGCCCGGACACAGCGGTTCCCGAGGTCCAGTTGCTGTCCAACGGTCGCTACCACGTGATGGTCACCAACGCCGGCGGTGGCTACAGTCGCTGGAAGGATCTGGCGGTGACCCGCTGGCGTGAAGACGGCACCTGCGACGACTGGGGCAGCTTCTGCTACATCCGCGAATTGACCCGAGGAGGCAGTGGAGCCCGTGACCAGTTCTGGTCGGCCGCTCATCAGCCGACGCTCAGGCGAGCGAAAAAATACGAAGCGATCTTCTCCGAAGGGCGTGCCGAATTCCGCCGTCGCGACCCGGTCGACGCCGGCGCCAGCGTTGGACTTGTCGGCGGCGGTTATTTCGAGACGCATACCGAGATCGTCGTCTCGCCGGAGGACGATATCGAGTTGCGTCGGGTACGCATTACCAATCGCTCGCGACAGCGTCGGGAAATCGAAGTCACCAGTTACGCCGAAGTGGTGATCGCAACGCCGGCAAGCGACACGCTGCATCCGGCCTTCAGCAACCTGTTCGTGCAGACGGAGATCCTGCGCGAGCGCCGCGCCATCCTGTGCACCCGCCGACCGCGCTCGCGTGACGAGCAGGCGCCGTGGATGCTGCACCTGATGGCGGTGCATGGCGTCGTCATTGGTCGGGTGTCATACGAGACGGATCGCCTGCGCTTTATCGGCCGTGGCCGCAGCGCCGCCGCTCCGCTGGCCATGAGCACGAGCGCGGCGCTCTCGGGTGCCGAGGGTTCGGTGCTCGACCCGATTGTCGCCATTCGCCATTCACTGACGCTCGATGCGGGGCAGTCGGTCACCGTCGATATGGTTACCGGCATGGCCGAAAGCCGCGAGCATGCCGTGAGCCTGATCGACAAGTATCAGGATCGGAATCTGGCGGATCGCGTCCTCGATCTGGCGTGGACGCACAGTCAGGTCGTTCTGCGCCAGCTCAATGCCAGCGAGATCGATGCGCAACTGCATGCGCGCCTGGCCGGTTCGGTGATCTACGCCAATGCCGGGTTGCGCGCCGATGCCGCCGTGCAGATCATGAATCGCCGCGGGCAATCCGGGCTGTGGGGCTATGCCATCTCGGGCGATCTGCCGATCGTGCTGCTGCAGATCGGTGATGCGGCCAATATCGGTCTCGTGCGCCAGCTCGTCCAGGCGCATGCCTACTGGCGCATGAAGGGACTGGCGGTAGACCTGGTGATCTGGAACGAAGACCACGCCGGATACCGGCAGCAACTGCAGGAGCAGATCGTCGGGCTGATCACCTCGGGGATCGAGGCCAGTGTGATCGATCGGCCGGGTGGCATCTTTGTCCGGCAGGCGGAGCAGATATCGGGCGAGGATCGTATCCTCTTCCAGTCGGTGGCGCGGGCGCTGATCACCGACAGCCGGGGATCGCTCGAAGAGCAACTCGATGCTCGCCGCCTTGCTGCAGTGCTGCCACCGCAACTGAAGCCGACCCTGGCGCACCGCCCCGAATCCGCACACGCCGACGCAGCGCCGGGCCGGGATTTGATCCTGTTCAACGGGCTTGGCGGCTTTGCCGCCGATGGCCGCGAATACGTCATCGTACTGCCACCGGGTCAGGTAACGCCGGCACCGTGGGTGAACGTCCTGGCCAACCCGCACTTCGGTAGCATCGTTTCGGAGAACGGCGTCGCCTACACCTGGAGCGAGAACGCGCACGAATTCCGGCTGACACCCTGGCACAACGACCCGGTCAGCGATGCCAGCGGCGAAGCCCTCTACCTGCGCGACGAGCAGAGCGGCCACTTCTGGTCGCCGACGCCGCTGCCGGTGCGCGCTGAAACGACTTACGTCGTCCGGCACGGATTCGGCTACAGCGTGTTCGAAACCCGATCGGGCGGAATTCGCAGCGAACTCTGGGTGTATGTGGCGCTGGATGCGGCGGTGAAGTTTTCGGTGCTCAAAGTACGCAACGAATCGGGGCGGCCACGTCGGCTGTCGGCCACCGGTTATGTCGAATGGGTACTCGGTGATGTGCGCGCCAAATCGGCAATGCATGTGCACACCGAAGTCGACGCCCACAGCGGTGCGCTTTACGCGCGTAATCCGTACAACACCGAGTTCCCGGATCGGCTGGCCTTTTACGACGTCGACGATCCGGCGCGTACGCTCAGTGGCGACCGCGCCGAGTTCATCGGTCGTAACGGCTCGCTGCAAAATCCGGCAGCCATGAAACGCACGCGCCTGTCCGGCAAAGTAGGTGCCGGCCTCGATCCCTGCGCCGCGCTTCAGGTGAACTTCGAGCTGTCCGACGGACAGGAGCGCGAGATCGTCTTTCGCCTGGGCGTTGGGCGCACGGCCGATGAAGCCGGCAAGCTGGCGCAGCGCTTCCGCGGTGCCGTGGCGGCGCGCGCCGCGCTCGAAGCCGTGCGCCAGCACTGGAAGCGCACGCTCGGTGCGGTGCAGGTGGAAACACCCGATCCCGCGCTCGATGTGCTGGCCAACGGCTGGCTGGTGTACCAGACCCTGGCCTGTCGCGTCTGGGCACGCAGTGGCTACTATCAGTCGGGCGGGGCCTTCGGTTTTCGCGACCAGTTGCAGGACGTCATGGCGCTCATCCACGCCGAGCCGGGTCTGCTGCGCGAACACCTGCTGCTCTGCGCCAGCCGCCAGTACCAGGAAGGCGATGTCCAGCACTGGTGGCATCCACCCTCGGGTCGCGGGGTGCGCACGCACTGCTCAGACGACTACCTGTGGCTGCCGCTGGCGGTGAGCCGCTATGTGCTCGGCAGCGGCGACAGCGGGGTGCTCGATGAACCCGTGCCTTTCCTGGAAGGTCGTGCGGTCAACCCGGAGGACGACTCCTACTACGATCTGCCGGGCCGCTCAGCCGAGGTGGTCAGTCTCTACCAGCACTGTGTGCGTGCCATCGGGAACGGTCTGCATTTCGGCGCGCACGGCCTGCCGCTGATCGGTTCCGGCGACTGGAACGACGGCATGAACCTGGTCGGCATCGGCGGCAAGGGCGAGAGTGTGTGGCTCGCTTTCTTCCTGTGCCAGGTGCTCAGGCAGTTCGCGCCGCTGGCGGCTGCCCATGGCGACTCCGCCTTTGCCGAGCTTTGTCTGGCGGAGGATGCCCGCTTGCGCCAGAGCATCGAGCAGCATGGCTGGGATGGCCAGTGGTACCGCCGCGCCTACTTCGACGATGGCACGCCACTCGGTTCGGCAGGCAACGCGGAATGCCGCATCGATTCGATTTCACAGAGCTGGTCGGTACTTTCCGGGGCGGGTGACGGCCAGCGTTCGCGCCTGGCCATGCAGGCCGTTGACCAGCATCTGGTGCGGCGCGACGACGCGCTGGTTCAGCTTCTCGATCCACCCTTTGATACAACGAAACTCGATC
This sequence comes from Propionivibrio sp., assembly GCF_016790145.1. Taxonomy (GTDB): domain Bacteria; phylum Pseudomonadota; class Gammaproteobacteria; order Burkholderiales; family Rhodocyclaceae; genus Propionivibrio. The sequence goes on along the minus strand of NZ_JAEUOI010000084.1, from coordinate 3,060 downwards.
CCGGTTACATCCGCGGCTACGTGCCGGGGGTGCGCGAGAACGGCGGGCAGTACACCCATGCGGCGATCTGGACGGCAATGGCCTTTGCCGCCCTCGGCGAACGCGAGCGCGCCTGGGAAGTGCTGACCCTGATCAACCCGGTAAATCATGCCCTTTCGGCGCAGGCCGTGGCCATCTACAAAGTCGAACCCTACGTCGTCACCGCCGATGTCTATGCACTCACTCCGCATACCGGTCGCGGCGGCTGGAGCTGGTACACCGGATCGGCCGGCTGGATGTACCGCTTGATTCTCGAATCGCTGCTCGGTCTGCGCTTGGTGGGGAACACGCTGCATTTCGCCCCCTGCCTGCCTGCCGACTGGCACTCGTTCAGGATAAACTATCGCTATCGGGAAACGATGTACTCGATCACGGTGGAGCAAACGCACGTCGAAAATGATGACATGATTGGAGTGAGCAGCGTAAGGGTTGATGGCGTTGAGCAATCCGACAAGGCGATTCCGCTCGTCGACGACCAGCAGGATCATCGGGTCGAGGTCGCAGTAAACGCCTGGTCGCCTGGGATAAACACGCAGCCATCAACACTGATCGAAACTTTAATGGAATGACCTTGGAAAATTCGCCTGTATCAAGATTGCGCAGCAACACAGCGCGTTATGGATCATTTTCAATCGCGATCCACTGGCTCATGCTGATACTGATCGCAGCGGTGTACGCCTGCATGGAGCTCAAAGGGATCTTCCCCAAAGGCAGTGACTCACGCGAGATGATGAAAACCTGGCACTTCATGCTGGGGCTTTCTGTTCTTGTCCTGGCCGTGCTGCGTCTGGTGCTTAACCTGACGGTCCCGGTACCGGATATCAAGCCCGATCCGCCCCGGTGGCAGAAGCTTCTGGCCAGGCTGATGCATGTGGCGCTCTATGCGCTGATGCTCGGCTTGCCGCTGGCTGGATGGCTGCTGCTCAGCGCCGCAGGAAAGCCGATTCCCTTCTTCGGACTGCAACTTCCAGCGCTAATCGGCGAGAGTCAAACTCTGGCGAAGTCGATCAAGGAGATTCATGAGACCGGTGCCACGGTGGGTTACTTCCTCATTGGATTTCATGCGGTAGCGGCGTTGTATCACCACTATGGGGTACATGATGACACCCTGCTGCGGATGATACCGCGACGCGAGTGAACCCGCATATTTCGCAGCAAGCAGTCAGCCCACGTGACCCAGCGAACTCCCAAGGCGCCAGTTAAAAAAAAGGTTTTCCCTGGTGAATCTTTGTGTTCTTGGTCCCTCTTCAGGGAGGCTTCCCGCTGTCTTGGGGGTGAAGCATTTCCTCAAGTCTTTCAACAAACCAGATAACTGGTCCGATGACGGGTGTCGCTGCGCTGACCAGAGCTGCATCCTTCCATCTTCTTCCGGAAATTTTCGCACTATGTACGCCAGCACACAGAGTGCGGCACGTTTATCGGTCATGATCAATCACCATGGCCGGGAATTCATTCACCGACCCGATTCGCCCCGCGGCCTGGTAGCCGAATAAAGCATCATTCTTGCAGGAAGAGTGTATAAGCAGGTGAGGTGCGGCCCGCACCCCGGGTCATGCGAAGCGTCAGACTGATTCACGCATATTTGATCGAGGTTGGACATGTCCGGAAAAAATTCAAAGTGGCCATCGGCAACCGGGACGCCGGCAGGAGCGAGGGCATTTTTCTCGTGAAAGCGACGCATAAAACGCTGGCCTGGTTTGTTGCCGCGCTCCTGCTGGTTGCGCTGGGGGTGATGTTATCGCTGTGGACGTTCAGGCAGATCGAAGAAGCGGCTGGTGTGAGGAAACATACCTTCGCCGTAATTTCGGGCGCAGGCAACTTTCTGTCGGCATTGAAGGATGCCGAGACCGGTCAGCGCGGCTACTTGTTGACCGGTGAAGAATCCTTTCTGGAACCGTATCTGGTACAGCGCGATAGCCTCAGTCGCCAACTGCAGGAATTGCAGCGCCTGACCTTGCTCCCTGCAGCACGGAAACACCTTGATGCAGTGGCGCCATTGACCGAAGCCAAATTGGCTGAGTTGTCACAGTCCATCGAATTGCGTCGCCAGCAGGGCATGCCGGCCGCAATGGCACTGGAACGCAGCGGTCAGGGCAAGCCCTTGATGGATTCGATCCGTAGCGAAATGCACGGCTTTATCGAGACGGAAGAAAACCTGCTGGCGCAGCGCGAAACAGAATTTCAGTCTGAAATGCGGCGCATGTTTTCACTTATTGTTGCAGCCAGTCTGCTTGCCTTGCTGTTTGCCATTGCTTTTGCCTGGTTGATCTATCGCCAGACACAACAGCGCTTCAAGGATTTGCTCCATCTCGAAACACGAAATTTGCTCGAGAATCAGGAGGCGATGAATCGTCAACTGCAACAGGCCAACGCCGCGCTCGGCGACCGTGAGGAAAAGCTGGCCGTGACGCTTGACTCGATCGGCGATGCGGTGATCGCCACCGATGCCGAGGCACGCGTGACCCTGCTCAACCCCGTTGCCGAGCAACTCACCGGGTGGAAACAGGCGCAGGCCGTTGGCCTTCCGCTAAGCGAGGTTTTCCACATCATCAACCAGAAAACACGTGAACCCGCTGCCCTCCTGGTAGTCGAAACCCTGGCGCAGGGAACGAGCCAGGGAATGGCCAATCACACGATCCTGATTGCGCGCGATGGCCGCGAGTGCGATATCGCCGACAATTGCGCACCGATTCGCGGGCGCGACGGTCAGGTCATCGGTGCCGTGCTGGTATTCCGCAATGTCAGCGATGACTATGCATTGCAGCATGCCCTGGAGGTGCAACAGGTCGAACTGGAGATGCAGAACGAGGAACTGAGCCAGTCACAAGCGGCACTGGAAACCTCGCGCTTGCGCTATTTCGACCTCTATGACCTGGCACCGGTCGGCTATTGCACCCTGAGCGAAGCGGCGGCCAATCCGGGGCTGATTCTGGAGGCCAACCTGACCGCCGCCACCCTGCTGGGTGTGGCTCGGGGCAAGCTGGTCAGGCAAGCCTTCTCCCGTTTTATTTCAAGTGAAGG
>NZ_JAEUOI010000083.1 GCF_016790145.1 Propionivibrio sp. | reverse complement strand
AAAACGACCATCGCTCTGGCGCTGGCCACCCTCGTGATCTCGCTGTATCCGGCGTCGCAACTCGGCTCGGAATTCATGCCGACGCTGAACGAAGGCACGTTGTTCTACATGCCGGCCTCGCTGCCCGGCATGTCGATCACCAAGGCCGCAGAAATCCTGCAAACGCAGAACAAGATCATCAAGAGCTTTCCCGAAGTCGCTTCGGTCCATGGCAAGGCCGGTCGCGCCAATACGGCGACCGACCCGGCGCCGACCGAAATGTTCGAGACGGTGATCAACCTCAGGCCGGAATCCGAATGGCGCGCCGGCATGACGACCGACAAGCTGATTGCCGAACTCGACAAGGCGCTGCAATTCCCCGGCATTTCCAACGCCTGGACGATGCCGATCAAGGCGCGCATCGACATGCTGTCGACCGGAATCCGGACGCCGATCGGCATCAAGGTCTTCGGCAAGGATCTTGACGAGATGGAGAAACTCGCCCGGCAGATCGAGTACGTGGTGAAGACCGTTCCCGGCACCAGCAGCGCCTTTGCCGAACGCATTACCGGCGGTTTCTACCTCAACATCGAACCGGATCGAGAGCAACTGGCGCGTTACGGCCTCTCGGTCGGCGAGCTGCAGGACGTGATCGGCACCGCGCTCGGCGGAGAAATGGTGACCACCACCGTCGAAGGCCGCGAGCGCTACGGCGTCAGCGTGCGCTACCCGCGCGAGTTGCGCTCGGACCCGCAGCAGATTGCCCGCGAGGTACTGATCCCGACCATGGATGGCGCGATGATTCCCCTCGGGCAACTGGCCCGGGTCGAGATAGCCAAGGGCGCTCCGGCCATCCGCACCGAGAACGCACTGCTCTCCGCCTACATCTACGTCGACATCCGCGATCGCGACATTGGCGGCTACGTCGCCGATGCAAAAAAGGCGGTCGCCGAACAGGTCAAATTCCCGCCCGGTTATTACGTGACCTGGAGCGGCCAGTTCGAGTACATGGAGCGCGCCATCGAGAAAATGAAGGTGGTCATTCCGGTCACGCTGCTCTCGATCTTCCTGCTGCTCTACCTCAATTTCAGGCGCATTACCGAGACGCTGATCGTCATGCTCTCGGTGCCCTTTGCCCTGGTCGGCGGCATCTGGCTGATGTGGCTGCTGGGCTACAACCTCTCGGTCGCCGTCGCCGTCGGCTTCATCGCGCTGGCCGGGGTGGCCGCCGAAACCGGCGTCGTCATGCTGATCTACCTCGATCACGCCTGGGAAGCGGTCAAGGCGAAGTGCCGCGAATCCGGTCGCACGCCAAACGTCGGCGACCTCTACGAAGCCGTGATGGAAGGCGCCGTCGAGCGCGTGCGACCCAAGATGATGACCGTGGTAGCGATCATGGCCGGCCTGCTGCCCATCCTGTGGAGCAGCGGCACCGGTTCGGAAGTGATGAGCCGCATCGCCGCGCCGATGGTCGGCGGAATGATCTCATCGACGGTACTGACACTGGCGGTGATTCCGGCGATTTATGCGCTGGTCAAGCAATGGCGAATCGGACAGGGGATGGAGAAGTAGCAACGAAAGCGCTTGCAAACCTAGCCAGGCAACAGCGATTGCAATGAAACCGATTTCCGATAGACCATCCCCTGGAAGGTGGCCAGCAGATCGCCTGCCTGGTTACGGACACTGACCTCAAAGCTCGCCAACTTCGGGGAATGGCTGACTTCGCGTGCTTCGGCAGTCAATTTTCCCTGCCTGGCACCCTTGAAAATCGAAATGGACGAATTGATCGAGAGTGCCAGTTGCCCCCTTGAGTTACTGGCCGCAGCAAAGGCAAAATCGGCGAGGGTAAACAGCACTCCGCCGTGAACGGTTTTGGCTCCATTCATATGGCATGGCTTTAGCTCCATTTCCGCCCGCGCGTAGCCTTCGCGCAGCTCGGTAATCGTCATGCCATTGTGTTTGGCAAAGGCATCTTCCCTGTTGAAGAATGTCTCAATGGCTTTCATGTCCATGTGCGGGTTCCTTGATAACTATCCGGTGACTCCCGATCCAGCCAGATCATCGCCGCCATGCGACCGGTCCGACCGTCGCGCCGGTAGGAGAAGAAGCGGTCCGCCTCGCTGACGGTGCAGTACGAGCCGCCAAAAATCCTTTCGACGCCCTGCCCGGCCAGACGCTGGCGCGCCAGAAGATAGATGTCGGCCAGCCACTTGCCGGGCAGCGATGGCGCGAACGCCCTTGCCGCCTTCGCGTCTGCGGCAACGAAGACCGCACGCACCTCGTCGCCGACGACAAAGGCCTGTGGCCCGATGGCCGGCCCCAGATAAGCCATCAGCGCCCTGCCCGGCACGCCCATGGCAACCATGGTTTCTTCCAGCACACCGGCGAGCAGACCGCGCCAGCCGGCATGGGCTCCCGCCACCACGCTCCCGGCGTCATCGCAGAAGAGAACCGGCAGGCAATCGGCGGTCAGCACCACACAAACCACGCCCGCGCTTCGGGAGAACGCGGCATCGGCCTGTGGCGGTGCTTCGTTTGACGAAAATGCCGATGCGTCGATGACGCGCGTGCCGTGCACCTGCTCCAGCCAGAGCGGTTCGCCCGCACCGGCAAGCCGCTCGCTCACCCGCGCGCGATTTGTCGCAACCGCCAGCGGATCGTCGCCAACGTGCCGGCCCAGATTGAGGCTGGCATACGCACCGAGACTTGCGCCGCCTTCCCGGGTAGTCAGCAGACTGCGCACATTCGGCGGTGCCGGCCAGTCGGGAACGATCCATTCATTGCTCACAGTCGTCATCTTCCTCGTCGTCAGCGCCTGCTCCATCGCCACGGGCATAGATGATTTCCGGGCCGCCCTCCACATCGTCGTCCCAGACTTCGTCCTCCTCGGCGCGGGCGTTTTCTTCGAAAGCCAGCATGCGCGCCATCTGCACCAGTTCGGCCATGTCGTCGGGCAGGTTAGATTTCCAGAGCATCGGCTTGCCGCTCGCCGGGTGCAGCAGACCCAGACGCCGGGCATGCAGCGCCTGGCGATGGAATCCGGGGCCGGCCGGCACCCGGCTGGTTCCCCCGCCATAAACCGGATCGCCAACCAGCGGATGCCCGATGGAGGTCATATGCACGCGAATCTGGTGCGTGCGACCGGTTTCCAGCGCGCACTCAACGAGCGTGCAGTCGATAAAGCGTTCGACGACGCGGTAATGCGTGCGCGCCGGCTTGCCGTTTTTTACCACGGCCATCCGTGTTCGTTGCGTCGGGTGGCGGCCGATCGGTGCATCGACGCTTCCACTGCGTTCAAGCTTGCCGCGCACCAGCGCCTGGTAGTAGCGTTTGACCGTGTGCGCCTGCATCTGGCGCACCAGATCGGTCTGCGCCTCAAGCGTTTTGGCCACGACCATCAGGCCGCTGGTATCCTTGTCGAGTCGATGCACAATGCCGGCGCGCGGCACCTTGTCGAGTGCGGGCGCATGATAAAGCAGGGCGTTGAGCAGCGTTCCACTCCAGTTTCCGCTGCCCGGATGCACGACCAGACCGGCCGGCTTGTCAAGAATGATCAGGGTGTCGTCTTCATGAACGATAGCGAGCGGGATGTTTTCCGGTGACGCCGATTCGCTTCGCTCATCGGGCGCCTCAGCCAGGTTGATCTGCTCGCCGCCCCACAGCTTGTGCTTCGGTTCGTTGATTATGACTCCGCCGACGGCAACCCGCCCCTCTCGAATCCAGTTCTGCAGCCGGTTTCGCGAATGTTGCGGCCGCAGCAATGCAAGAATCTGATCCAGCCGCTGCCCCCCGCACTCGGCGGGAACGCTCAGAGCAAGCCGGGCGTTTGCGCTATAATCTGCGCGCCCGGTACTTCTTCCGATGTTGTGCGGTTCGATTCTTTTATGTGGAATTTTCATCATGCGTAGTTTAGCGGTTATCGTAGCGCTTTTCCTCGCCTCGCTGGTCGCCGGTTGTGGACTGTTTCCCGATCAGAAGGATGAAACAGCCGGCTGGTCGGCCAACAAGCTGTATACCGAAGCCAAGGAGGCGCTGAACGATGGCGCCTACGACAAGTCGATCAAGTATTTCGAAAAGCTCGAATCGCGCTATCCCTATGGCCGTTTTGCCCAGCAGGCCCAGATCGACATCGCCTACGCCTACTGGAAGAACAACGAACCGGCCTCCGCCGTTGCCGCCTGCGACCGCTTCATCAAGCTGCACCCGAATCATCCTAATGTCGACTATGTCTATTACCTGCGCGGACTGGTTAACTTCAACGAAGACCTGGGCCTTCTCGGGCTGATCAGCCAACAGGACATGACCGAACGCGACCCGAAAGGCGCCCGCGAATCCTTTGATGCCTTCAAGGAACTCGTCATCCGCTTTCCGGACAGCAAATACACCCCGGATGCCATTCTGCGCATGAAGTATCTGGTCAATGCGCTGGCCTCGCTTGAGGTGCACGTCGCCCGCTACTACATGAAGCGCAATGCCTACGTGGCTGCCATCAACCGTGCCCAGTATGCCTTGATCAACTACCCGGAAGCCCCGGCAACCGAAGAAGCGCTGTACATCATGGTCAAGGCCTACGACCTGATGGGCATGGACGACCTGCGCGACGATGTCGAGCGCGTGATGCGCAAGAACTACCCAAACAGCGTCTATTACACGCGGGGTCTGGAGCGCAAGGAACCGTGGTGGAAGCTCTGGTAGCAACAAGAAACCAGGCTAAAAAACCTTCACCACCAAGACACAAAGGGCACCAAGTTTCACCAAGAAAGACAAGAGTTTTCTCTTTGTGCACCTTGGTGTTCTTGGGGTCTTGGTGGTGAAGTCTGTTGACTGTACTCAGCTTGACTGCTTGATCGCCTGCAGCGCCTGATTGCGCAAAGTGCGCAGCAGCGCCAACCCCTTTCCGTGGCTGGCGGAGTACGCCGGCCATAATCTGCGCTCAGGCAGACATCAGGACCGGGCCGCCTTTGGCCAGCGCGCGCTGGTAGGCGGGACGCGCTTCGATCCGGGCCAGCCAGGCCGCCAGCCGCGGGCATTGCAGCGCGGCATTGGAGCGCCCCAGCAGCGCCGATACGGCAAAACTCATCTGGAAATCGGCCAGGGTCAGGTACTCTCCGGCAAACCAGGTGTGTCGGTCCAGGTGCGACTCGATGAAGGCCATGCTGGTCTCCAGGTTCGGGTCGATAAGTTTTTCCTGAATCTTCAGGCATAACTGCCGTGCAATCGGCTTGACGAAAAAAGGCATCGGCTGCGTCGGGATATTTATGAAGACCAGCTTCATCACCAGCCAGTTCATCAGCGAGCCTTCGGCGAAGTGCATCCAGAAGCGCAACTGCAGGTGCTCGGGCGTGCCCGGTGTGGCAAGCAATCGGGCGGCCTCGCCCTTGCCCTGCTGGCCATAACGTTCCGCCAGATATTCCAGGATGGCGCCGGACTCGGCCACCACGAGATCCCCGTCGGTGATCACCGGCGACTTGCCCAGCGGGTGTACCTGCTTCAGTTCCGGCGGCGCCAGGCGAGTCAGCCGATCGCGCCGGTAAAGCTCGATCTCATAGGGCACGCCCAGTTCTTCGAGCAGCCACAGCACGCGCTGCGAACGCGACGTTTCGAGGTGATGAACAGTGATCATGGTTATGAGCATCCACACAAGGCTTCCGATTCAGCGAGCGATTCAAGATCGATCAGACTCGCGTCGACTGATCCATGGGCCGCTGCAACAGCCAATGCGCCAGGGCTTTCGCAGACATCGGATGGGCGAAGAAATAGCCCTGGCCGTGTGCGCAACCGAGACCGTTCAGTTCGGTGTTCTGTTCGCCGGCTTCAACGCCTTCGGCGACCACGATCATCCCCAGGTTGCCGGCCAGCGCAATGATGGCAGATGAAATTGCCCGGTCATCGGCATCGCTGGCGATTCCGTCGACGAAGCTGCGGTCGATCTTCAACTCGTGAATGGGAAAGCGCTTGAGGTAGGAAAGCGAGCTGAAGCCCGTGCCAAAATCGTCGATGCTGATCTTCAGGCCGAAGTCGACCAGGGCCTGCAACATGCTCAGGGCCTGCTCGGTGTCCATCAGTACGCCTTCGGTGATCTCGATGCACAGGCGCTGCGGGGCCACACGATGCTCGCTGATGATGGCCAGGATGTCGGCGACCATGTCCGGCTTGCGGAAATGTCGCGCCGAGATGTTGATGCTGACCCTGACTTGCGGAACCCCGACCTTGTCCCAGGCGATAATCTGTCGGCATACCTGGCCGAGTACCCATTCGTCGATGGCGACAATGAGGTGACTCTCCTCGGCAATCGGGATGAAGCTTGTCGGCAAGATGATTTCACCACCGCGTTTCCATCGCACCAGCGCTTCGGCACCGACAACGGTGTTGCTCGCAAGATTGATCTGCGGCTGATACTCGAGAAACAGTTCACGGCGTTCGATGGCGCGACGCAAGCCGGTTTCCATGTCCAGCCGCTGGCTGGCCTGCTCCGCCAACTCGGCGGTGAAGAACTGGAAGGCGTTCTTGCCATGATCCTTGGCGCGATACATCGCGGCATCGGCGTTGCGCATCAGCCCGACGGGATCGCTGGCATCGTCCGGGTACATGCTGATGCCGATGCTGGCGCTGATATAGCACTCCTGCGCACCGAGCAGATAACTCGAGGACAGCGTCCGGATCATCCGATCCGCCGTCATTGCCGCCTGATGGCGTTCGGCGGCTTCGAGCAGGATGACGAACTCGTCGCCGCCCAGGCGCGCCACGGTGTCTTCGGTACGCACGCATTCGAGCAGCCGGGCAGAAACCTGTTTCAGCAACTCGTCACCCATGTCATGACCCAGGGTGTCGTTGATGACCTTGAAGTTGTCGAGGTCCAGGAAGACCACGGCAAGGCGCTCGTGAGCGCGCGCGGCGCGCGCCAGCGTCAGGCGCAGACGGTCATTGAACAAGGTGCGATTCGGCAGACCGGTCAGTTCGTCGTGGGTGGCGAGAAACTCGACTCGCTGTTGCGATTCCCTGGCGTGGGTAATGTCGCTGATCATCGCCACATAATTGACGACCCGTCCGGCCTGGTCCTTGACGGTGTTGATCGACAGCCACTCGAGATACACGTCGCCGTTCTTCCTGCGGTTCCAGATCTCGCCCTGCCACCACCCATACGCGTTGATCTTCTGCCACATCTCCGTATAGAACTCCGGTGGCTGCCTGCCGGAGTGCAGAATATGCGGGGTCTGGCCGACCGCCTCTTCACGCGTGTAGCCGCTGATGCTCGTGAACGCATCATTGACGGTCAGGATGCGCTGCTCGATGTCGGTGATCATGACACCTTCGGAGGCACGATCGAAGACGCGAGCCGCCAGCCGCAATTGCTCCTCGGCGTGTTTGCGCTCGGTAATGTCGGTGGCCTGGAAACAGACCCCGGTAATGGCCCCATCGTCATCGAAGAGCGGAAAGCGGACGACCAGAAAATGCCGGTCGGTACCGCCCAGGTGAAGTGACTCTTCGTGCTCTATATCCTTGCGCAGACGCATTGCTTCAAGTTCGCTTTCGCGAAAAAGCTCGGACACCGCCGGCGGGAAAATCTGGAAGTCGGTCTTGCCAACGACTTGACCGGGATCAAAACCAAAGCTGCGTTCGAACTTTGGATTGACAAACTGGTAGCGCCCGGAGGCATCTTTGACCGCCATCAGCGATACCGAGTTTTTCATTACCGCCAGCAGGCGTTCCTGATTTTCACGTGCGCTCTTTTCGGTCTCGTAGAAGGTGGTGTTGTCGGCAAACAGCAGGATGGCGCCGGCGACGCGATGCTGCTCGTGCAGCAGCGGCGTGATGTGCAGTGCATAGTGGCGCTTGTTGACATTGACGATCTGGCGATCGACGGCGACCTGGGTTTCCATGACGTGCTGAATGTCACCCCCAAGCTCGGGCATGTCGGAGGGCAGTGACAGGTTGCGAATGTTGCGCCCGACCTGCGGCTGGCCCAGCCTGAACAACTGCGCTGCAGCGTGGTTGAAGCGCAACAGGCCCTGGTTCTGGTCGAGGACCAGCAGCGGATAGTCGAAGCTGTTCTGCACGCTCTCCAGATCGATATTGAGTTTCTGCGTTTCGGCGGTCTTGATCTGGAGTTCTTCATTGACTGTGGCAAGCTCTTCGTTGGTCGATTGCAGCTCTTCGTTGGAGGCTTCCAGTTCCTCGTTGGAGGCCTGCATTTCCTCGTTGGAGGCCTGTATCTCTTCGTTGAGCGCCTGCATCTCCTCGTTCGAGGTTTCCAGCTCTTCCACCACCGTCTGCAGATGCTCGCGCGTTGCCGCCAACTGGTCTTCTAGCTCCTTGTCGGTGACAACGCCGTCGTTGTCGGTGATGGCTCGCGCGCTGCGCGGCTGAATCCATTCGATGCAGACCATGAAAAGGGAATCGTGCCCCGAATCCGGCAGGGGATGAACGGATACACGCACGCCACGCACGGCATCGACTGCCTTGATGTGGCGAGGACGGCCAAAGGCCACCAGGTGCTTGACCTGGGCCTGGCGCAGCAAGATTTGAAGCTCGGTTCGAAACTCTCGACGGATCAGTGAAATCAGGTCAAACGCCGGCTTGCCCGCTGCGATGTTGAGGAACCGGCTGGCATCGCCATGGATGTGCCGGATCTCGTATTTGCCGTTGATCAGGATGCTGAGCGGGATGAAATGGCGGCCGGCGGCCTCAAGAAGCACATGCTCGAAGCCGGAGCCCGTCGCCAGGTTGGCTTCCGGCTTTTGCTTGAACCTCGCGGCCAGGAACTGGGCGTCGGATCTGAACACGGGCAGGCGGGCGAGCGCGCCGCCGCGCCGGAAAAGCCGCGCGTCCTTGTCGATGACATCAAACAGGCCTTCCTGCTGGAAGATGCTTTCGGACTTGCCGAGAAACATGTGGCCACCGGGCACCAGCGCGTAATGGAACATCGAAAGCAGACGGGCCTGCAGTTCGCTCTGGAAGTAGATCAGCACATTGCGGCAGGTGACCAGGTCGAGGCGCAGGAAGGGCGGGTCCTGAACCAGATCCTGCCGGGCGAAGATGACGACGTCGCGCAGGTTCTTGTTGATTTCGTAGCGATCGCCGTGCGGCGTGAAGTGCGCCTTCAGCCGGTTGCGGTCCATGTGCGCCAGGCTGGTGGCGGCGAAAACGCCGCGGCGAGCGCGGCCCATGGCCTCGAGGTCGATGTCGGTGGCAAAAATCTGGATGCGGTACTGATCGAAGCTGTTGCCGAGATGCTCGGCAAACAGGATCGCCAGCGAGTAGGCCTCCTCGCCGGTGGCGCAACCGGCCACCCAGACCCGGATGTCCTCGCCGGGTTGCTTGTTGGCGAGAATCTGCGCGACGAGCTTGCCCAGGGCGGCAAAGGCCTCGGTGTCACGAAAGAACGAGGTGACCGAGATCAGGATGTCCTTGCACAGTTTCTCAAGTTCAACCGGCGTCTCGTCGGCCAGCACCAGATAGTCGCCCAGCGTGCCGACGTGATTGGCGGCCATGCGGCGTTCGATGCGCCGCCAGAGCGTCGGTTCCTTGTACTGCGAAAAGTCGACCTTGGTTCGCGCCCGCACCTTGGCGAGCAAGGTCTTCAGCGTTGCCGGTGCATCGGCGGCCTGGGTGGCCATCGGGATGCGCCCGCGGTTCTGCACGATCAGGCCAATTTCCGCGCCCATGTTTTCCGGCGGCAGGATCCAGTCGACGCTGCCAGTGTCGATCGCCGATTGTGGCATGCCGTTGTACTTGGCGGTGCTCGGATCCTGCGAGAAGGTGAAGCCACCGGCGGCCTTGATGGCGTGAATGCCGTGGGCGCCATCGGAGCCGGTGCCGGAAAGAATGATACCGATGCACGACTCGGCGGCTTCTTCGGCGAGCGAGGCAAAGAACAGGTTCACCGAGGGTTTCGGCATCGACTCCTTAGCCGGCTCGACGAGCCGGAAAGCCCCCCCATGCAGCGTCACATTGCGATTCGGCGGTGTGATGTAGACGGTATTCGGTTCGGGCAAGGTGCCGTCCTCGATGTCCCTCACCGGCATTGTCGTCTCGCGGCCGAGCAACTGGGCCATCATGCTGCGGTAGGTCGGCGAGAGATGCTGGACGACGACGTAGGACAGGCCGAGATGCTTCGGCAGGTTGGGCAGGAGCTGGCTCAGGGCTTCCAGGCCTCCGGCGGAGGCGCCAATGCCGACGATGAACGGCCGCTCGTCCAGCTTGTTCTCCCGGGTCAGCACATCGGCTGTGACTTTGGGAACCGCTTTCGGTTTCCTTGGCGCAGCGATTTTTTTATGTTCGATTCCAGATTGACTCCCAGATTCACTCCACGCGGGTTGGCCTGATTACTTGCGATCGGGCCTGGCCTGGCCTGGTCTTTCAAATGACAGAGACAGCCATATCCTCGCACGGTTCCGCAGAATCGACCGGACAGGGAGCATAACAGGCATTCGCCTCCAGCCAGCCATGAAACTGTGCCCAGTACCGCTCGCATTATACGGCCCTGAGCTTTCGGCGAGAGTCGTCCCGTGACCAGCCCGGATCCCTTTCCTGTCCGTCCCTGTCAGTCGACGCGCTGGTCGAATCCGTAGTCAGTACTTCGCTTTTGTCGCTTTCGATTCTCAGCTTGACTGCTTGATCGCCAGCAGCGCCTGATTGCGCAAGGTGCGCAGCAGCGACAATTCCTTCTCGGGGATGACAATCTCGCCGGCACGCTCACAATCGGCATAAATCAGGGCGACCGGATTACCCTTGATGCACAAGGGAAATATGACAAAGGTTCCGGCATTTATCCCCTTGCGGTACCACTCCGGGATGCGTGAGGAAATCTTCGGATCGTTGGTATCGCTGATCAGGATATCGACCCCCTTGGACAAGGCCGCATGAAAGATATCTGGCGTAAAGGTCAGCGAGAAGTTGAAGCGCTTGCTCTTCTCGGACGCATCCGGCCCAAAGCCGAAACGGCCAAGCATCGAATTGCTGCGCGCGTCGCGAACGCACAGGACGACCCGCTTGAAACCCTTGGCGCGGTACATGGTTTCCAGAATGATGCGCAGCACATCATTGAGCTTGAAGTCCTCGACCAGGGTATTGCTGATGTCCTGAATTCCCGCCATCAGGATAACCTCGCAATTGGCAAGCTCCGCGCCTGTGCCCACCTCGTCCTCGACGAGTGGAGTGCTTTGCACGGCGGCCGGAACGAGTCCGGAAAGCACCGTTTCCGCGCTATCGCTGCTCGTGGCGGGAGGCGATTCGACCAGCGCGACAGCCTCCGACTTTGCCTTCCACATTTTCATCTGCCGGCCAAATGCGGACTGTTTCAGATTGATGCCGATGATCCCGGCGAATTGGGCTACTTCGAGAAACGATTTTTCCATGGTCTCGCGCAAGGCCTGCTCGTTAAGCGAGATGTTTTCGCCAAATCGCGCCTTGACCCTGTGCAACTGCTGCTGCTCGGGTTGGCCTTCGGAAATCATCGTGCACAGCTCATTGGTAAAGGCCGACAGAACCCGCATGCGTTCCTCGACGGTATTTGCCTTGCGCACGTTGCCTGCCGGCAGTTTGCGCATGCTGTTGACGATGAGATTGGGAAACCCCCAGGTTCGCGCAATGCCGATGCCCAGATCCTCGAATGAAATGCCGAGCACCTGCACCGCCGCCGCTTCTTCGCTGCAGGGCTTCTGTTCGATCAAGCGCTTGATTTCCTCGCTTTCATCCGGGAAGTAATACTGGCTCAATAGACGTCCCAGGTTATGAAACATCGAGCAGATGAATGTTTGCTCGACGTCACGCGACGAGGTCTTTTCGCCGATGTCCTTGGCCAGAATGGCGGCCAGGTTGGCACGCAGGAACTCCTCCTTGAGGTGGGTGGCGTTAGACTTGTTTTGCAGGTGCTCGAATAGCATGACCGTGATTGCAATATTGCGTACGGCATCAAAGCCAAGCACCAGCACGGCGCGCGAAATCGTACTGATGCTTCCACCACCCGCCTGCCGGTAATACACCGAATTGACCATGCGAAGAATCTTGTTGGTCAGCGAAAAATCCTTGAGGATAGAGTTTGACAGATTTGAAACGCTTTCCTTTTCAGAGCCGGTAATCTTGTTGATCGTGCTGACCGACTCCGACAGCGCCGGGAAATCGCTTTTGTGTCGCATGCGCCGCAACAGGAAATCGATGGTGCTCTGTTTTGCATCTGCCGAGGCAACAGGATCTTCCGGTTCGAGATAGCTATCAAGCGCCTCGCGCATAGCCTTGATCGAGCCAAAACGCTGCTGCGGATCACGTGCAATGGATTTGTAGAGTACGCTGGCAAGCTGGTCATCAAGCTCGATGCCGGCATTCTTTGGTAACTTTATATCTTCGTTGGCTACCCGGTTCATGACTTCATAGACATTGTTGCCCTCCACCGCTCGCTGCCCGGTCAACAATTCGTAGAACACCAGTCCGGCTGAAAAAACATCCGTACGCTCGCTGCTTTTCTGATTGGCAATATACTCCGGGGCCATATAGCAGGGTGTTCCCATATAGACTTCAGCGCTACTGGACTGCGCCTCAACACGCGCAGCAATGCCAAAGTCCATCACGCGCGGCATGCCGTCGTTGTCGATCAGGATATTGTTTGGCTTGAGATCGCGGTGAAGGATCCCCGCTGCGTGGGCATGGGCAATCGCATCGAGCACGGGATGGAGGATCGCGATGGCTTTTACGGGAGTCAGGCGACCGCTGGCTTTCAGGTAATCGCCAAGATTCTTGCCGGGCACGAACTCAAAGACGAGATAGACATCCCCCTGCTCTTCTCCGGCTTCGAAAATGGGAATGATATTCGGATGGCGCAACTGACTGACCAGGCGGGCCTCGCTTAGCAGTTGCCGATTCTTTTGTGGATCGGGTTGCGAAAAATGCAGTGTCTTGATCGCCACCTCACGCTGCAGATGCGGATCGCGCGCCAGATAAACAACGCTCTGCGCTCCCCGACCCAATTCGCGGACTATCTCGAAACGCCCAATTTTATTGCTCATTCCACCCATCACCCCGTGCATTGATACTACCCGCTTACAGCAGCGAGAAACAGTAACTACTTTTCGGTCTTTAATACTGACTTACGGCATCGTCACCGCTTTCCTGAATCCAGACCAGGCGTGGTGCGCCACCGACATCGCCACAAACACACGCCAACTGAAAAAACTCCGAAGCCAGAGAACACACCTGCTTTTCACTCACCTGCAGGAGCAGAAAACCCGGTTCTTCAGGCCACATCCGGTCATCGGCGAGATTGCAAGCCAGGGAGAAAGACCAGCCGAGGGTCTGCAATCGTTCCTGCAAGCGCAGCCGGCGTTGCCGGTTGCCATCGTCATCACGGACGCCCCCGGGGTTGTAGGCGGTGAGCACCGCCCAGCAGGAAACGCCCTGCCGGCGCAGAACGTCATCGAATGCAGGATCAGGCCTGCCGATGCGCAAGTCAAAGACGCCCTCGGCGGTATCCACCCGATAGCTCGTCGCCCGAAATGCAACATCGAGGGCTTCCGTCCTCATGTCTCTTCGTCGGCCGCTTCGATTTCTTCCAGGGCGCCCAATAGCGCCTGTGCCTCGATGACCGGCAGCGCCTCGACGCCCTTCAGCTTGCGCTCGATCTGGCGTGTTCTTACGCCAGCGGATTCAATGCTTCGGGTGGCCTGTTCAAGCTTCTTGCGCGTTGCTTCAAGCGCTTCGCCAAACTTGCCGAATTCGGACTTGATCGCCCCCAGCACAATCCAGACTTCCGATGAACGCTGCTCGATAGCCAGCGTGCGGAAACCCATCTGTAGACTGTTGAGCAAGGCCGCCAGCGTCGTCGGGCCGGCAATGCTGATGCGAAAATCGCGCTGCAGGCCGTCGGCCAGACCGGGGCGACGCAGGACTTCGGCATACAGTCCCTCGGTCGGCAAGTAGAGAATGGCAAAATCCGTGGTGTGGGGCGGCTCGACATATTTGTCGCGGATTTTCTTCGCCTCGTCGCGCAGGCGCATCTCGAGGGCCTTGGCCGCCAGCTCGACGGCCAGCGGATCGGCGCGCTCCTGGGCCTCGATCAAACGCTGATAATCCTCCATCGGGAATTTTGCGTCGATCGGCAACCACACTGGGTGTTTCTCGTCGCCGCCCATTTCGCGTCCCGGCAATCGAATGGCAAATTCGACGCGTTCACTGCTGTTCGGTCGGGTAATCACGTTCTTCTCGTACTGCTCGGCAGTCAGCACCTGATCGAGCAGCGCCTCCAACTGCACCTCGCCCCAGGTACCCCGCGTCTTGACGTTGGTCAGTACCTTCTTCAGATCGCCGACACCGGCGGCCAGCGTCTGCATCTCGCCCAGCCCTTTGTGCACCAGTTCCAGCCGTTCGCTGACCAGCTTGAACGAATCGCCGAGGCGCTGCTCGAGCGTCGCGTGCAATTTCTCATCGACGGTCTTGCGCATCTCCTCAAGCTGGGTTGCGTTATCGGCCTGCATGGCGGCAAGACGAGCCTCGATGGCCAGACGAAGCTGTTCGAAACGTTGTTCATTGCTTTGCGTCAGGCGTGTCAGTTGCAAGGCAAAGGATTCGAGCTGCTGTGCCTGCACGGTACCGAGTTGCCCTACCTGGGCCGACAGTGTTTTGGCCAGACGATCAAGCGCCTGTGACTGTTCGTCGCGGTCCCCGCGTGCGGCGCTTGCTGCTTCCTGACGCCCACGCGCCATTTCCTGGCGCAATTCGCGCTCAAGTCGCTCCAGACCGCCTTCCAGCGAGCGGAAAGCGGGATCGAGCGAATCGTCCCTGCGCCCGGCGCGCTGCAACAACACGAGCTGCAGCACCAGCACGACGACGCCAATCGCTGCCAGCCCGTATGACGAGAACTCGCTCATGCCTTTCCTTCTCTCTCGGCTGCCGCGTTGTAATGTGTAGGTCGGGTTACGGCCATTCGGCCTGACCCGACCTGCTCACCACGACATTTGTAGTCCTTGTGCCAATTCGCGCTGGCCGAGTGGTGCGAACCGGATGGCTCATTTCAACGTGAAATCAACCCGGCTGCTCCTGGCTTTTTCGTCTGCACCCGACTTGGCTCCGGCCTCACCGAGCTTGCTTGGTCGAAGGAAAACCCGATCGGCAGGCACTTCATGGTCCAGCAGCCAGTCGCGGACGGCTTTCGCCCGGCGCTCTCCCAGTTCGCGCAAATCCTCGTCATCGACGATTGAATTGGCCAGCATCAGTTTTTCCATTTCCTCAACCGGCAGACCCTTGACCAGGCCGACCATGTTGCGTGGTTTGGGGAATTTTTCCGCACGGTAGGCCCGTTCAAGCAGTGCAGGATACTCCTCGTCGCTGACCGTGATCGTTTCGGCCGAGCCGCTTTCAACGCCATTCTTCGTCAAATCCTCGCGTTTCAGCGCCCTCACCTTGCGCTCAATGCGTGCGCTCTTCAAACCCTCGCGATCCTGCTCAAGATCGACCCGCCCCTCAACCTCCAGCTTGAGCGCCGGCCGGTCAATGAGGGCCTTGGTCAGATTTTCGAGGCGCTTTTGCGCTGCCGGTGTAATCGTCGCCCGCCCGTAGTCGAACTCGACATTCGACAGCTCCTCGCCACTGCCGAACATCGAGCCGATCAAGGCAAAGGGTGAAGTCACCGCCTTGATAAAGAGATTGATAATAACCTTGATGACCAGGCCACCGATGCTGAACTGCGGGTCATTGAGCGAACCGGAAATCGGCAGATTGAGATCGATCTCCCCCTTCCTGTTCTTCAACAGCGAAACAGCCAGCGTAACCGGCAGTTTGGTCGCATCCGGGCTTGCCACCGGGTCGCCGAAAGTCAGTTGATCGAGGAATATCCGGTTCTCGGCTTCCAGTTGATCATTCTCGATCTTGTACTTGACGAACAGGGAAAGCTTGCCCTTCTCGATCATGTAACCGGCGTACTTGCCGGAATACGAGGAAAACGAGGTCAATTCGATGCCCTTGATATCCGCCTGCAAATCGAGATAGGGTTTGGCCGACAGCGGATTGATCTGTGCGCTCACATTGAGCGGCGCCACGTTATCGTAACTGCCGCGCAGTTCAAGACTGGCAATGCTGCCGGGTTCGGAGGACAGGCCGGTAATGCGGCCACCGATCTGTTTCAGATTCGCCGTGTAATTCGGCTTGACGAAGTTGTCGCTGAATCTAACATTGCCGCCCTGCAAGGTAATTTTGCCGATCTTGATCGGCATCAACGGCTTGCTTTCGGCTACGACCGGAGCGGCCCCAGCCACCGGATTGACCGGCGCAACGGCCTTGCCGGAACCCGACTCGGTCGCCGGCGCTGCGCCTTGCGTCTCTCCCGATTCAGCCGACTGCGGAACCACGGCAACGGCTGGAGCATCCTCCTTGCGCACGATCTGCAGCAGGTTGAGCTTGCCTTCCGGGCTGACAATGACACGCGCAAAAAAATCGGTAAGTGCGATCTCGCCTATCGAAAGCGAGTTGGGATTCAGGCGCGCATCGACCTTGCCGAAGAAGAGTGACTTCCAGCGCAGAAAATCCGCCGAGTTCAGCTTGTCCACGGCGTAGAAGTCGCCAATGGTGGCCTGCCCGGTGAAGCCTCCGGCCAGGACCTGCGCATCGGTCTTCTTGCCGGATATTTCCTGACGCACCTGCACATTGCCATTCATCGTCACCTGTCCGCGGGTCACTGAAATGTTCAGCTTCTCGGTGAAATACGCTTGCAGCGGCAGCAACTCAAGCGACTTGATATCCAGATTCAGGTCGGCATTGAGCGGAAAGAGTTTTAGCGTTCCATCCAGGCTGACTTCGCCCTTTTTATTGTGCTTGAAACGAGCCGCCAGTTTGGCTGTCTGTCCTGGCTCGGTCGACAGGTTTTCCATTTCAATACCGAAGCCATCGATCGTCTGCGTCGCCGCCGGGGAAACGGCCCGGTCTTCAAAACGAACACCGAAATCTTCGCCGACATACTTGTCCACCGTGATCTTCCAGGGCGCCGAGGTCTCTGTCTGCGACGCCTCAAGGACGCGCAGTGCCGGCGTCTGTAGCCATTCGATCTTGCCCTCTGCCGTGCGCCGGATCAGGACGCGCACTCCTCGTGACAGCGCGTCGCCGACCCGCACCTCATGCCGGGCCAGATCAAGCTTTCCGCCCTTGATGGTGTGGCTTTCGACCTTCAGCCACTCCTCGGCAATCATCCGCCAGGACGCATCAAAATCCGCCGCTGTTTCACCTTTGCTGTCGAGCTTGTGCAGATCCAGTTCAAGGGCTTCGAGGCTGGCATTGAATGGCTTGCCGTGCGACTCGTCGAGCCAGCGCAGTGCGCCACCGCTGACCTTCGCTTCGCCCAGCGACCATTCGACAGGAATTGCAGGTGCCGACTTTTCGACGGCTTGCGCCATCGGTTTTCCGGGCTTCAGTTCCTTGCGGAAGAACTCGATCCAGTTGATCGTACCCTGCCGGCTGACGCGGGCATGAATCTCCGGCGAATCGACGGCAATACGCTCGATGACGAACTTGCGGCCGAGCAGGTCGGCTGAGCCGATGACCAGGTCAAGCTGCTTGAGCGATAACAGAGGGAAGCCTGAAGTATCCTTGACATCCAGGCTGGCGATGGCCGTCGTGCCAGACACAAGCAGTGTCGAAGGCTTGTCCTTTTGCTGAAGAAATGTAAGCTTGAGATTGGTGTTCAGCGCACCGGACTGAACTTTGATCGGCAAATCGAAGGGAATGTAATCCAGATACTTGGCTAACTGCAGATCGCTCAGATCAAGGGCGAGTTCGCTCTCCAGCGTGTCGGCGAAAGGCTTGCTCCTGCCTTTGATATGCAGTGGCGCCCCATTGACGAGCGCCGAGAATGACGGTTCAACGAAGCTGTCGGTGGCATACGCCATGCTCGAAACAAAAGGCAGCGTCAGGTTGATGTCGCTGATGACATGTTTTTCGTCGAGTGGTCGATCGTCGAACTCGATCACTCCCCCCGTAATCTGAATGTTGTTGAGCGAAAAAGGCGGGGTCGGATCGTCATTTCGGGGCCTGGCCATGAACTCGTCAAGCAGGTCGGAGAAGTTGTAGCGGTTGTCCGGCAAACGAACGATCCTGAGTTTGGGGTTTTCCAGACGAACTTCTCCAAAGACCGGACCGAAGCGGAAAATGGACGTCGATTCAAGGTTCAGATACAGACTGTCGAAACTGGCAAAAGTATCGCCGCCTTCCCGTTCCTGAATGCTGACGCCCTCCAGGGTCACCGACAGGGCGTAGGGGTTGATGCTGACGCTATTGACCGTTACAGGTCGGTGCAAGGCCTTGCCAAGCTGCTCAAGCAGCATCGATTTGACCAGCGGCGGCAGGACAAAGAAACCGAGCACGCCGATAACAAAAAACGCAATAACGAAGCGCCATGCGTATTTTTTTGTTTTTTGGGAATGAAGAACCGTCTGAAGTTTCGCACTGTCGATCATGATATCGCGCCGTAATTATGTTTCGAAAGCATGAATTTATCACGAACACTCGATTTTCGAACCGGCAACTGAGAGGCTTTAAATAAATGCTTTGAAACCCGCCCCAGCGGTGAGCGAATTATCCGGATGCTCAATCCATCCAATCAGGCTAGAATGGAGATCGACGCATAATTTTCCTTTTGGGATCAGGATGAAAGCGCTTGTCATCGAGGATAATAAAGCCACTCTGCAGCTTATTTGCGAGCAAATTCGAACGATTGGCATTACCCCCATTGCGGCCGAAACCGCCGCTAACGGCTTGGATCTGTTTCAGTCCGAACGCCCGGATCTGATCCTGCTTGACATCATCATGCCGGACCTCGAGGGCTGCGAAGTGGCCCGCCAGATTCGCCAGCTTGAGACGTCGGGAGACTGGACACCAATTTTTTTCATGCTTCCCCTGAGCAAGGATAAAGACAAAGACATCGAGATGAGTATTGCCGCAGGCGGCGACGATTTTCTCCTCAAGCCGATCAGCGAAGTCGTTCTCTCAACCAAGATTCGTGCCATGCAGCGCACTATCCAGATGCGCCAGTACCTGCTTGCACTAACCCGAAAACTCGACAGCGCCAACCAGGAACTGAAGCGGCTGACCTCGCTCGATGGTCTCACCGGCATCGCCAATCGCCGTCACTTTGGCGAAGTGTTGTTACGCGAATGGCGTCGCGCCATGCGCCAGGGCGAGGAACTGTCGATTGTCATGTGCGACATCGACTTCTTCAAGCTGTACAACGAAAGCTACGGACCCCAGAGCGGTGACGAGCGCTTGTGTCAGCTCGCACAGACCTTGACCGGTACCATGGATCGTGGAGGCGATCTGCTCGCCCGCTACGGCGGCGAGGAATTTGTAGCCGTTCTGCCGGGAACCACACTTAACGGCGCCAGGTTTGTTGCCGAGCAGATGCGGCAGGCCATCAGCCAGTTGGCTATTGCCCACCCCGGAACACCATTTGCGCATTTAACAGCGAGTTTCGGCGTCGCTTCCGCCGTGGCGATGCCGGAAACCGATCCCCAGGACATCGTCGCTGCCGCTGAACTGGCTCTTCTCAAGGCAAAGAACGAGGGACGAAACCGTGTTTGCGAAACGAGCTCGCTTGACCCACAGGACAACTGAGCGCTTGTGATAAAAAATGGTTTAAACTCCACCGCAGAGGCGCAAAGTGGCAAAGGTAAAGCAAAGAATTCTTTTGCAAACAATGTGTTAACTTTGCGATTTCTTTCCACCTTTGCATCTTTGCGGTGGATTTTTTATCCTTCTCAGGCGCTCAGAAGCCGTTTTTCCACTCGCGCAACACGGTGAATACTTCAAGAGCATTTTTCGCCTGCGCGACCCTGCGCTGAGCTGAGGCGACAATTTCAGGTTCGCTACAGCGTAAAAAAGGATTCGTCGCCTTTTCAAGCGCAATCGTCGAAGGAACTGTCGCCCATCCCCTGGCGCGCGCCACAGCCACTTCATCGACCCGCTTACGTAAATCGCTGTTGCCGGGTTCGACGGCCAGTGCAAAACGCAAGTTGGCTTCGGTGTATTCGTGCGCGCAATAAACGGCAGTCAGATCGGGCAAGGCCGCCAGTCGCGTCAAGGAATCGTGCATCTGGGCCGGCGATCCCTCAAACAGCCGCCCGCAGCCGGCACCAAACAGCGTGTCGCCGCAAAACAAGGACCCGGAACCATAGTAGGCAATGTGACCCAGCGTATGTCCGGGAACGGCGATAATCCTGAACTCGACGCCCAGAAATTCCAGGCGGATCGTTTCTCCCCCGTGCAAAGGCTGCGTAAGGGCTGTGATAGACTCAGCCGCCGGGCCGAATACCCTGGCCGGAAAATGGGACAGCAAACCCGCCACGCCGCCCTGATGATCGGCATGGTGATGCGTGATAAGGATAGACTCCAACGTCAAACCATCCCGCGCAAGAACCTCGAGTACGGGGCAGGCATCGCCGGGGTCAACCACAAGCGCTGATGCACCCTTGCGCAGCAGCCAGATGTAGTTATCCTTGAAAGCTGGAATTCTGATGACGTCAAACATGGCCTGATTGTGGATGAACTGCGGATAATGTCAATTCCCGGGATCGATAACTGGCTGGACTCGCCGCAAGGGCACTATGTGATGGCCTGGGAACAGGCCAGGATCGACGTCATGGTTGCCGATCTGTTCGGCTACAATGCGCTCCAGCTTGGCTTGCCGAAATTCGATCTGCTCGCGCAGAACCGCATACCCCTGCGCCAGCTTGCCGGCGAATCGGGAGCCGTCGATGTCCTCTGCGACCTGAGGGAATTGCCTTTCTCGGCGAACAGCATCGATCTGGTCGTAATGCCTCACATCCTGGAATTCCACGACGATCCGCACCAGATTCTACGTGAAGTCGAGCGCGTGCTGATCCCGGACGGGCAACTGCTGATTACCGGCTTCAACCCGCATTCGCTTTGGGGCTTGCGCCGACGTCTGCCCAACCGCCCCGATGCGTTCCCGATTAATGGCAACTACATCTCGGTACTGCGCCTCAAGGACTGGCTGCAATTGCTCAGCTTCGAAGTTGATCGCGGCAATTTTGGCTGCTACGCTCCACCCTGTGAACAGGAGCGCTGGCTCAAGCGCTGGCATTTCATGGAAGCTGCCGGCGACCGCTGGTGGAGTTTTGCCGGCGGCGTCTATCTCCTGCGCGCTGTCAAACGAGTGCGCGGCATGCGCCTCATCCTGCCGCCCTGGAGCCAGGAAAAGCTGCCGCGCAAGGCGCTCGCGGCCCTGACCCAAAAGGAATTCAAACAACGTGACCAATGATACCAGCCTGAATATCTACGCCGACGGCGGCTGTCGCGGCAACCCCGGCCCGGGCGGCTGGGGCGTTCTCCTGCAGACCGGTACGCTTGAGAAGGAACTCTGGGGCGGCGAAGCGGACACCACCAACAACCGGATGGAACTGACCGCTGTCATCCGCGCGCTCGAAGCGTTGAAGCATCCAAGCACGGTACTCGTGCACACCGACTCGCAATACGTGCAAAAAGGCATCAGCGAGTGGATTCATAACTGGAAACGCAATGGCTGGCGCACTGCCGACAAAAAGCCAGTCAAGAACACAGATCTTTGGCAACACCTTGACAGCCTTGCCCGGCAACATGAAATCAAGTGGATATGGGTCAAAGGACACGCCGGACATCCCGGCAATGAACGCGCCGACAGGCTGGCCAATCGCGGCATCGATGAGTTACTGAGCGCGCGCAGGAATGCACACAATTAAAACCTTGAACCTGAAATAACCGACATGCGCCAGATATTCCTCGATACCGAAACTACCGGCCTTGAACACAAGCTCGGACACCGCATCATCGAAATCGGCTGTGTCGAAATGCGCAACCGGCGCCTGACCGATCGGCACTTTCATTGCTATCTCAACCCGGAGCGTGAGATCGACGCCGGTGCGCTCTCGGTACACGGCATCAGCCTCGAATTTCTCCAGGACAAGCCCCGCTTCGCCGATATTGCTGCTGAATTTCTCGATTTCGTTCGTGGCGCCGAACTGATCATCCACAACGCCGCTTTCGATGTCGGCTTTCTGAATGCCGAACTCGCCCGGCTCGACCTGGCACCGCTTGACACCGTGTGTCATGGCATACACGACACCTTGCGCATGGCCAAGGATCTGCATCCCGGCAAGAAGAACAACCTCAATGCCCTCTGCGAACGCTACGCGGTCGACAACTCGCACCGTACCCTGCACGGTGCCTTGCTCGATGCCGAGATTCTTGCCGAAGTTTATATGGCGATGACGCGGGGTCAGGAAAGCCTGATCATGGAACTCGTCAACAATAACTTCGGCCAGACCGAAAGCGCTGAACAAGCGAACAACGGCGGCCAGCGCAGGTCGCAACTCGTGATGCGCGCCAGTGCAGATGAACTAGCCCAGCATGAGATCCTGCTTGCGGAAATCCAGAAGGAAAGCCGGGGGAAATGCCTTTGGCTTGCGGGCGAGTCAGCGACTTGATTCAATGCACTCGCTGTACTAGCTTGCCTTTACGATAGATATTTGTTGCTCTCGAAATATCAGCATCAGCTATCTGGGACTAGCGCTGTCGCCCGCCAGGCGGCTTTTTTTCAGGGGGAAAGTGGCATGGAACGCTTCACGATTTCGCTTGACGATACTCTGGCCAGGCAGTTTGACGAGCTGATCGCCGCACGCGGTTACAGCAACCGCTCGGAGGCGGTGCGTGACCTGATCCGTGGCGCCATTGAGAGAGACCGCCAGCGCGACCCGCCAGCCGGTCATTGCGTTGCCAATCTCTCGTATGTCTATAACCATCACGAACGCGAACTGGCCGAGCGGCTGATGGGTTTGCAGCACGATCATCACGATCTGACGGTGGCGGCCATGCACAGCCATCTCGACCACGAAAACTGCCTGGAAACAGTCATTCTGAAAGGCCTGACCGCCGATGTCCGGCGTTTTGCCGATTCCCTGATTGCGGAAAGCGGCGTACGTCATGGGCATCTGAATTTAATCGCGCTGCAGGCCGAACACCACCACGCCCATGACGAGGCGGGTGAAGCACATATTCACTACCGCCCGGCCTGCTGAGTAGGTCTTTTCGTAAGTCATTGAATTACTCGACAAGCCTTCTCGGCAAAATATATGAATAGTTTTGTTCATCTGCAAGAGCTGGATGTATGATAACTATTATTATGTTCACACTATTTTACTGAAACCCTCGCCAACGACTGGCGAACGCAAGCGTTGTTGACCCTGCTGTTTTTGCTAACAGGCACCATGTTCAATTCAGGCATCCGGCGAACTGTGGCGTTCCAAGCCATGACAATGGCCGTTCCAGTCCGTCTATTAAAGGCGCTTTGATGCATTTGGCCACCAAGACCAGGGTTGCCTGGGATGTTTAGAACAATGCCTGCCCCAAACGACGGCTACCAATTCAAAAAGAAACTGCAGGCAATGCCGGTTCGCCGGCATTTTTTTCCTGGCCAGGTAAGATTATTCTAATAATATTCATACTACTAAGGAGGAGTCATGAAGAGGTGTCTGAATTCAGGATGGCTGTCATTTGCCGTGGGTCTGGCGGTTTTAATGCCGGATCATGCGGTAGCGGAAGATCTGCAATTGCTTTCACCGATCGAGGTCCGCGCCCAGAGTGAGAATCTGCTGGGGGCTGCTGCTTCCGGGAGCGAGGGCGTGGTTTCCAGCCAGCGCATCGGGGCAGTAGCCATCCTGCGTCCGGGGGAGGTGCTGGAAATGGTGCCGGGAATGATGGTTACCCAGCACGCCGGAGACGGGAAGGCCAACCAGTATTTCCTGCGCGGCTTCAACCTCGACCACGGGACCGATTTCGCTACCTTTGTCGGCGGCATGCCGGTCAATATGCCCTCGCACGCCCATGGCCAGGGCTATACCGATCTCAACTTCCTGATTCCCGAACTGGTCGAGCGCATGGCGTTCCGCAAAGGACCGTACTTCGCAGAAGAGGGCGACTTCGCGTCGGCCGGAAGCGCCCGTATTGACTACTTCCGCCAGATCGATGGAATCCTTGCCCTGGCGACCGTGGGTCAGAACGGATACGCCCGCGCTTTGCTCGCGGGATCACCGGAAGTCGGCAGCGGTCGGCTGCTTTATGCCCTCGAATGGTTTCACAACGACGGCCCGTGGGTCGTCGATGAGAACTATCGCAAGCTCAACGGTGTGCTGAGCTACAGTCAGGGCAACCGCAATGACGGTTTCGCCGTAACCGCCATGGCCTATCGCGGCCAGTGGACCTCCACCGACCAGGTGGCCGAACGGGCCATCGACAGCGGCCTGATCGATCGTTTTGGTACCCTCGACCGGACTACCGGCGGCGAGACGCACCGTTACAGCCTCTCCGGCGAATGGGCGGCGCGCGGACAGGACAGCCATAGCAAGGCCAATGCCTGGTGGGTAAAATCAGACCTCGATCTGTGGTCCAACTTCCAGTATTGCCTGAACGACTTTGCCAACAGCGGCACCTGCAACACGGGGGATCAGTTCAAGCAGTCCGAGCGCCGTAAGAATGCCGGTTTTGCCGCTTCGCATTCGCTCTTTGCCAACTGGGGCGGCTTGCCGGTGGAAAATTCCTTTGGCGTCTACGGGCGTATCGACCGTCTGCGGCCGGTAGGACTTTACAACACCCAGGCGCGAAACACGCTGAGCACCGTACGCGAAGACGATGTTACCCAGAAGAACCTGGCCCTCTGGGCACAGAACGAAACCCGCTGGACGCCGTGGCTACGTTCCATCCTCGGCCTGCGTGGCGATACCTACCGTTTCGATGTCGATTCCAGCCTTGCCGCCAACTCCGGCAAGGCCAGCGACCAGATGCTGTCGCCGAAATTTTCCCTGATTCTTGGACCGTGGCGAAGAACTGAACTCTATCTGAATTATGGCCAGGGTTTCCATTCCAACGACGCCCGTGGAACAACCATCAAGCTTGATCCGGCCGATGGCGTCACACCTGTCGATTCGGTCAACCCCCTGGTGCGCACCACGGGTTACGAAATCGGCGTGCGCAGCGAACCGCTCAAGGGCTGGCAGACGACACTGGCCCTGTGGCAACTGAATATGGATTCCGAACTGCTGTTCGTCGGCGATGCCGGGACCACCGAGCCTTCGCGCCCGTCACGCCGCTATGGCGTTGAATGGACCAACTTCTACGTACCGATTGACTGGCTGGCCTTCGACGCCGATCTGGCCTGGTCGCATGCGCGTTTCAGCGAAAACAGCGTGGACGGCAATTACATCCCGGGCGCCGTGATGGCCACGGCTAATCTCGGTGTCACCGTCGACCACCTCGGCCCCTGGTTCGGCTCGGTTCGCCTGCGCTACTTTGGCTCGCGGCCACTGATCGAGGACAATTCCGTGCGCTCATCCAGTTCGTCGCTAACCAACATGCGCCTCGGCTACAAGATCGACAAGCAGACCCGGGTGTGGATTGACGTCTACAATTTATTCGACCGCGAGGTGAACGACATCGAATACTGGTACGATTCGCAGTTACCCAACGAAATTGCACCGGTGTTCGACCGCCACATTCACCCCAGCGAACCGCGCACCTTCCGCCTCACCTTGTCACATCGCTTCTGAACCTGCCGTTGATGGATCGCCTGCTACGCTACGCCCTCCTTGCTTCCATTGCCGTCCATGTGGCGGCGGTGGCGGCACTGTATCCCAGGCCATGGACGCCGCCACCCTTACCGGTCATCGTAGCCACTCTGCAGGGGCCCGTGGCGGGATTGCCGGAAATGGCTCCAGTCGCACCCGAGCCGCGGGCAGTAGCCGCCGCTCCGAAACCAGCCGTTCCCCTGCCGGCCCCACGGCGACCGGCGGTGCTGGCGGTGGCCGCCCCCACGTCATCGTTCACTACCTCAGCGCCGCCTGTCGCTGCGCCTGAAGCGTTGCCATCCGCTCAGGCATCCGGGGTCGTAGCCGCAGCCACTGGGCCGGCCGTGTTCGAGCCGCCCCGTTTCAATGCCGCCTACCTCGCCAATCCGCCGCCGCCCTACCCGGCCTCGGCACGCCGAAGGGGTATCGAGGGAGCGGTTTTCATCGATGCCCGGGTGGGTGTGGGGGGCGAGGCCAGGGAACTCAAGCTGGCGACCAGTTCCGGCGATACCGCCCTTGACACGGCGGCCATGGACGCCGTGCGCGGCTGGCGTTTCGTCCCTGCCCGCCGGGGTGAACAGGCTGTCGAAGCCTGGGTTCGCATCCCGCTCGTATTTCGCCTGAACTGAATATCTTTGCACACAACAATACGATCACTATCCATAAAAAACCCGAGCTTTTCGAACTCAGGTTTTGTCAAGGTGTCAAGCCATCAGCTATTTCCGGGGGTCTCGAGCGGACGTTTAGGGCGCCGATGTTGTCGTTTGGGCGGACGACCATCGAGCCTTCCTTCCTGTGGCCGACCATCCGGCCGCGGGCTATTGTTATTTACCCCCTTGTTGCGTTCAGGGCGACGACCCTGTCCGGAAATGCCCGGACGCATATCCGACGGCCGCTCCGGCGTTCGGTCTGACTCACGGTTTCCAGGGGCCGTACGGATTTCGAGTTCGTTCAGTTCATCCCACTGCTCATCGGTGCGATCCCGCTCCGGGATGGCAAGAAGTTCTCGAATCCGGCGACGCGGATCAATAGGTTGTGGATCATTCATACCGACATTATGAACTACACGACAGCCCACATTCAACACTCGCAATAAATCAAGTGCTCTGGAAGTAAGAAAACGATCCATTAAGCACGGCATTCAGCCCTATAATCCCTCTCTTTTTTGAGTCTGCCCCATGTGGTTCAGAAACCTCCAGATCTACCGTCTGCCAAAAAGCTGGGCCGGCAATGCCGGCAAACTTGAAGAACAGCTATCCACGCTGACCCTGCCTCCCTGCAGCGCAGGCGATTCGCGGAGCATCGGCTGGGTTCCGCCGTGCGCCGCTGGCACGCTCGTCCATGCCGTCAACCGGCAGTGGCTGCTGGCGCTGGGTATCGAGGAAAAGCTGCTGCCGGCCTCGGTGGTCAGGCAATTTGCCGACGAGCGGGCGACAGCGATCGAGGAGAACGAAGGCCGTCGCGTTGGTCGCAAGGAGATGCGTGAACTCCGCGATGCGATGACCAGCGAACTGCTGCCGCGTGCCTTCATTCGCCGCCGCACCACCTTTGGCTGGATCGATCCGGTCAACGGCTGGCTGGTCATTGATGCCGCAGCGCCGGCCAGGGCCGAGGAGTTTCTCGAACATCTGCGCAAAGCGGTCGACAGCCTGCCGGTCAGGCTGCTCAAGACAACGCAATCGCCTTCGGCGGCGATGACCGGCTGGGTAGCCGATGGCGAGGCGCCGGGTGGATTCACCATCGACCAGGATCTGGAATTGCGTTCGGCTGAAAAGGCGACGGTGCGCTACGTCAAGCACACGCTGGAAGGCGAGGAAATCCGCCAGCATATTGCGGCCGGCAAGATCGTGACACGACTGGCGCTGACCTGGGGTGAGCGTATCTCCTTTGTGCTCAATGAAAACCTGCAGATCAAGCGCCTCGGCTTTTTGGACATTCTCAAGGAAGAAGCCGATGGACAGGCGGAAAATGAGGACGAACGTTTCGACATCGATTTCACCTTGATGACCGGCGAGGTCGCGCGCCTGCTCGATGATCTGCTCGAAGCGTTGGGTGGCGAACTGGCCAGCGAAAGCTGAGCAACTGCGCAAAAGCCTTCAAATGATCAAGGTGCAGGCGAATTCATCAGTCACTGAAGATGCCAGCGCACCCCGGCAAACCTCGTGGTTCCTTTATCTGATCGAATGCCTGGACGGCAGTATCTACACCGGCATCGCCATCGACGTTGCTGCGCGCTACGCCGAGCACGCCAGCGGCAAGGGCGCCCGCTATACGCGCGCCCACCCGCCGGCCCGACTGCTCGCCAGCATTGAATACCCGGACCACTCCAACGCAGCGAAGGCCGAATACCGGATCAAGCAACTCAAGGCCTCGGCTAAACGTAAATTCCTCGCCGGTTTGATTCCCCGCACGCCTGAATCCATCGCCTCCGCCGCCGCTGAAGAAAGCCCTGAATGGTGAGCACAGGGCTTATTTCCCTTGTTGAATAAGCTTAATCGAACAATCCCGGCTGCAGCGGAGCAAGGTTTTCACGCTTGACCGTAAATCTTATCGGCAAACCGCTGCGTCCGATGGCTTCCACCAGCATGCGATCGGCACAGGTTTCGGCCACCACCCGGACGTTGTAACCGCCACGCGCCAGTTTGCCGGCACGGCCAATGTAGCTCGCAACGGTGCCAATTTGCGGAAGCCAGACGGATTTTTTTCGTGCCATGATGGATATCGGTCGGAAGGAATCAATGCGCAAAGGCTACTACGGACGCTTGAAATAGCCATACTGTGCATTCATCCAGCAAATTGCAGGCTCCATAAAACCTGGAAGCCGGCGAACGGGCGAACGCTGTAGCCTTCAAGACCTGGCCTTGCTGCGTATATAATGAGCGGTTTATTTCAGTGGTCGGAACAATCATGGAAGCCGAGCAACTCAATATCATCGCAAACCGACTCGTCGACCTCGCTCAGCGGGCCATCGAGTTGCGGAGGTATCTTTGACTACGATCAGAAGTTTGATCAGTTAAGCGCCGTTTCCCGCGAACTCGAAGACCCGAAAGTCTGGGACAACGCGGATCGCGCACAGGAACTCAGCAAGGAAAAGAAATCACTGGAAAACGTTGTCCTGACTCTCGACCGCGTAGGCGAAGGCCTCAAGGATGCCGGCGAGCTTTTCGAGATGGCCAGGGAAGAGAGCGATGACGATACGCTGAATGCGGTTGCCGCCGATGTCGACGGAATCGAAAAGGAAGTCGCCAGGCTTGAATTCCGCCGCATGTTCAACAACCCGGCCGACCCGCTCAACTGCTTCATCGACATACAAGCCGGTGCCGGCGGTACCGAGGCTCAGGACTGGGCGTCGATGTTGCTGCGCATGTACATCAAGTACGGCGAGCGCAAGGGCTACAGCGTCGACGTTCTCGAAGAATCCGAGGGCGACGTCGCCGGCATCAAGACGGCAACGATCAAACTCTCCGGTGACTACTGCTTTGGCATGTTACGCTCTGAAACCGGGATCCATCGCCTGGTACGCAAATCGCCATTCGATTCGAATGCCCGTCGTCATACCAGCTTTTGCTCGATCTTCGTGTACCCTGAGATCGACGATTCGTTTGAAATCGACATCAACCCGGCCGATCTGCGCGTTGACACCTACCGTGCCTCGGGTGCCGGCGGCCAGCACATCAACAAGACCGACTCGGCAGTGCGCATCACACACCTCCCGTCGGGCATCGTCGTGCAATGCCAGAACGACCGTTCGCAGCATCGCAACCGCGCCGAAGCGATGGCCATGCTGAAGTCGCGCATGTACGAAGCCGAGATCCGCAAGCGCCAGGCCGATCAGCAAAAACTCGAAGACGCCAAGACCGACATCGGCTGGGGCCACCAGATCCGTTCCTACGTGCTTGACCAGTCGCGCATCAAGGATTTGCGCACCAACGTCGAAGTCGGCCATACACAGAGCGTGCTTGACGGCGATCTCGACCAGTTCATCGAAGCCAGCCTGAAACAGGGCGTCTGATCCCTGTACTTACGTCGTTAAAACCTTTCATCACATTAATTGCGAGACAGACCATGTCCGAACAGACCAGCCCTCCGATCAACGATCCCGTTCATGATGAAAACCATATCATTGCCGAGCGCCGCGCCAAGCTCGCCGAATGGCGTGCGACCGGCAAGGCCTACCCGAATGACTTTTCGCGGGAAAACACCGCCGGCAAGATTGCCGAGGTCTACGCTTCCAAGTCCGGCGAAGAACTCGAGGCTGCACCGGTTGAGGTCAAGGTCGCCGGTCGAATCATGCTCAAGCGCGTCATGGGCAAGGCCTCCTTCATCACCATTTCCGATCTCTCCGGGCGCATCCAGCTTTATGTCGCGCGCGACAAGGTCGGCGAGGAAACCTACACCGCCTTCAAGCGCTGGGACATCGGCGACATAATCGGCGCCATCGGTACCCTGTTTCGTACCAAGACTGGAGAACTTACCGTCCAGTGCTCGGATATCCGTCTGCTTTCAAAATCGCTGCGCCCGCTGCCCGAGAAATTCCACGGGCTGACCGATCAGGAGCAGAAATACCGCATGCGTTATCTCGACCTGATCATGAACGAGCAGTCGCGCTTTACCTTCGCGGCTCGTAGCCGGATCGTCCAGTCGATCCGTAACTACATGACGGGCCACGGCTTCCTCGAAGTCGAAACGCCGATGATGCACCCGATTCCCGGCGGTGCCTCAGCGCGTCCCTTCAAGACGCACCACAACGCGCTGGATATGGAGCTTTTCCTGCGCATCGCGCCCGAGTTGTACCTGAAAAAACTGGTCGTTGGCGGCTTCGAGAAGGTTTTTGAAATGAACCGCAATTTCCGCAACGAGGGAATGAGTCCGCGCCACAACCCCGAGTTCACCATGATGGAGTTCTACGAGGCGTACTCCGAATACCGCAAGCTGATGGACTTCACCGAAGGACTGCTGCGCCACGCGGCGCGTGACGCGCTGGGTACCGAAATCTTCGAATACCAGGGGCGTACGCTCGACCTGTCGAGGCCGTTCGACCGGCTGACGATGGTCGAAGCGATTCGCAAGTACCATCCCCAATACACGCTCGAACAGTTGAACGATGCCGAATGGCTCAAGCAGAAACTCGCTGCAATGAAGGTCGAAGTCAAGACCGGCATGGGGCTGGGCACCCTGCAACTGCTGATGTTCGAGGAAACGAGCGAAGCCGATCTGTGGGATCCGACCTTCATCATCGATTATCCTGCCGAGATCAGTCCGCTGGCACGTTGCAGCGATGCAAATCCGGAAATCACCGAGCGTTTTGAATTGTTCATTGTCGGTCGCGAGATCGCCAACGCCTTCTCCGAACTGAACGATCCGGAAGATCAGGCGGCACGCTTCCTGGAGCAAGCCAAAGCCAAGGACGCCGGTGACGAGGAAGCCATGTTCTACGATGCCGACTACATCCGCGCCCTCGAATACGGCCTGCCACCAACCGGCGGCTGCGGCATCGGCATCGACCGCCTGGTCATGCTGCTGACCGATTCGGCCAACATCCGCGACGTCATCCTCTTCCCCCAGATGCGCCCTGAGTGATACGCCGCAGGCGTATCACGAAGAAGTACTCCTGGGGTGCGCCCTGAGTGATTCGCCGCAGGCGGCGGCACAAGGAAGTGCATTGCTATCAAAGTCAAAGCGTTTCATACTTTACGCGTCTTCACCTGTATAACCCGGGTGATCAGTTGTATTTGTTTGTATCAGGCGTCTGCTAAACGCCGGACAGCGGCGTTTATCGCTCACCATCAATAAATCAGTGAGGCGAAACATGGAAAACCAGCCCCGTAGCACCCACCCGATGATCATCGTTGCCGCCACCACGGTATCGATTGCCAGCCTGGCGGCTATTGCCTCCTTTGCCGGCTGGATCCCTGGCCATACCAACAGTGCTGCACCGACAGCACAGGTGGCCGTTGCCCCGACTGCTCCACCTGCTGTGACACCCACGGCGCCGACTGCTCCTGCGCCCCTTGCAGCGCCGACAGCCCCCGTGGCAAAGGCCGCAGCCCCCGAAAAAGCTGCTCCGGTTCGCCAGCCGCCACCGCGAAAAACCCCCAGACCCGACGAAAACACCTATGCCTATGAATCACCGCCCAACTACAATAATCGTGGCGCAACACCGGTGGGCAACTACCCGATGAACGACAGCGGCGTCATTGTCGAGAACGGTCCTCAGCAACAGCAATATTCCGGCGTCTGTCGTGACTGTGCCACTGTACAAAGTGTTCGTGAGGTCAAGCAGGATGGCGAAGGTACGGGGCTTGGCGCGATTGGCGGCGGCGTTGTCGGCGGGCTGCTGGGCAATCAGGTCGGCGGCGGTCGAGGCAAGACGGTCGGTGCCGTTGTCGGTGCCGTTGGTGGTGCCTATGCCGGTAACGAGATAGAAAAGAATGTGCGTAGCTCGAAGCACTATGAAATCACCGTTCGCCTCGACGACGGCAATATTCGCGTTTTCTCGGAAGCCCAGCCACCCGCGTTGCAGCGTGGTGATCGCGTCCGCATAAACAACGGGCAACTGACTCGCATGTAAAGCGGTGTCGGAATTGCACTGAAGCGCCCTGCGGGGCGCTTTTTTCTTGTCCCGTGGCAGAATATTTCAATGAATTCTGGTTTAGTTGACTTGCATTGCAGATGCTAATATCCGTACCTTGTTTCCAACACTGTTCTGGAGCCCCCCATGAAACTCGAAACCCTTGCCGTCCACGCCGGCTACAGTCCCGAACCGACAACCAAAGCAGTGGCCGTGCCGATCTACCAGACGACTTCGTATTCCTTCGACAGCACGCAGCACGGTGCCGATCTTTTCGATCTCAAGGTGCCAGGCAACATCTACACACGCATCATGAACCCGACCCAGGACGTGCTCGAAAAGCGCGTCGCCGCAATGGAAGGGGGTATTGCCGGTCTGGCACTGGCTTCCGGTCAGGCCGCCATTACCTACGCCATCATGACCATTGCCGAAGCGGGCGACAACATCGTTTCAGCCTCGACGCTATACGGCGGCACCTATAATCTCTTTGCCCACACGCTGCCGCAATATGGCATTGGCGTGCGTTTTGCCGACTATAGCGACCCGGCCACCTTTGAAAAACAGATCGATGGCAAGACCAAGGCGATTTACTGCGAATCGGTCGGCAACCCGCTCGGCAACATCACCGATTTTGAAAAGCTCGCAGAAATCGCGCACCGCAATGGCGTCCCGCTGATCGTCGACAACACGGTACCCTCGCCCTATCTGTGCCGTCCTTTCGAGCATGGTGCCGACATCGTCGTGCATTCGCTGACCAAGTATATCGGGGGCCACGGCAACTCGATCGGCGGCATCATTGTCGACAGCGGCAAGTTCCCATGGGCCGAGCACAAGGCCAAGTTCAAGCGCCTCAATGAACCGGACGTTTCCTACCACGGCGTGGTCTATACCGAAGCCCTTGGTCCGGCCGCCTTCATCGGCCGTGCTCGCGTCGTTCCACTGCGCAACATGGGCGCCGCCATTTCACCTTTCAACGCCTTCCTGATCCTGCAGGGTCTGGAAACGCTGCCACTGCGCATGGACCGCATCTGCGCGAATACCCAGCAGGTCGCCGAATTCCTCAAGGGTCACGCCAAGGTTTCGTGGGTCAATTACGCCGGCCTGCCCGAACACAAGGATCACGCCCTGGTGCAAAAATACATGGGTGGGCTTGCCTCCGGCATTCTCACCTTTGGCGTCAAGGGCGGCAGTGAGGGTGGTGGCCGCTTCCAGGATGCTCTGCAACTGTTCACCCGACTGGTCAACATCGGCGATTCCAAGTCGCTGGCCTGCCATCCGGCATCGACCACCCACCGTCAACTCGGGCCGGACGAAATGCTCAAGGCCGGTGTTTCCGAAGACATGATCCGTCTGTCGATCGGCATTGAGCACATTGACGACCTGCTTGCCGATCTCGATCAGGCACTGGCCGCCGCATAAACCCGTTCGTCAGTCAATTCTCGCCTGTAGGCGGTTTTTTGCTCGTTCATTGGTTTTTCTGCATTACGCTTTGCGTATTTGGTAAATCATGAGCGAGCCTGATACCGATGAACGCTGTGGAATACTGTTCCCCACTGCCGAATGCGTGTTACGCCGAGGACGAAGAAATCAGGCGCTATGCGGGATTGCTCGACAGCCTGAGCGTCGGCCTGGTGGTGTTTGCCGATGACGCATCGCCGTGCTTGAACAACAAAATAGCCAGCCAGTTGCTGGGAAACACGCCCCCCATCTGGAAGAACGAAAACGGCCAGACGATTTCCTCCGACGAACTACCGCTTGAGTCGGTACTGCGCACAGCACGCCCCGTTCTTGAGCGCATCATGGGGCTGAGCAATGGAGATGCACACACGACCTGGCTCAGTGTTAATGCGCTTCCTGTGTTTTCTGAAAACGGCAGCGTCCGCCGGGTGCTGCTGACGCTGAAAGACATCAACGCTGAGAGAATCCTGCACAGCGCGGTCAAACAACTTTCAATTCGCGACCCGCTGACCGGCCTGTTCAACCAGCGATATGTCATGCACCTGCTGGAAAACGAAATCCACCGGGCACGCCGCTACGGAACGCCTTTCACACTGGCACAGGTTGATATTGACCGATATTTCCCCCTCTGTGCCGAACAAGGACAAGCGTCCGGCGACAGTGTGCTGGCCGGCATCGGAAATCTGCTCGGCAAAAGCCTGCGTGAAATCGATATCGCCGGACGCATCGGTGAAGACGAGTTTCTGCTGGTACTGCCCAATGTCTCCCTGAAGGATGCCATGATCGGACTCGAACGCCTGCGCGTACTGATCGAAGCACATGAATTTGCCAATGCCGGCCTGAAAGTGACGATTAGCGGTGGCATCACCGAATACACTGGGGAAAACTCGGCGGCTCTGATCGAGCGCAGCAAATCGCTGCTCATCAACGCCCGTGAGGCCGGACGCAACCGCTTCTGTCTGGATACCGATATTCTTTAGACTTGCAGTCCCGGGTTGAATTTCAGGGCAATTCATCAACCCGCAGCCATACGCTGCGGTTATCGCGCATTTCGCTGCTTCCCGAGCCCAGGTTTCGGCTGTCACTCCCCGATGCCTGCTGGCTGCTTCCGCCCAGTTCGATCCACTCGCCCAAACGCCCCGAAACCGTGGTCGACAAGCGTTGCGTATTGACGCTGCCGTATCCCTGATCGCCAGGCGAATCAAACTGCGGACTGATCTCCAGCGTCACCCTTTCACCCACCAGCTTCGGCACCGCAAAAAACCCCTGACCGATGTCACGATAGACCACACTATCGGTAGCCACCAGGCCGTTCGGGCCGAGCACCACCTGGCGCAGCGGCAAAGGCAGAGATTGCCCGATCTGGATAAAAGCCCGGCCACCATCGACAACCTGCACCGACTGACTGGCCTGTAGGTCACGGCTACTGCGTGAATCGTAGACCTGTGCATTTGCTCTCGAATCACCGCCGCGCACTTCAATCTTCGTACTGCCCTGGATGCTGCTTGAGGGCTGAATGATGCGTACATTGTTGCCAACACCGACACTGCCCGATAGCCCGGCACCCTGTTGCCGGCTCACGGCATCACGGTTCTGGCTGACGCGGATCATC
The DNA here is from genome assembly GCF_016790145.1 of Propionivibrio sp. Classification (GTDB taxonomy): domain Bacteria; phylum Pseudomonadota; class Gammaproteobacteria; order Burkholderiales; family Rhodocyclaceae; genus Propionivibrio. The sequence continues at coordinate 26,705 of NZ_JAEUOI010000083.1, read as the reverse complement.
AAGCGGCGGGTAGGAACGTCAATGGCCGAAAGCGCCTGTTTGATCTGTTCGATATTGTTGCGCGAGGCACGAACAATCAACTGGTTGTTCATCCCGGACAAGGCACCACCCGGTTCGACCAACGGCTGAAGCGAGGGTAATACCTGCTCGACCATGCGATACCTGAGCGCTATGATCTCCATCACCTGCTGGGAAAAAGCCGGTCCCGACAAGAAAAGCCAGACTAGAATCAGCATTCGGTGCATGGAATACTCCTCAAACTACAATTTGCCCCTGATCCCGCCGGACCTTCAAGCCAGATGTGGCAGAGCAAGGTACTCCCGCGAACGCATCTCGGTCAGACGGCTGACGGTGCGGAAAAACTCACTGGCTTGCGTACCCTCGGTATAGAGCATTTCGGCCTCACAATCTGCCGTGACGATCAGTTTGACCTTGTGGTCATAAAGCACATCCACCAGCCAGGTAAAACGACGCGCCTCGGAAGACATGCTCGCAGACATCTTCGGAATGCCGGACAGCAGAACCGTGTGAAAGGCGCGGGCCAATTCAAGATAATCATTTTGAGAGCGCGGACCGCCACACAGCGACTTGAAATCGAACCAGATCAGGTCATTGCCCTGACGCAGGATCGGAATGCTACGGCCAAGCACCTCGATGCTGCTGCCTGGAATTCCTTCGCCGCCCGCCATTGCAACGAAATAATCAGCCATTCTCGCTTCGGCCTTAGCATCGACCGGGTAATGATAGATTTCAACCTGCTCCAGAGTACGCAAGCGATAATCGACGCCGGAATCAACCTCCAGCACATCCACTTTCGACTTGATCAAGGCGATGGTCGACAGAAAATTCTCACGCTGCAAACCATTCGGATAAAGCCGGTCCGGGGGGTAATTCGAGGTCATCACGAAAACCACACCGCGCGAAAACAGTGCGTCGAGAAGGCGACGAAGAATCATCGCGTCGGCTATATCGGAGACATGAAACTCATCGAAACATATCAGCCGGCATTCAGCGGCAATGCGTTCGGCGACTTTCGTCAGCGGGTCGCTCTCGTTCTTGAAGGCATTCAACTGGCGATGAACATCCTGCATGAAGGCGTGAAAGTGAATGCGTCGTTTGCGCACATAGGGCACCGAATCGTAGAAGCAATCCATCAGGAAACTCTTGCCACGCCCGACGCCGCCCCAGAAATAAACGCCGCGCGGTACGGCAGGAGGAGAAAATGCCCGACGCAGGGCGCTGCGACGACCCACCTTGAAGGAAAGCAGCTGATAGTAGAGAAGCTGAAGCCTTTCGGCAGCCGCACGCTGTGCCGAATCAGCCGAAAAACCTCGTCCGGCCAGCACCGCCTCGTAGGCATCGAGCATACCGCGCTCAGGAACTCTTAAAACTCGATGTGGCATAAATTACACTCGGCTAAACAGTGAGTTACCCCTCTGGCTGTCGCCCTACGGAGTCTGTGGCACTTTCCATTCGCGAATACTGATCACAACACGGTGCGCTGACCTGATTCTAAAACATCGAGAACGAAAAGGGCATGCCAATAGTGCATTAAAGTTGCGAAGACGCAACCTCAGGGCGTGAGACTCAGGCGCCTTGATTAAATAACGTTGAATACCCTTGAGTTCTGGCGATTGCTGCCGTTAGTAATAAACAATTATTGGCAGATGCAGAAGACGGTTTGCACCTGCTTCAAAAATAGTCTATCGAGGGTCGTCATGAGCATAGCGCCGTTGTTATTCATGAAACTACTGGCTGATAGAAAACTGAATCCGGGCGGAATAGAACTTGATGTTGGCGCAGGCGACATGAACGCCCTGCAGCTGCTGATCGAGGAAAACAGTTTTTCTGCAGTTGCAAGCGCATTCCCCTGCCTTGTTTGCGCTGACCTCGCCAAGCGCATGCCCCCGGAGTTGCTGAAAGCTTTGCTGGATGCGGGGTGCAGGATGCCGCCGGAAGAGATGACTCATTTCTCCAGCGAGCAGACCAAGCCCGTGCTTCCGCCTGCGGCTCACTGGCTGAGCGGTGACTGGTATCTTGCCCCGCCGGCTACCAGGTCGGGAAGTCAGGCCGCCTCACGATCATTGTCGCTTAAACTGCTGCAACTGGTAGCGACGGATGCCGATACCTGTCAGATTGAAGCTGTTTTCCGGCAGGATCCGGTGCTGGCTTACCATCTTCTACGCCTTGTCAATTCGCTGGGTGTGGGCGTAGGCAGGACTATTTCGAGCTTCGCGCAGGCGATCCTGATTCTTGGACGCCAACAATTGAAGCGCTGGCTGAACCTGATGCTGTTCGCAGCAAGCCGTGACGATTATCGTTCCGCCATGTTGCTGGCGCGGGTAGCCGTGCGCGCACGTACCATGGAATTACTGGCCAAAGCCGGCGGATTTGATCGCGCGGAACAGGAATATGCTTTCATGGCCGGCATTTTCTCGCTGCTTGGAATTTTGTTTGGTTTACCCTTGGCCGGGATTCTGAACCCGCTGCACCTGAACGAATCACTGGCCAGCGCAGTGCTGCACCATGAAGGCGAGTTGGGGCGCCTGCTGCAGGCTGTCGAATGCTCGGAAAGCGCTGACGAAACCCGGCTGATTGGCCTGCTGGGCGGCTTGAACCTGTCGATAGCCGAGTACAACCTGCTCAGTCTCGATGCCTATCGGTGGATGCTGGGAGTCATCCTTGACCAGCAGGATGCTGTTCATGCCTGATTCGCGTGTTCAACGCTGCCTTGATCTTTGTTCCCAGGCACACGATCTGGGCGGCGAGGATCTTTCGCGGACACTCATTGAATTGCAGCAGGCACTGCGCTCGCTGGAGACTGACAGACCCGAGACTGCAGCAGAAACATCACCCCCTGCAGCAAACCTTGATCGATGGCAGCATGAGCCGGTCATCACGATGGACATGCTCGGTTATCTGACCGGCTGGAACAGGGGTGCAGAGATGCTGTTCGGCTATACACCGGACGAGGCGATTGGCCAGCACATCCTGTTTCTCTACGCCGATGAGCCGGATGCGCACATCAGTAAAATATTTGAATTGTTCCTCGACCACGGCAGCCCCTTGATGGAAGTTCGGCGGCGCAAAAAATCCGGAGAGACTTTTCGCGCCAATATGACCTTGCAGCATATCCTTGACGATAACAACGAAGCGGTCGCCATGGAGGCCCATCTATCGGAGATTGCCGATCGACTTTCGCCCGAGGAAAAGCATCGTCTGCATGCAAGAATCATCGAAGATAGCGAAGTGGGCATTCTGATTACCGATGCCAGCGAGCGTATTGTCTCGGTTAACCCGGCATTCTCCCGCATTACCGGCTATTCAGCAGGAGAAGCTATCGGCGAAACTCCTGATCTGTTGCGTTCCAGTGTTCACGGCACCGATTTACGGGCAAAAATGCATGCCGCAATGCACGGTGCAGATGCGTGGCAGGGTGAAATCATCGGACGACGAAAGAATGGCGACCTTTTTCCGCAATCGGTTTCCATCGGTGTCGCGCGCAACGCCGATGGTTTTGTCTCGCATGCTTTCTCGATGTTCTCCGATATAAGCGCCATACGCGCCGTCGAGGAACGCATGCAGCAAATCGTCAATTTCGACAGTCTGACCGGACTGCCCAATCGAAACTTGTTCCATCAGCTTGTCGAACAGGCGCTGGCTGTGGCACGCCGTAACAAGGATCATTGTGCCCTGCTGGTCATCGACCTGAACCGATTCAATTCAGTCAACGATTCACTCGGTCATGAAGTCGGCGATGCGTTATTGCGCCAGGTTGGGCAGCGTATGCGGAATGTGCTGCGCCAGGAAGACATGCTGGCCAGGATCGGCGCCGATGAATTTGTTGTGGCTCTGTCCAGTATCCAGAAACGTGAGCACAGTGGCCTTGTGGCAAAAAAACTGCTGTCCTGTCTCGAAAAACCCTTCGTGATCGGGTCGCATGCCCTCCATATCGGTGCCAGCATCGGCATAGCGATCTATCCGGAAGACGGCCTCAATGCAGGCGCGTTGCAACGCTTTGCCGATATCGCAATGCAGCGTGTGCAGCGGAACAACGAAAACGGCTTCCGGTATTACAGCCCGGAAATGAACCTCCGCGCCAAAGAACAATGGCAACTCGAAGGCGAATTACGCCACGCATTGAGCGGTCATCAACTGATCTTGCACTATCAGCCCAAAGTCAGCCTGCGTAGCGGTCGAATCGTTGGCGCCGAAGCGCTCATTCGCTGGTATCACCCTAAGCGCGGCATGATCCCGCCGGACAAATTTGTTCCATTGGCTGAAGAAACCGGCCTGATCCTTGAACTGGGGAGCTGGATACTCGACGAGGCCTGCCACCAGATCCGGATCTGGCTGGATTCCGGGCTGGAACCGATCCCGATTGCAGTCAATATTTCAGCACGTCAGTTTGACAATCAACTTCCGGAACGGCTGCAAGCCACGATCGAGCGTCATCATTTGCCTTGCGAGTTGCTCAAACTGGAGATCACCGAAAGCCTGCTTGTGCGCGGACCGGAAAAAGTCATTCCGATCATGAACGAACTGGTAGCGTTGGGATTCAATCTCTCGCTGGATGATTTTGGTACCGGTTACTCCAGCCTCGCCTACCTGAAAAAGTTCCCGATTACCACGCTGAAAATCGACCGCAGCTTTGTGGTCGGCGTTCCTGACGACGAGAACGACTGTGCCATCGCCCAGGCCATCGTCACCATGGGCAAGCAATTGCGGCAGGAAATCGTCGCCGAAGGCGTTGAAACCCTGGCACAAATGAGCTTCCTGCGGGGACTGGGATGTGACCAACTGCAAGGCTATCTGTTCAGCCCACCGATCGCCGCTGAAGAATTTGAACGCCTGGTAAGGGAAGGACGACGCCTGTCACTTGATTGACGGCGCCGCCCTGTACACTTCGCCAGGCGCTGATTTCCTGCCTACTGAATTGAAATTTGCTTCGTTTTCGCGACAGCGCGTTTGGGCAAATGCAACTCCAGCAAGCCGTTGACGTACTTCGCTGCAACCGCTGAATCATCGACATCCTGTCCCAGCGCGAACGAACGCGACACCCTGCCGTAGTAGCGTTCGCTACGCAGCAACTTGCTGCCTTCCTTGACTTCCTTTTCGTTTTTGACTTCGGCGCTGATCGATACCTGGCTGCCTTCGACCGTTACATGGATGTCCTCTTTCTTCACACCGGGAATCTCGGCATGAACGGTATAAGCCTGATCATCTTCGCTGACTTCAACCTTGATCTGGACTTCCTGCTGCCCTTCAAAGCGTACCGGACGCATAAAAAAGCCGCGAAAGAGATCGTCAAACGCATCATCGACTGGGTGATAGCGCAAAATATTAGCCATTTCATTCTCCTGTAAAATCCGGGGGGTTCCCCGTATGCAAGCCATATGGGGTAGCCCGGCAAAGATTTCAAGAGAGTTCTTGCAGCCGGTCGGCGTCTCGGTTATCCGCCCCCTGATCAATGCCCTGACAAGTCCGGCTGAGTTGTCTGCCTGACCCGGCGTTGATCCCTGGGTTTCAGTTCAGATCAATCGCGAAATGCTTCAGATCGTCAAGGCTGACGATCTCCAGTGACGCTTCATTACAGGCATTGAGCACGACGCGCGGGGCCTTTCCAAAGTGCAAGGCTTCCCGCCAGCGGGCGGCACAGAGGCACCAGCGTTCGCCGGCATGAAGACCGGGGAAGTCATACTCGGGACGCGGCGTTGACAGATCGTTGCCGCGTGCCCTGGAGAATTCAAGAAATTCGTCGGTCAGCACGACGCAGAGGGTGTGGCTGCCAAAATCTTCCTCGCTCGTATTACAGCAGCCGTCACGGAAAAAACCGGTCAGTGGTTTGTCACTGCATCGACCGAGCGGCCCGCCAAGAACATTGCGCTGAATACCGCCGAACTCTTCAGGTTTCATGTTGATTCATCAATCCAGGCTTGCTGGATCGCCTCCAGAATTTTTTCGCCGCAGTGCCTGGTATCGTCGTCAAAATCGGGCAAGGCGATAACCCAGTTCATCAGATCGACAAAATTGATCTTCAGCGGGTCGACCTCGGGATGCACTTCAGCAAGCTCGATGGCGAGATCGTTGACATCAGTCCATTTCATCGCAGCATCTCCTAGTGTTTTCCTTCCTTGGTCATGTTGATCGAGTAACGCGGAATCTCGATCACCAGCGGGGTTGCATTTACCATGGTCTGACACGACAGGCGGGAATTCGGTTCCAGCCCCCAGGCTCTGTCAAGCAGATCGTCCTCAAGCTCCTCGGAGGGTTCAAGCGCATTAAAACCCTCGCGAACGATCACGTGGCACGTAGTACAGGCGCAGGACATTTCGCAGGCATGCTCGATGGCAATGCCGTTTTCGAGCAGATTCTGGCAGACGGACTCCCCTGCCCTGGCCTCGATCACCGCACCCTCCGGGCAAAGCTCGACATGCGGCAGAACGATGATTTGTGTCATGCGGGTTCTCCCAGGCTCTTCGAAGAATCCTGGCCACCCTCAAGATCGTTGATGCTCTTTCCAGCAAATGCGTTGTGGATCGATCTGTTCATGCGCCGTGCAGCGAAATCCTTGGTCTCGGCTTCAAGATCGTCCATGGCCAGGGTAATGTGCCGGCGATTATCGCCGAGTGCCGTCGTCTGCAAGACGGCGATACATGACTCAAGTTTCACGCGTTGCTCATCCGTGAGCAGATCACCATCGCTCTTCATTGCCGACACTACGGCTTCGATCAGGCGCTGCGCTTCGACCTGAGCCTCCTTCAGCGCACGCCTTAGCGCATCGTCACGGGTATGGACCATGGAATCCTTGAGCATGCCGGCGATCTCGTCGTCAGAGAGGCCGTACGCAGGCTTGACCGTGATGCTCGCTTCAACTCCGGAAATCAGTTCGCTGGCCGAAACGGCAAGCAAACCGTCCGCATCAACCTGGAAGCGCACGCGGATGCGGGCCGCACCGGCGACCATCGGCGGAATGCCGCGCAGTTCAAAGCGCGCCAGCGAACGGCAGTCGGTAATAAGCTCACGCTCGCCTTGCACCACATGCACCGCCAGTGCCGTCTGGCCGTCACGGAAGGTGGTGAATTCCTGAGCGCGAGCAACCGGAATCGTTGAATTTCTCGGTATGATTTTTTCTACAAGGCCACCCATGGTTTCCAGCCCAAGCGAAAGCGGGATGACATCGAGCAGCAGCCAGTCGTCACCGGCGGCACGGTTACCGGCAAGCAAATTAGCCTGTGTTGCCGCGCCAAGGGCGACCACCTTGTCCGGATCAAGGTTGTTCAGGGGTACCTGCTTGAAGAATTCTCCGACGGCGCGCTGAACCTGCGGCATGCGCGTAGCCCCGCCGACCATGACTACGCCCTTGATGTCGGAGACCGACAATCCGGCATCGCGTAACGCCTTCTTGACCGGCTGAATAGTCTTGGCGACCAGCGTTTGTGAGATCTCGGTAAAAATTTCGGTGGTCAGTTTCAGATCGACCACTTCGCCACTGTTCAGGCGAGCGCTGATCGGCGCAACGCCATGCGGCGTCAGGTACTCCTTGGCTTCGCGGGCACGCGTCAGGAGCAGGCGGGCATCCTCGATGGACAGGGGCTTGAGTTTGGCGGCTTCGATTATCCAGCAGAAGATACGCTGATCGAAATCGTCACCGCCCAGCGCCGAGTCGCCGCCGGTAGCCATGACCTCGAAAACGCCCCTGGACAGATTCAGAATCGAGATATCGAACGTCCCGCCTCCCAGGTCATAGACGGCATAAACCCCTTCGGCCGCGTTATCCAGGCCATAGGCAATGGCCGCCGCCGTCGGCTCGTTGAGCAGACGCAGAACGGGAAGCCCGGCCAGCCTGGCGGCGTCCTTGGTCGCCTGCCGCTGGGCGTCGTCAAAATAGGCCGGAACGGTGATGACCGCGCCGACGAGTTGGCCACCCAGCGCGGCTTCAGCGCGCAAACGCAAAGTACGGAGAATATCGGCGGATACTTCAACCGGACTCTTCACGCCCGCCACGGTGCGCAGACGAACCATCCCGGGGGCATCTTCGAAATCGTAAGGCATCGATTCGCGATGGGCGATGTCCTTGAGACCACGGGCCATGAAGCGTTTGACCGAAGCAATCACATTGCGCGGGTCAATTGCCTGACTTGCCTGTGCCTCGTATCCAACCTCGCTGCTGCCGTCAGCGAAATAGCGCACAACCGAAGGAAGCAGCGGACGCCCCAACTCATCGCTGATAACCACCGAGAGTCCGCTACGAACCGTGGCCACGAGTGAATTGGTGGTGCCAAGATCGATACCGACCGCAAGTTTGTGCTGGTGAGGCGCGGCTGACTCTCCGGGTTCAGCAATCTGCAAAAGTGCCATGAATTCCTTGATCCTGGGTTATTTACTGCTTTACGCTTCAAGTGCGGCCATGGCGTCGTCAATTTCAAACAGTAGTTTCTCGAGAAACATCAGCCGTCGAACAAGATCGGCCGCCGAAGGATAATCGTGCCGATCATCAAGCAGGACAGCGAGTTGCTCATAGCGGCCAGTCATCTGCTGTTTCAAGCGAAGATGCAGGTGCTCAAGCTCGCCCTGCTCACGGCCAAGACGCGCTTCGGCAACGGCCTCACGCCACTCCATCTGCTCCAGAAGAAAGTCTTCTGGCATGGCGGTATTATTCTCGGCACCCACATCCTGGCCAGCAATTCGCAACAGATACTGCGCCCTCGACAAGGGATTTTTCAGCGTTTGATACGCCTCATTGGCGCGCGTTGCCCACTGCAACGAAAGTCGTCGCTCGGCGTCGCCGGCCTGCGCGAACTTGTCAGGATGAACCTGTGCCTGAATCTCGCGGTAGCGCCGGTCAAGCAGAGGAATGTCGAGCCTGAAAGTTCGACGCAGTTCGAAAAGAGCAAAGTGGTCGTCGTTGAAATTCATTCGGATATTGGCGGTCTTCCCGCACATGACTAAAGCAAAACCGGGGTGCTGCACCGTGACCGCAGAAGCCCCAAGGAAAACCCTGCGAGACCGAACGAACAGTACGGCAGGCTCGGGGCAACCCCCGCCAAACATCAAACGTTAAAGCTTTCCCCGCAACCGCAGGCGTCCTTGACGTTGGGATTATTGAACTTGAAACCCTCGCTCAAGCCCTCTCGCGTGTAGTCGAGTTCAGTGCCATCAAGATAAGGCAGGCTTTTGGCATCAATCAGCACCTTTACGCCATGTGACTCGAATTCGATGTCATCAGGATCGGCCATATCGGCAAACTCGAGCTTGTACGCCACGCCCGAGCAACCACTGGTGCGCACGCCAAGGCGCAGACCAATTCCCTTGCCGCGCTTGACCAGATAACTGGCAACGTGTTTCGCCGCTTTTTCGGAAAGCGTAACCGCCATTGAAAACCTCCTTCTATTCAGTAATTGTCTTTATGCAGCGTGCTTCTTTTTGTAATCGGCCACTGCCGCCTTGATCGCATCTTCAGCGAGAATCGAACAGTGAATCTTCACCGGCGGCAAAGCCAGTTCTTCGGCAATCTGGGTATTCTTGATGCCCAGCGCCTGATCGATGGTCTTGCCCTTGACCCATTCGGTGACCAGCGAAGACGAGGCAATGGCCGAACCACAGCCGTAGGTCTTGAATTTGGCGTCCTCAATGATACCGTCCCTGCCGACCTTGATCTGCAGTTTCATCACGTCGCCGCAGGCTGGCGCGCCAACCATGCCGGTTGCCACACCTTCTTCTTCCTTGCCGAAGGAACCCACGTTGCGCGGGTTTTCATAGTGATCAAGAACTTTTATGCTGTATGCCATTTTAATCTCCAGAGAAAAGAAAAGCGTCAGGGATAAGGAGAAGATCGTACGGGCTTAACACCTGACTCTTCTCTCCTTTCGCCTTACCGATTTAATGTGCTGCCCACTGAACCGTGCTCAGATCGACGCCTTCCTGCACCATCTCCCACAGCGGTGAAAGTTCGCGCAACTTGCCGATCTTCTCGTGCAACAATTTGATGGCGTAGTCGATCTCTTCCAATGTGGTGAAACGACCGAGAGTGAAGCGGATCGAGCTGTGCGCCAGTTCATCCTCGCGACCCAGTGCACGCAGCACGTAAGACGGTTCAAGCGAGGCGGACGTACAGGCCGAGCCTGACGACACCGCGAGATCCTTGATCGCCATCAGCATCGACTCACCTTCGATGTAGGCAAAGCTGATGTTCAGGTTATGCGGAACGCGCTGCTCCATATCACCATTGATAAACACCTGATCGATATCAGACAAGCCCTTGAGCAGTCGATCACGCAGCATGCGGACACGCTCGTTCTCGACGCCCATCTCCTCACGCGCCAGTCGGAAAGCCTCGCCCATGCCGACGATCTGGTGCGTTGCCAGTGTGCCTGAGCGGAAACCGCGTTCGTGGCCGCCACCGTGCATCTGCGCCTCGAGACGGACGCGAGGCTTGCGACGTACGTACAGCGCGCCGATACCTTTCGGACCGTAAGTCTTGTGCGCACAAAAACTCATCAGATCAACCTTGAGTGTAGCCAGATCGATCAGTACCTTGCCCGTCGCCTGCGCCGCATCAACGTGAAAAATAATGCCTTTTGCACGACAGATTTCGCCGATTTCGGCGATCGGCTGGATGACGCCGATTTCGTTGTTGACCAACATCACCGAGACCAGAATGGTTTCCGGGCGAAGCGCAGCCTTGAATACATCGAGATCAAGCAGGCCGTCATCCTTGACATCAAGGTAGCTCACTTCAAAACCTTCGCGCTCAAGTTCTCGGCAGGTATCGAGTACCGCCTTGTGCTCTGTCTTGACGGTGATGACGTGCTTGCCTTTACCCGAGTAAAAGTGCGCAGCCCCTTTGATCGCCAGGTTGTTCGACTCGGTGGCGCCTGAAGTCCAGACGATTTCCTTGGGGTCGGCATTGACCAGCTTCGCGACCTGTTCACGCGCTTCTTCCACTGCGGCTTCAGCCTCCCAGCCAAAGGAATGCGAACGCGACGCCGGGTTGCCGAATTTTTCGACAAGGTAGGGAATCATTTTTTCCGCAACGCGCGGATCAACCGGCGTGGTTGCCGAATAATCGAGATAGATCGGCAGTTTCAGCATTTCTTTCGCTCCATAAGGTTCAAGGGTTAGATCGCAATGGCGGTCAGGCGCTGCAGTTTTGACAGCGTTATCTGTAACGTATTCAAAAATTCATTCACTTGCCCTACCGTGCTGGCCGAACCCAGGCTGATGCGCACCGCGCCACGTGCCAGTTCAGGTGCAACGCCCATGGCGCGCAATACATGCGATGGCTCCGGGTTGGCACTCGAACACGCGGCGCCACTGGCTAATGCAAAACCGGCACGATCAAGCTGACCCACCAGCGTTTCGCCATCCACCTTGGGCAAGGCAAAATAAACCGTATTCGGCAAGCGTTCGGCACTGGCAGAGAACAGCGTTGCTTCCATGGCACGCAGGCCCTTTTCCAGCAATCCGCGCAAGGCGGTCAGGTGTGGCGCCGCCGTTGCCAGTTGTTGTACGGCCAATTCACAGGCGACTCCAAATCCGACAATTGCTGCCACGTTTTCGGTGCCTGAACGCAATCCCCGTTCGTGACCACCACCGGCAATCAATGGCTCAAGCTCGACACGTTTATCGAGCACCAGGGCGGCCGCGCCTTTTGGCCCGCCGATCTTGTGTGCCGAAAGGGTCAGCGCATGAACACCGGCAGCGTTCAAAGCGCGAAAATCGACGGCAACCTTACCCACTGCCTGCACCGCATCGGTGTGAAACCAGGCGCCCGTCGCCCTGGCCTGAGCGGCCAGCGTCTCAATATCCTGCAGCACCCCGGTTTCGTTGTTGGCGATCATCACCGAGACCAGCTTCGGCTTTTGTGTCAGAACCGTCTGGTAATTCTGTGCATCGACTCGACCGTTGCTATCAACCGCCAGCTTTTGCAGCCGCCAGCCGCGCCTGACCAGTTGTTCGGAAGGTTTGATCACACACGGATGCTCGATCGCGCTTACCGCCAGCAGGCCGGGTTTCATGCACGCCGCCGCGCCCTTGATGAAAAGGTTGTTCGCTTCCGACCCGCCACTGGTAAATACGACTTCCGATGAATGGGCGCCGATTGCCGAAGCCACCTTGCTACGTGCCTCATCGATTGCCCGCCGCGCCGCCCGACCGTACTCATGCCGGCTCGATGCATTGCCGAACTGCTGTGAAAGCCAGGGCAGCATCGCTTCCAGAACCGCCGGTTCAAGCGGTGTGGTCGCGTTGTAATCAAGATAGACCGGAGCGAACATGGTTTTCAGGCAACTGCGGCCATCGGCTTGGCGCGCGAACTAACACTGAAGCGCCGCGCATCCTTGAGCACCGACACATCGCCGCCAACCTTCTTCAATTGCTTGTCGGCAAGGTCGGCCAGCGTCACAGAGGTCAGATACTCGTACATCTTCAAGTTCAGTGTGGCCCACAGTTCATGCGTCATGCAGCGCTCTTCGTCCTTGCAGTTTTCCTTGCCGCCGCATTGCGTTGCATCAAGTTGCTCATCAACGGCACGAACAATGTCGGCGACGGTGATCTGTCCTCCCGGACGCGCCAGACAGTAGCCGCCCCCAGGGCCGCGAACGCTGTCAACCAGACTGTAGCGGCGTAATTTGCCGAACAATTGTTCGAGATAGGAAAGCGAAATCTTCTGCCGTTCGCTGATGCCAGCCAGTGTCACCGGGCCATCGCTACTGCGCAGCGCCAAATCGATCATTGCGGTGACTGCAAAACGTCCCTTGGTTGTCAGTCGCATAGTGCCTCCTGGTTAATAGTTGATTAGTTCTGTCAACTATATGAAAAGTTCCGTAAATTAGTCAACTATTTTACTCAGGTACTTAGGATCGAACTTGTCAGCCGTAGCGAGTTCGTCTTCAAGACTGACCCCGCTGTCTTCAAGTTTCCTGAGCAGTACGTCGATTCGGCGATCAGTATCTACGGCATGATCAAGCAGGCCGTGAATGGCCTTGGCCAGCGGATCGTCCTGATTGCCGGCCAGGGCATACGCTGAAAAGCCCATCTGACCGGCCTTCTCCTCGCGCTTCTGGGCTTGCTCGGTGTCGATGATGCGCGCCGGATTGCCTACGGCGGTGGTTCCGGCCGGAACGTTCTTGACAACCACGGCATTGGAACCGACCTTGGCCCCGGTGCCGACGCTAATCGGCCCCAGCACTTGCGCGCCCGCGCCAATAACGACGCCATTTTCCAGCGTTGGGTGGCGTCTACCCTTGGTCCACGAGGTACCACCGAGCGTCACGCCATGATATAGCGTCACGTCGTCGCCGACGATTGCAGTTTCGCCGATCACCACGCCCATGCCGTGGTCGATAAAGAAACGGCGTCCGATCGTAGCACCCGGATGGATTTCAATGCCGGTAAAAAACCTCGCAAGATGCGAAACCAGACGCCCCAGCCAGCGCAGTTGATGACCCCACAGCCAGTGTGACAAACGGTGCAGGATCACCGCGTGCACGCCCGGATAGCAGGTAAGCACTTCCCACGAGGTACGGGCAGCGGGATCGCGCTCAAAAACCGAGCGGATATCTTCGCGCAGACGGCTAAACATGAAATTTGTTTTCCATAATGATCGAAGGGGTAATTCTAGAATACCCGACTGATTCTATCAACATTTATTACAACATTATTGCTCGGCGCTTCATAGCCACCGGATCAATGGCCCATCCTTTTTTCCACGGCATCGAGGATACCGCGCAGGATGTTGATCTCGTCGCGCTCAAGTTCCGCACGGGCAAAAAGACGGCGCAGCTTGGGCATCAACCGCTTTGGTTGCTGCGGAACGAGAAATCCGGCAGCGATCATGACGCGCTCAAGGTGCGCGTGGAAACGCTCGACTTCGTCGTTGGTGGCGCGCTGCGAGGCGAAGGGAATCACCTTGGTGAATACCGGAGGAGAACCGTCAAATGCCGTCATACGCAGTTCGTAGCAAATCAACTGAACCGCCGAAGCGAGGTTGAGCGAGGTGTAATCAGGATTGGCGGGAATGAAAACCGTTCGCTGACAACGCTGTACTTCGGCATTGGACAGACCCGCCGTCTCGTTGCCAAAAACCAGTGCTACCTCGCCACTGCCGGTCAATGCCAGAACCTCGGGGGCGGCCTCGCGCGCCGACCTGGGCGCCGGACCCAGGTTGCGATGACGCGCCGAAACGGCAAAAGCAATGACCGTATCGGCCAATGCGGCATCAAGACTACGGCAGACCGTCGCTCGCTGCAGAATGTCGTCTGCCCCAACCGCGCGTCTCATGGCTTCGTCGTCAGGAAAACATTTCGGATTAACCAGAGTCAGGCGCGACAAGCCCATTGTTTTCATTGCCCGCGCTACCGCACCGATATTGCCCGGATGGCTGGTGTGCGATAGCACGATGCGGATTTTTTCGAGCCGGTTATCCCCGGGCAAGGACGGAGAAGGCAACGTTGCAGTCTGGTTCATATTAGAATACGCGATTCCTCAAACGAACCGGGCGGAACCAGCAAGCACTGGCCGCCCGTCGGATTGTTAAAGACACCTATGCATCCAGCTCTGAATATCATGGTCAAGGCCGCTCGCCGCGCCAGCCAGATCATCAACCGCGCCGCGAATGATATTGAACACCTCAAGATAACAACCAAGCAGCAAAGCGACTATGTCACGGAAGTGGATAAAGCCGCTGAAGCCGCCATTATCGAGGTGTTGCGCGAGGCCTATCCTGACTATGGGATTCTAGCAGAAGAGTCGGGACACACCGCCGGCAAAGGCGCTGGCGCCGAGTATCAGTGGATCATCGATCCGCTCGACGGCACAACCAATTTCATCCACGGCTTCCCTCAGTACGCCGTATCCATTGGTCTGACGCACAAGGGACAACCCAATCAGGCCGTCGTTTTCGACACCACGCGCAATGAAATGTTTACGGCCAGCAAAGGCGGTGGCGCCTTCCTCAACGAACGCCGCATTCGCGTCACCAAATGCCTGAAGCTGGAAGACGCGCTGCTCGGCACCGGATTCCCGTACCGCATTTTCGACCACTTTGACGCCTACATCGGCATTTTCAAGGAGCTCACGCAACGCACTTCCGGTATTCGCCGCCCCGGTGCGGCCTCGCTCGACCTGGCCTACGTGGCCTGTGGCCGCTTCGACGGCTTCTGGGAATTCGGTCTGTCGCCCTGGGATATTGCCGCCGGATGCCTGCTCATCACGGAAGCCGGCGGTCTGGTCAGCGACCTTTCCGGAAACCAGAACTATCTGGAAACGGGCAACGTCATTGCCGGCACGCCCAAGGTTTTCTCGCAGCTCCTGCAAGTCATCGACGGCTACCGCACACCGGCGCTGCAAGCCTGATCCAGAAGAGGGGCTCATCCGCCAACCCGTCTTCAGGTAAAAACATGCTTGATGATCTCGAAAACCACACCCCAATGATGCAGCAGTACCTGCGCCTCAAGGCACAGCATCCGGGTCTGCTGCTGTTTTACCGGATGGGCGATTTTTACGAGCTGTTCTTTGATGATGCCGAGAAAGCCGCTCGCCTGCTCGACATCACGCTGACCACGCGCGGGCAAAGCGCCGGCACGCCGATCAAGATGGCCGGTGTGCCCTACCACGCCGTCGAACAGTACCTTGCCCGCCTGGTCAAACTCGGCGAATCGGTCGTGATCTGTGAGCAGATTGGTGACCCGGCAACCAGCAAGGGGCCGGTCGAACGAGCCGTGGCACGCATTGTCACCCCCGGTACGCTGACCGACGCCGCGCTAGTCGACGAGAAACGCGACATTCTGCTGCTGGCCGTGGCCGTAAACCGGCAAGCCACCGGATTGGCCTGGCTCAATCTGGCGAGCGGCGAGTTTCGAGTATCCGAAGTCAGTTTCGAAAAACTTGCAAGCACACTTGATCGCATCCGCCCGTCTGAAATCGTCATCGCCGAAAGCCTCCAGTTGCCCTTCACTCCGGAGGCCGCGCTCACCCGCCAGCCGGACTGGCATTTCGACAGTGAAGCCGCGACGCGCGAGCTGTGCACGCATTTCCGCACGGCGTCGCTCTCCGGTTTTGGCGCCGAGGGCTTGCGCTCGGGGATTGCTGCCGCCGGAGCCCTGTTGCGCTATGCCCAGGCGACGCAAACTCGTGCCCTGCCGCATGTGCAGGCTCTCAACGTCGAACGCGACGGCACTTTTCTTGGTCTCGACACGGCGACCCGGCGCAACCTCGAACTCACCGAAACACTGCGCGGCCAGCCGTCGCCGACGCTGTGCAGCCTGCTCGATACCTGCATCACCTCGATGGGCGCGCGCTTGTTGCGCCATGCTCTGCACCATCCGTTCCGCGACCCGGCCGTTCCGGCAGCGCGCCATGCGGCAGTCGAAATCCTGCTCGATGACGGTGGCCGATCCCTGCGTGAGTTGCGTCTGGCGCTGCGCGGCTTTGCCGACATCGAACGCATTGCCGGTCGTATAGCGCTTTACAGCGCTCGCCCGCGAGATCTCTCCGGCCTGCGCGACAGTCTGCACCGGCTAGCTGAACTGCGCGCACCGCTGAATGCCTCGCCGGCGCCGCTGCTTGCCGAACTACACGCCGAGCTGGCCACGCCTGCTGCCGTACTTGACCTTCTGAAACGCAGCATTCTGCCGGAACCCGCCGCATTGATCCGCGACGGAGGCGTCATCGCCAATGGCTTCGATGCCGATCTCGACGAACTGCGCGCTCTGAACGACAACTGTGGCAGCTTCCTCGTCGGACTCGAAGCGCGCGAACGCGAGCGTAGCGGCATAGCCAACCTGAAGGTCGAGTACAACCGCGTGCATGGTTTCTACATCGAGATTACCAACGCCAACGCCGCCAGGGTACCGGATGACTACCGCCGCCGGCAGACACTGAAAAACGCCGAGCGCTACATCACGCCCGAACTCAAGGCCTTCGAAGACAAGGCACTGTCCGCCCGGGAGCGCGCGCTGGCGCGCGAGAAGGTGCTCTACGAGGGCCTGCTTGCAAGCTTGCAGGCCGATCTGCCGCAATTGCAGCACATCGCCCGCGCCGTGGCCCATACCGATCTGCTCGCCTGTTTCGCCGATATCGCCCTGACGCGCAATTACAGCCGGCCCTTGTTTTCCGAAGAACCCGGACTGTTGATCGAAGGCGGTCGCCACCCGGTCGTCGAGGGTGAACTGGCTGGCGGCGAGTCCTTCATCGCCAACGATACCAGGCTGGACGACATGCGCCGCCTGTTGCTGATCACCGGCCCGAACATGGGCGGCAAATCGACCTACATGCGGCAAACGGCGCTGATCGCCCTGATGGCGCACGTTGGCAGTTTCGTACCGGCCCGGCGCGTCGTCCTCGGCCCGCTCGACCAGATATTCACGCGCATCGGCGCCTCCGACGATCTCGCTTCCGGACGTTCGACCTTCATGGTCGAGATGACTGAATCGGCGGTCATCCTGCACCATGCCACCGAGTACAGCCTGGTGCTGATGGATGAAGTCGGGCGCGGCACCTCGACCTTTGACGGCATGGCGCTGGCGTTCGCCATCTGCCGCCATCTGCTCGAAAAAAACCGCGCCCTGACGCTGTTCGCCACGCACTACTTCGAGCTCACCCTGCTCGCCAACGAATACTCCGATCTGGCCAACGTGCATCTCGATGCGGTTGAACACGGCGAACGTATCGTTTTCCTGCATGCCGTCGAGGAAGGCCCGGCCAATCAGAGCTACGGTATCCAGGTGGCCGCGCTGGCCGGCATTCCGGCATCGGTGGTCAAGGCGGCACGACGACAATTGCGTGAATTCGAGCAGCGCGCGTCGATCAATCCGCTGCAGCCGGATCTCTTTGCATCGATTCCGGAGCCGGCTGAAGCGAAGCCGGATCCGGTCCTGGAACACCTGGCCACCATCGACCCCAACGAGTTGACGCCGAAGCAGGCACTCGACGCACTCTACGAACTCAAGGCGCTGTACCGTTGAAAGGTCTTCTGGCTGCACTTGGTTTTCTTATGGCTTTCGGCGTGCACGCCGAAACCTGGCGCTTTGCCCTGATCGGCGACGTACCCTACAGCGACTACGAGCGGCACGAATTGCCCTCGATGATCGACAACATCGGCGCCGAACACCTCGAGCTCATTGTCCATGCCGGAGATTTCAAGCGCAGCAATGAACGATGCAGCGACGAGATTTTTCTTGATCGCCATGCTCTTTTCAATGCCTCCAGGCTACCGTTCATCTTCGTTCCTGGCGACAACGAGTGGACGGACTGCACACTGCTGGATGCCGGTCATTACGCTGAACTGGAGCGCCTGGGCAAGTTGCGCGAGATCTTCTTCGCCGAGCCGCTCTCCCTTGGAAAAACCAGGATACCGGTCGAACGGCAATCCGCTGCATTCCCGGAACATCTTCGCTGGCGGCTGGGGCCGGTACTCTTCGTATCGCTCAATGTTCCCGGTCCGAACAACAATTTTGGCGTGAGCAAGGAGCCGGGCGATGAATACCGGTCGCGCAATCCGAAGGTGATCGATTGGCTCAAACAGGGATTTGCCCAGGCACGGCGCGAAAAATCCGCAGGCATCGTCATCGTCATGCAAGGCAACCCCGGCTTCAAACACTTCACTGCCGGCTTTGCCCACAATGGCTATCGCGAACTGCTTGATGTCCTGCGTAGCGAAACGCTAGCCTTCCCGGGCCAGGTACTGCTCCTGCACGGCGACACGCACTGGCATCGTATTGACCATCCCTTACGCCACCCTGATAAAAAAGAGCCAATCGCCAATTTCACCCGCGTCGAAAGCTTTGGCTATCCCGTCATGGGGTGGGTGAAAGTCATCATCGACAGTGAGTCCCCGACGCTCTTTCACTTCGAAGCGCGGCCTTACAAGACAAACTGATTGTTCAGAACCTGGTGTTGAACAGGAACTCGGCCATTGTTCTGCCTTGTTGCCGGACACTTTTCCCGATCAGTCGTCGTGCTCGCAATCACCCTCGTGGATATGCCCGTGCTCGATCTCCTGCGCACTGGCCGGGCGCACATCAGTCACCGTACAGGTAAACACCAGGGCCATACCGGCCAACGGATGATTGCCGTCGAGCACCACTTTGTCATCGGCAATTTCGGTAACGCGATAGATCATGACATCGTCCTCGTCACCACTGTCCGGTACGCCCTCGAACTGCATGCCGACCTGCAACTCCTCGGGGAAACCTGTACGAGGTTCAATCTGGACCAGTTCGGCATCGTACTCGCCGAAAGCATCGTCCGGCTGCATTTTTACAACGACCGACTCACCAATCCTTTTCTCCTGAACGGCTTCTTCAATCAACGGGAAAATATCATCGTAACCGCCGTGCAGATATACCAGCGGTTCCTGACCGGCATCGACGAGTTCACCATCGGGGTCGGTTACACTGTAGTCGAGGGTAACGACGGTGTTTCTTACAACTTGCCTATTCATGAATTGAGTTCCTTCACCACGCGAAGAATATCCAGCGCGTGGCCTTTGGCATTGACTCCGTAAAGCGCGATGCGGAGAATGCCTTGTTTGTCGATGACGAAAGTCGAACGCACGATGCCGTGTCTTTTGACACCATCAACTTCTTTCGCCTGCCACACACCATACTGCTTGCACGCCGCGCCCTCGGAATCCGACAACAGGCTAACGGAAATACCATGCTTGTCGCGAAACTCGGCGTGCTTGATGCACTCGTCACGGCTGATGCCGATGACGGTGCAATCGTGACGCAAAAACTCATCCTCATGATCGGAAAAATCGGTTGCTTCAAGCGTACAGCCCGGTGTGTCATCTCTCGGGTAAAAAAATAGAATGACATTATTCTTGCCTTGAAACTGGGCAATATCAATGGGCACCATATCCGCATCAGGGAGGACGAACATCGGTGCCGCCTGACCAACTTTCAGCATTTTGACTCCTCAATGAACCAACTCATCCACAGCAAAGCGAAAGGGGCAGTCGGATTCTAACCAAGCTTCCTGCATCTGACTAGAAGAAATCGAAGCCTTCATCACGCTACAATAGCCACACGGAAACGCAAGCTTTTCTTTCAGAGCAATTTATCAAACCTAACCATAGACTGCAGGCAACGGAAATGATTCGAGTATCCAGACAAGGAAAATTCATGACACCCCTTCTACGATCAATGCGCACGCTACCCGTGCTGGCCCTGATACTCGCCGTACCGGCATTTGCAGCACCGATGATCGTTGAACTTTCAGCCGAAACTAGCCGCCCCGCCGTCAACGATCTGGTTCATGTGACGGTCTCGGCAGAAGCCACCGGAACAACGCCGGGCGAGTTGTCCAGACAGGTCAACAGTTTGATCGCGGACGCCCTGAAAACCGCCAGGGCCTACCCCGGCGTAAAAACGCAGAGCGGCGGCACCAATACTTACCCGATCTACTCGAAAGGCGGAAAGATCGAAGCGTGGCGCATGCGTTCGGAGCTTTCGCTGGAATCCGGCGACAGCGCCGCTTTGTCCGAACTGCTTGGCAAACTCCAGACCTCGCTCGCTGTCTCCAATCTAGTCCTGCAACCTTCTCCCGAAACCCGCAAGAAGGCTGAAAACGAAGCAATGCTTGACGCCATCACGGCTTTCAAGGCGCGCGCCAAGGTGATTGCAGACGCCCTGGGCAAACCCTATCGCATCAAGCAGCTCTCGGTGAATACCAGCGGAAGATTCGTTCAGCCGATGTTCCGTGCCGCGGCCAAAGCCATGGTAGCGGACGCGGCCCCGATGCCGATGGAAGCCGGCGAGTCGCAGGTCAGTGCAACTGTCTCCGGACAAATCGAACTCGAATAGGGTTCGACAACCTGCTATTTCTATTTTTTTTCAGAAGCAGGTTTCTCGGGGAGTTTCTCCGGCATCGATTTCTCCGGCATCGATTTCTCCGGCAGGGATTTTTCCGGGATCTGGACGAAGACCTCATCCTGTTTGATCATACCCAGTTCGAAACGCGCGCGCTCTTCGATGGCGTCGTATCCCTGCTTGAGATCACGTACTTCGGCATCCAGCCCTGCATTGCGCACTTCGAGCTTTTTGTTGACTTCTTTCTGCTCGTGCAACTGACGGTCGACATCCCAGACCCGCAACCAGCCGCCCTTGCCCAGCCACAGCGGATACTGCAACAGCAAAAGCACGGCGACCAGCACAACAGAGAGCCAGCGCATAAATTCAGCCAGCGATCAGGGTGAGGAGGAAAGGCGACGAACGTTGCGCCGGCTTTTCACCTGACTCCTCACGCCTCATTCCTCACTTGAGGTTGTAGAACGCTTCGCGACCGGGATAACCGGCCGTGTCGCCAAGGTCTTCTTCGATGCGCAGCAACTGGTTGTATTTGGCGATACGGTCCGAACGCGACAGCGAGCCGGTCTTGATCTGCAAGGCATTCATGCCGACGGCAATGTCGGCGATGGTACTGTCTTCGGTTTCGCCTGAGCGATGAGAAATGACGGCGGTGTAACCGGCGCGTTTGGCCATTTCAATGGCGGCGAAGGTTTCCGAAAGCGTGCCGATCTGGTTGATCTTGATCAGGATCGAATTGGCAATGCCCTGCTTGATACCTTCCTTGAAGATTCGTGTATTGGTTACAAAAACGTCATCGCCGACGATCTGGATTTTCTTGCCCAGACGCTCGGTCAGCAGCTTCCAGCCATCCCAGTCGCCTTCGGCCATCCCGTCCTCGATCGAAATAATCGGGAAGGTATCAGCGAGATTCGCCAGATAATCAACGAGTTGCGCAGAGGTGAGTTGTAAGCCTTCGCCGGCCAGATGGTATTTTCCATCCTTGTAGAATTCGGACGCTGCGCAATCAAGGCCGATCAGCACATCTTCGCCAGGGAAGTAACCCGCCGCTTCAATGGCCTGCACCACCAGTTGCAATCCCTCGGCATGGCTGCCGAGATTGGGGGCAAAGCCGCCTTCGTCGCCGACCGCGGTTGAAAAGCCTTTCTTGTCGAGCAATTTCTTCAGCGCATGAAAGACCTCGGCACCACAACGCAGTGCTTCGCGGAAGGAATTCTGGCTGACCGGCAGGATCATGAATTCCTGGAAATCCAGACTGTTGTTGGCGTGCTCGCCACCGTTGATGATGTTCATCATCGGCACCGGCATCTGCATCGGGCCGGAACCACCGAAATAGCGATAGAGCGGCAGACCGGATTCTTCGGCAGCGGCCTTGGCAATAGCCATCGACACCGCCAGCATGGCGTTGGCACCCAGACGGGCCTTGTTCTCGGTACCATCAAGCTGGATCAGCGTCTGGTCGATAAACGCCTGCTCTTGCGCATCAAGGCCGATGATCGCTTCGGCGATCTCGGTATTGACGTTTTCAACGGCCTGCATGACGCCCTTGCCAAGATAGCGCGTGGCATCGCCATCACGCAGTTCAATGGCCTCGCGCGAACCGGTGGACGCGCCGGAAGGCACGGCGGCACGCCCCATGACGCCAGATTCCAGTAACACATCGCATTCGACCGTGGGGTTGCCACGAGAATCAAGAATTTCACGGGCAACGACATCAACGACAGAACTCATAAATCTTCCTTTGGCTTAAAGATAATTACTGCAAACTATCGATGACCCGACACCGCTATGACCCTGGTCTCCCAGGTTGTCGCGCGTCAGATAACAGTTGAGATTATCGCATTTCCTCGAAACCGGTGCTCTTGACCAGACGATCCAGCGCGACCAGCGTTTGCAACAGGCTTTCCATGCGATCAAGCGGCCAACTGTTGGCACCATCGGACAAGGCCTTTTCAGGGCACGGATGGGTTTCCATGAACAGCCCGGCAATGCCCACCGCCACCGCTGCTCGCGCCAGCACCGGTACGAACTCGCGCTGACCACCGGAAATGGTACCCTGCCCGCCCGGCAACTGCACCGAATGCGTTGCGTCAAATACGACCGGACAAGCGGTCTCGCGCATGATGGCCAGACTGCGCATGTCGGAAACCAGATTGTTGTAGCCGAATGTGGCGCCACGCTCGCAAACCATGATGGAATCAGCTCCACCATTGGCTTCCTTTGCCTTGGCGACGACATTCTTCATGTCGCCCGGTGCCAGGAACTGACCTTTCTTGATATTCACCGGCTTGCCGCAGGCAGCCACGGCATGAATGAAATCGGTTTGCCGGCACAAAAAGGCCGGCGTCTGCAGCACATCAACGACGGACGCGACGGACGCGATATCTTCCTCGGCATGAACATCGGTCAGCACCGGCACGCCGATCTGCCGACGGACTTCCGCCAGAATGTGCAGGCCACCCTCGACCCCCGGTCCGCGCGCCGACTGGCCGGAACTTCGATTGGCCTTGTCGTAGGAGGCCTTGAAAATATAGTGCACGCCCAGTCGGGCGCAAATTTCTTTCATCTGCCCGGCAACATCGACGCAAAGCGCCAAAGACTCCGCAGTGCACGGACCGGCAATCAGAAACAATGGCTGCTCCAGCCCGGCCTCGAAACCGCACAGCCTCATGCCCAGGCCTTGCTGTCGATTGCCGCACGGACAAACGAGGTAAACAGCGGGTGGCCGGTGCGCGGTGACGAGGTGAATTCCGGGTGGAACTGACAGCCGACAAACCATGGATGTATCGCTTTGGGCAATTCGACCATCTCGCACAAATGGGTGACCGGCGCCCGTCCGGACACAATCAAGCCTTTGGCTTCAAGCGCGCCAAGCAGGTTGTTATTGATTTCGTAACGATGGCGGTGCCGTTCGACGATATCGGCCTTGCCGTAAATCTCACGCGCCAGAGTACCTTCAGAAAGATGGCAAATCTGACCGCCAAGGCGCATGGTGCCGCCGAGATCAGAGTTCTCGTCGCGCCTTTCGAGCTTGCCCGAAACATCCTGCCATTCGGTAATCAGGGCGATCACCGGAAAGGGCGACTCCTGGTCGAACTCGGTGCTATGCGCACCTGTCATGCCAGCCACATCGCGGGCATATTCAATGACAGCAAGCTGCATGCCGAGGCAGATGCCCAGATACGGTACCTTTTTTTCGCGGGCGTAACGAATCGCTTCAATCTTGCCCTCGGTGCCGCGCCGGCCAAAACCACCCGGCACCAGAATGGCATCCATGTCCTGCAAACAATCACAGCCCTTGCTCTCGATTTCTTCGGAGTCGATGTAGTTGATCCTGACCTTGCTTCGGGTGTAAATCCCGGCATGAACCAGCGCTTCGGTCAACGATTTGTACGACTCGGTCAGGTCAACATACTTTCCGACAAATGCGATGTTAATCGAGTATTCCGGGTGTTCAAGCGCATTGACCAGATTCTTCCACACCGTGAGGTCAGCGGCCCTGGCCAGAATGTTCAGCTTGTGGCAAACGATCTCGTCGAGCATCTGGTCATGCAGCATGGCCGGAATCTTGTAGATCGAATCGGAATCGAGCGCCTCGATCACCGCCTCGCGCTGCACATTGCAGAAGAGTGCAATCTTCGCCTTGTCGTCTTCCGGTATATGGCGGTCAGCGCGGCAGAGCAAAACATCGGGCTGGATACCGATTTCGCGCAACTCCTTCACCGAGTGCTGGGTCGGCTTGGTTTTCAGTTCGCCCGCAGTCGGGATGTAGGGCACCAGCGTAAGATGCATATAGCAGGCGTTGCTGCGTCCCTCCTGCAAGCCAATCTGGCGAATGGCTTCGAGAAAAGGGAGCGACTCGATGTCGCCCACGGTGCCGCCGACTTCAACAATGGCTACATCGGCGCCTTCGGCACCCCGCCGGATATGCGCTTTGATCTCGTCGGTGATGTGCGGAATGACCTGCACCGTCTTGCCGAGATATTCGCCGCGCCGTTCTTTTTTGATCACCGTCTCGTAAATCTGGCCGGTGGTGAAGTTGTTGCGCCGGCTCATCTTGGCGCTGGTAAAGCGCTCGTAATGTCCCAGATCAAGGTCGGTTTCGGCGCCGTCCTCGGTAACGAACACCTCGCCGTGCTGAAACGGACTCATCGTTCCAGGATCAACGTTGATGTAGGGATCAAGCTTGATGTGGGTGATTTTGATGCCACGGGATTCGAGGATCGCACCCAGTGATGCGGCGGCGATACCTTTTCCGAGGGAGGACACCACACCGCCGGTGACGAAGACGTATTTGGTCATGGATATATCTGCAGCGGGAAAGTCGAATTGTAGCCGAAAAACAGGAAGTGCCAAAAAGCTGTAGCTGGAATGCCGGAACAGCTTCGTCTGTCATCCTGCTTACAATCGTTTATGATTAACGCCTGATTAAAGACAAAGCGCAACACTTGGACACCCATGAAACGATTTGACAAAACTTTTCGCGCCGACGGCCGTACGCACCGCCTCGCAGAAGTCTTCCGACTGGCAGCAGTGATTGCTTTTGGCGGACTTGCGCTGAACATCATCGCATGCAACAGGCAGGATGAAAATGTCGGCGCCCCGGTCAATAGTGAAGCACCACCGGTAGCCGAATCCCCCCTCGCCAAAGCCGCTATACAGGGCGATCTGGCGACGATCAAGGCGCTGCTGGAAGCCGGCGCTGAAATCAACTCCAGAGATGCGCTGGGCAGAACGCCGCTGCACATGGCGGCGTTTTACGGACGCCCGAAAACTACCGAACTCCTGATTGGCAGTGGTGCGGATATCAATGCCAGGGACCGTATCGGCATGGCACCACTCCACGCAGCGGTGCTATCGGGCGGCAGGCAGGAGGTCGAATTGTTGCTGGAGAAAAATGCGGACATCAATATCAAATCGGATGCCGGCCAGACCGCACTTCACCTTGCCGCCGCTACCGGGCAGCCCAGGCTCTCGAAATTCCTGATCGAGAGCGGTGCCGACCCGGATAGCAAGGATGCACATGGAAAAACACCCCTGTTCTACGCAAAACAGAACAAACATCCTCAAACTAGCGCCCTGCTTGAGGAATACACCGACTAAGCAGAGCGTCAGCCCTACATCGCAGCACCTCCGCGAATCAGCCCGACGGCAATGCCTTCAATCTCCACGGACTGCTCACGCGTATCGACAATGATCGGGTCGAAATCGGGATTCTCGGCAATCAGTTCGACAATGTTTCCGAACTGGCGAAAGCGCTTGACGGTTACATTGTCGTCGAGTCGGGCGACGACGATCTGACCGTTGCGGGCTTCACTGCAACGATGTACGGCCAGCAGGTCACCATCCAGAATGCCGGCATTGATCATCGACAGACCGCGCACGCGCAACAGAAAATCAGCGCGCGGCTTGAACAGGCTGGCATCGAGCGCATAACGCCCCTGAACGTTTTCCACCGCGAGGATCGGGCTGCCGGCCGCCACGCTGCCGATCAGCGGCAGTCCAAGTTGTTCGACCAGCCGGATACCGCGTGCCGAGCCGGGCTCGAGAACGATCACCCCCTTCCTGGCCAGCGCCTTGAGATGCTCTTCAGCCGCATTGTGTGAAGCAAAACCGAAGGCATTGGCGATTTCAGCCCGCGTTGGTGGCGCGCCGAGAACCTCCAGGGTGTTCCTGATGAAATCGAGAATTTCCTGTTGTCGCGGGGTGAGTTTGAGCATGGCAGCGGCCTCCTGTTCATTAACTGTATGTTCGTATGGGGTATCCACTTAGCTCCAGTTATCGCGAGTACTGGATAAATAAGCAGTATTGAATGATATGCCAGTGAGGCAAACAGTCAAGCCTTTTTCACCACATCCCGGTACGTCACCGGTGCGGTCACGACCGCTTGTTGTA
>NZ_JAEUOI010000067.1 GCF_016790145.1 Propionivibrio sp. | reverse complement strand
TGCGCAGCGTCCGAAAATGGCGCCGCATATCCCGCAGATGGTGGCCCATATCGCCGACGATTTGCAGGTGCCCAAGACCTGCATCAATGTCAAGGCGAAAACCGCGGAGGGCCTGGGTCTGGTCGGGCGGGAGGAAGGCATTTCTGCTGACGCCATTGCGTTGATCGAGCATAATGTTTAAGCTCGCTGCCTTGATCATGACCTTTCCGATTGCTGGCTGGCGTGAAGGTTTGATCAGCTTGTAAAGAATTCTGAAGGTTTCAGGTCATAGCCGTCCTGTAAGCTTGCAGAATTAACAAAATCAAGATGAGCCCTTGATCCTTGGTATAGTTAACGGCCAAGAGTGTTAAGTTTGTCAAATCAAGCGCTCAACTCTCTGTCGAGTTTGAAAATAATCCAGGAAAGTCTTGAAACGTTCACGTCGGACTTTTAATTTTTCCGTTTTAGTGAGGTCAATATGTCGAATAAATTCGTTTACGTTTTTGGCTCTTCGAAGACCGAAGGCACAGCAGATATGAAGAATCTTCTGGGTGGCAAGGGCGCCAATCTTGCAGAAATGTGTCGTCTGGGTATTTCGGTGCCTCCCGGCTTCACCATCAGTACCGATGCCTGCACGGTCTATACCGAGCAGGGTGCCGAGAGCATCCAGAAGCTGATCGAAGCCGAAGTCAGACAGGGCGTGGCCTTTCTCGAACAGGAAATGGGAAAGAAATTCGGCGATGCCGCCGACCCCTTGCTGGTCTCGGTGCGCTCCGGATCGCGCGCCTCGATGCCCGGCATGATGGACACGATTCTCAATCTGGGTCTCAATGACGAGGCAGTTGCTGGTCTGGCCAAAAAATCCGGCAACGAACGTTTCGCCTGGGACTCCTACCGCCGTTTCGTCCAGATGTACGGCGATGTGGTGATGGGCCTGAAACCCGAGTCAAAGGAAGATCATGATCCCTTTGAAGTCATCATTGACGAGATCAAGGAAAAGAAGGGCGTTGAGCTCGATACCGATCTAAGCGCAGATGATCTCAAACAGATGGTCAGCGAGTTCAAGGCGATGATTCGTGAACGCCTCGGCCGTGAATTTCCGACCGACCCGTGGGAGCAGCTCTGGGGTTCAGTGATGGCCGTGTTCCAGAGCTGGAACAACGACCGTGCCGTCTATTACCGTCAAATGCACGACATTCCGGGTTCCTGGGGAACCGCCGTTAACATTCAGTCGATGGTGTTCGGCAACCTCGGTCAGAACAGCGGTACTGGCGTGGCCTTTACCCGCGATGCGGCTTCAGGCGAAGACATCTTCAATGGTGAATTCCTGATCAACGCCCAGGGCGAAGACGTGGTGGCCGGCATCCGTACGCCGCAGCAGATTACCCTTGAAGGATCGCGTCGCTGGGCTGAACTGGCAAAAGTCAGCGAAGCTGAGCGTGCCGGCAAGTTCCCGTCGCTCGAAGAAATCATGCCGACGATCTACAAGGAACTGCTGAAGACCGAAACGGCACTGGAAAATCACTACAAGGACATGCAGGACATCGAGTTCACCATCCAGGAAGACAAGCTCTGGATGCTGCAGACGCGTTCGGCAAAGCGCACGGGGGCCGCCCTGGTTCGCACCTCGGTCGAAATGCTCAAGCAAGGCCTCATCGATGAAAAAACGGCGCTGATGCGTGTCGATCCGGACCGCCTCAACGAGCTTTTGCATCCGGTGTTTGATGGCCAGTCCATCAAGAAGGCTCGCTTGATTGCCAGCGGTCTCCCCGCTTCGCCAGGCGCCGCAACCGGCCAGATCGTTTTCTTTGCTGACGAAGCCGAGCAATGGGTTGCCCAGGGCAAGGACGTGATCCTGGTTCGTCAGGAAACCTCTCCCGAAGACTTGCGCGGCATGGTCGTGGCCAAAGGCATTCTGACGGCGCGGGGGGGCATGACCTCGCACGCGGCGGTGGTTGCCCGTGGAATGGGCAAGTGTTGCGTCTCCGGTGCCGGTTCCGTTCGCGTCGATCCGAAAGCACGCACGATGACTGTTGATGGCTCGGTGTATAAGGAAGGCGACTGGGTCTCTCTCGATGGTTCAACCGGCAAAGTTTATGAAGGCAAGGTTCCGACCAAGGATGCCGAGCTTTCCGGCGACTTCGGTTCGCTGATGGAACTTGCCGACCGTTACAAGCGTCTGGCCATTCGCACCAATGCCGATACGCCGGCAGATGCCAAGGCAGCGCGTAACTTCGGGGCCGTGGGCATTGGCCTGTGCCGTACCGAGCACATGTTCTTTGAGGGTGACCGCATCAAGTCGGTGCGCGAGATGATTCTGGCGCCTGATGAAGCCGGTCGTCGCAAGGCGCTGGCCAAACTGCTGCCGATCCAGCGCGGCGACTTCGAAGGCTTGTTCCGTGAAATGAACGGTCTGCCGGTCACCATCCGTCTGCTCGACCCGCCATTGCACGAGTTCCTGCCGCATGACGAAGCCAATCAGCGCATCATGGCGAATGAAATGGGCGTGTCATACGAGGAAATCAGTAATCGCGTCGATGACCTGCACGAATCGAATCCGATGATGGGACACCGCGGCTGTCGTCTCGGGATCTGCTATCCTGAAATCACCGAAATGCAGTCACGCGCCATCATCGAAGCCGCACTCAACGCCAAGGCCAAGGGCAGCGACGTCAAGGTCGAAATCATGGTTCCTTTGGTCGGCACCGTGCGTGAATACAACGCTCAAGCCAAGGTCATCCGTGATACGGCTACTGCCGTTTTTGCCGAACGCGGCACCGAGATTGCCTATCTAGTCGGTACCATGATCGAAACGCCGCGCGGTGCGCTGGTCGCCGACAGCATCGGCAAGCAGGCCGAGTTCTTCTCCTTTGGTACCAACGATCTTACGCAGATGACGCTGGGCTTTTCGCGTGACGACATTGGCAAGTTCCTGCCGACCTATCTGAAGGACGGCATGTACGAGCAGGATCCTTTCCAGTCGATCGACCAGAAAGGTGTTGGTCTGCTGGTCAAGATGGCCGTCGAAAAGGGTCGTTCGGTGCGCCCTGGAATCAAGCTAGGCGTTTGCGGTGAGCACGGCGGCGATCCGGCTTCGATTGGCTTCTTCCATCGGGCCGGACTCGATTATGTCAGTTGTTCGCCGTTCCGTGTGCCAATTGCACGACTCGCGGCAGCCCAGGCCGCGCTCAGTGATTGATGGTGTTTAGAAGCAAGAAGTATAAGCAGTAACAAAACGCCAGTTCCCCGGAACTGGCGTTTGTCTTTTCTCGCTTCAGTTTTTCAAGTGTAGGCGCAGACGCGCGATCATGCCGCCGCCTTCCCGCGCCAACAATTCAAGCTGGCCCTCATGCAAGCGCGCAATGCGCTCGACAATCGCCAGCCCGAGTCCAGTGCCTCTGGCATTGGTACGGGCGTTTTCGAGGCGGGTGAAGGGACGCTTCAGACGTTCGATTTCACTTGCCGGTATGCCGGGGCCACGGTCGAGAACGTCGATCAGGATTTCGTCATTCTCGATACGCGTTTCCACCGCGATTTGATCGCCACCGTACTTGCGGGCATTGTCGAGCAGATTGGCGAGTGCCCGTGTCAGTGACTGGCGGTGGATCAGAGCCGGTGGAAGTTCACCCAGCGTAAATTGTGCCGTGCTTGACGCGCGCCCCTGAGTGCTGGCGACCTGGGTCACCAATGCATTGACGTCGGTGAGTTCAGCCCCTTCGCCGCTGTCGCCGCGCGCGTAGTCGAGGAACTGGGCAATGATGGCATCCATTTGCTCGATGTCTTCGATGACTGCACTGCGCGCTGCGTCGTCGTCGATCGACATTTCCGCTTCCAGACGCAGACGTGCCAGCGGCGTGCGCAGATCGTGCGAGATACCAGCAAGTACCTCGGCGCGATCAAGTTCAATGCGTTTCAGGTCTTCCGACATGCGGTTGAAGGCTTCGGTGAGTTGCTGCAACTCGATGGCGCCACGTTCCGGGATGGGTGCGGGTTGCCTGCCGTGTCCAAGCTCCTTGGCGGCGCCGGCCAGCGCGCGCAGGGGCAGGGTGACGCGCGAGACGATCAGCCAGGCCACCAGTAGTGCCAACGCCAGCGACGCGCCTCCCCAGCCAAGCCAATTCCAGGGGAAATCGGTTTCGGCGTGTTCGCCGGGCAGCATCAGCCAGTAATCATCCTCGTCGCTGTTATCAATCGAAAAACTGACCCAGATTCCCCG
>NZ_JAEUOI010000197.1 GCF_016790145.1 Propionivibrio sp. | reverse complement strand
GCCTTGATGCCGTACCAGCCGCCGAAACATCCCGCCGCCTGAGCTGCGCCTGCGGCGAGCAGAGTCAAAAAAATTCCCGGTTTTCGCGTTGATTTTTCTACCCTTTGATTGATTTATCCTCTATTCTTCAATTTCGTTGTTTCTGAGGAGTGTTCAGCCATGTTGAAGAAGTCAATTCTGGTTCTGGCTGCTGCGCTGGCTGTCGGCGTAGCGTATGCGCAAGATACATTGAAGAAGGTCAAGGATTCCGGCACCATCACCATGGGCGTTCGCGAATCGTCCGGAGTGCTGTCCTACACGCTCGGCGGTTCCAAGTACGTCGGCTATCACGTCGCGATCTGCGAGAAGGCGATCGAGAACATCGAGAAGGCCGTCGGCAAGAAGCTCAACGTACAGTTCCAGCCGGTAACCTCGCAGAACCGCATCCCGCTGATGCAGAACGGCACCATCGACATCGAATGCGGCTCCACCACCAACAACGCCACGCGTCAGAAGGACGTCTCGTTTGCCAACACCACCTTTGTCGAGGAGGTACGCATGGCGGTCAAGGCCAATTCGAGCATCAAGTCGATCGCCGACCTCAAGGGCAAGACGGTGGCCACCACCACCGGCACCACTTCGGTCCAGACATTGCGCAAGAACAAGCGCGCCGAGGGCCTGGAGTTCAAGGAGCTGTTCGGCAAGGATCACTCGGACAGCTTCCTGCTGGTCGAGAGCGGACGCGCCGACGCCTTCGTGATGGACGGCAGTCTTCTGGCCGGCCTGATCGCGCGCAGCAAGAACCCCAAGGACTACAAGATCGTCGGCGAAGTGCTGAGCGTCGAGCCGATCGCCATCATGACGCGCAAGGACGATGCGGCCATGCTCAAGATCGTCAACGCAACGATTGCCG
Organism: Propionivibrio sp.; assembly: GCF_016790145.1. Lineage (GTDB taxonomy): Bacteria > Pseudomonadota > Gammaproteobacteria > Burkholderiales > Rhodocyclaceae > Propionivibrio. The sequence continues at coordinate 7,415 of NZ_JAEUOI010000197.1, read as the reverse complement.
ATCTGGTGAAGTCCGGAGAGATCTTCAAGCTCTACGACAAGTGGTTCATGCAGCCCACCGTGCCCAGCGGCGCGGTGGTGAACCTGCCGATGAGCGATGCACTGAGGAACGTGCTCAAACACCCGAACAACCTGCCGGCCGAGGAGTTCGCCAAGAAGGTGGCCTCCTGAGCCGCTGTCGCACATCCCGGAACTTGAGTCGAGTCCGAACTGGAGAAGCCCTTGGGTAACTGGGATTGGCAGGTCTTCTGCAAGAACACCATCGATGGCGAGGTGATGCCCCGCTGCTTCGGCAGCGGCGGCGACATCACTTACCTGCAGTGGATGTTGTCGGCCTGGGGCTGGACGATTTCGGTTTCGCTGCTGGCGCTGATGGTGGCGCTCGTGGTCGGCTCGCTGATGGGCATTCTGCGTACCACGCCGAGCAAGACGCTGGTCTTGATTGGCAACGCCTGGACCGAGCTGTTCCGCAATATCCCGCTGCTGGTCCAGATCTTCCTCTGGTATCACGTGATCCCCTCGCTCTTCTTGCCGCTGCAGCAGGTGCCCAGCTTCCTGCTGGTGGTGTTGGGGCTGGGTTTCTTTACCTCGGCGCGGATTGCCGAGCAGGTCAAGGCCGGCATCGAGTCCCTGTCCAAAGGCCAGCGCTACGCCGGCCTGGCGATAGGCCTGACGCTGCCGCAGACCTATCGCTTCGTGCTGCTGCCGATGGCGTTCCGGATCGTCATCCCGCCGCTGACCAGCGAGTCGATGAACATCATCAAGAATTCGTCGGTCGCCTTCGCGGTGAGCATTTCCGAACTGACGATGTTCGCCATGCAGGCGCAGGAAGAAACGTCGCGCGGGATCGAAATCTATCTGGCGGTGTCGCTGCTGTACTTCCTGTCTGCGTTCGCGGTCAACCGCGTGGCGCTGTTCATCGAGAACCGGGTCCAGGTGCCGGGAATGATCGGGGGGGGCAAGTGATGCTCGAAACCGATTTCGGCTTCCTGTCCTGGAACGTTGTCAGCGGCTTTATTATCAAAGGCTTCATCTTCTCGATCCAGCTCACACTGGCGGCAATGATCGGCGGCATTGCACTGGGCACGGCCTTGGCGCTGATGCGCCTGTCGGGCAAGAAGCCGCTGGTGCTGGTGGCGGCGTTCTACGTCAATACCCTGCGCTCGATTCCGCTGGTGATGGTGATCCTGTGGTTCTTCCTGCTGATCCCCTTGCTGATCGGCCGCCCGATGGGCGCCGAGTTGTCTGCAATCATCACCTTCACCGTGTTTGAGGCGGCCTACTACTCGGAGATCATGCGCGCCGGCATCCAGAGCGTGCCCAAGGGCCAGGTCTACGCCGGCTATGCGGTGGGAATGACCTACGGCCAGACGATGCAGTTGATCGTGCTGCCACAGGCCTTTCGCAACATGCTGCCGGTGTTGCTGACACAGACCATCATCCTGTTCCAGGATACGTCCCTCGTATACGCCATCGGCGCCTACGACCTGCTCAAGGGATTCGAGGTGGCAGGCAAGAACTTCAACCGGCCGGTCGAGATGTACCTGCTGGCGGCAGCAACTTACTTCGTGATCTGCTTCAGCCTGTCGATGCTCGTGCGCCGGCTGCAGAAGAAGATCCAGATCATTCGCTAAACGGAGCCCCCATGACTGTAGAAGAAAAAAAGCCAGTTCGTTCGCCCAGCGAAGCTACCATGATCGAAATCAGGAATGTCTCCAAGTGGTACGGTAGCTTCCAGGTGCTGACCGATTGCAGCACCGTCATCCACAAGGGCGAGGTGGTCGTGGTCTGCGGTCCGTCGGGCTCGGGCAAGTCGACGCTGATCAAGACCGTCAACGCGCTGGAGCCGTTCCAGAAAGGCGATATCGTGGTCAACGGCGTATCGATCGGCGACCCGAAAACCAACCTGCCGAAGATGCGCTCGCACGTCGGCATGGTGTTTCAGAACTTCGAGCTGTTCCCGCACCTGTCGGTGACCGAGAACCTGACTCTGGCGCAGATCAAGGTACTCGGTCGCAGCACCGACGAAGCGAAGACGCGCGGACTGAAGATGCTCGACCGGGTTGGTCTGATGGTGCACAAGGACAAGTTCCCTGGCCAGCTCTCGGGCGGCCAGCAGCAGCGGGTGGCGATAGCCCGGGCTCTTTCCATGGACCCGGTCGTGATGCTGTTCGACGAACCGACCTCGGCGCTGGACCCCGAGATGGTGGGCGAGGTGCTCGACGTGATGGTGCTGCTGGCCAAGGAAGGCATGACGATGATGGTCGTTACGCATGAAATGGGTTTCGCCAAGCGCGTCGCGCACCGGGTGATCTTCATGGACCATGGGCTCATCGTCGAAGACGATAGCAAGGAAGCATTCTTTGCCAACCCTCGTTCCGAGCGGGCGCAACAATTCCTGACCAAGATACTGCAACACTGAAAGCCGCGCTTACCGGCGACCTGCCTTTTCCGCAGGAATGAAACGAGGGCAGGATAACTGCCACATAGTGAATGCCGGGTAGTTCGCTACCCGACATGGCAAGCAGGTCGGGTAACACTACGGACAAAGCGGACCTGAGCGTTCAGGGTCAACACTCGGTTTGTTACTGCTCGTACGATTAGAAATCGTAAAGTTTACGGTCTGTACGGTCGACATTTCACGGAGTGCGGTCGAAGCACGAAAGACCGTTACCGGCCATTATGCACAGTGCCCAGTTATGAACAGTAAACTTTATTAAAGGAGCGGAAAGCCTCGCGGTTACTTGCTTTCTGCGGAGTTGAGCAGCGATATTCTGAGCATAATTTCGGGGAACTTGAGGGTCTGTATTTCCGGAAAGTGGCGAAAATGTGGGCACGCTCTCATTTCGACTCGATCTTTTTCGCAGGAAGGCTGTGGGCCGCATCGCCCAGTGCGCTTGGACAAACGGAAAAATACCGTCCTGGCCCAGTTGCGGCTAGCTCCGTCGACACCAAAATCTTACACACGATTCGGTCCGCCGAAAAAACTAAAATTATGTGTAGCCTGCAAAGCCCGACACCACCATTCAGCATGGGCGCAAGCAGGTTTCCGCGCTCCAAGTGCACATAATTGGGCACTGTGCATAATGACCGTTTTGGAAAGCTCTACATAACGGCCATAACCGGCCGGTGACGAATTTTCTCCAAACCGGCCGTTGGTCGGGCACCCTCACCCGAAAGCAGACATTGGTGAGTAGGTGCTCTATTTCATCACTTTACGGTCCGGAGTGCAGCGTAATCTGCCACTGGCGAACTCCAGCTTTGTGACAATCTAATTATCTGTGGAACGTGAAGCCTAGTCTGAATTCGGCAGCGCGTACCACGCTGCATCCGGTCGCCAGGTAGCCGCCCAGGCCGGCAACTGCTCGGCGGGCATGGGCCTGGAAATGCCGTAGCCTTGCGCCAGCTCGCAGCCCAATTGCAGCAGCGCGCTGCCGTGCGCAACCGTCTCCACCCCTTCGGCAATCACCGCGAGCTTGAACGCGGCCGCCAAGCCAATTACACCTTGCAAAATTGCCATGTCATCAGGGTCGTCGAGCATGTCGCGCACAAAGCTTTGGTCAATCTTCAGCATCGCCACGCGCAGACGCTTGAGGTAAGTGAGTGACGAGTAGCCGGTGCCAAAGTCGTCCAGCGCAAACTTCACGCCAATCTCGGCACAGTCTTCAATCACCTGCGATACCTGCGCCATATCAGCCAGTGCACTGGTTTCCAGCACTTCCAGTTCAATGCAGCCCGGATGCACTTGCGGGTGATTTGCCAGGATGTCTTGCAGGCGCTCGACAAAGTCGCTTTGCTGCAACTGGCGCGCACCGATATTGACGCTGACCGGCAGATCAAGCCCGATGGCGTGCCACACCTCCATTTGGGTCAGGGTGGTGTCAATCACCCATTCGCCCAAGGCCACCGCCAGCGGGTGGTCTTCGATCACGGGCAGGAACGCGGCCGGCGCCAACAGGCCCTGCTCGGGGTGCTGCCAGCGGATCAGCGCTTCGGCACCAATCAACTTGCCGCTGTGCATATTCACCTTGGGCTGGTAGTGCAGCACAAATTCGCCTTGCGCCAGCGCCAGACGGATGCGCTCCAGGCTTTCGTGGTGGCCGCGAACGCTACTGTCCTGCACCGCATCGAAGACGTGGTAGCGGTTCTTGCCCGCTACTTTGGCCTGGTACATGGCCTGGTCGGCCTGGCGCAACAGTTGATCGGCATCGATGTCCTGGGCCTGCGGAAAAAAGGTGACGCCCAGACTGGCCGAGCCCTGAAGGCACAGGTCGCCCACCTGCACCGGCAGTGCGGCGGCCGCCAGCAGCCGGTCGAGCAGCGTTAAGCTGGCCGATGTGTCTTCCAGGTCGATCAGCACCGCCACAAACTCGTCGCCGCCCAGGCGCGCCAGCGTGTCACCCTCGCGCAGCACCTCCTTCATGTGATTGGCCAGGGTAATGAGCACCTGGTCGCCGGTTTCATGGCCGTGGTGGTCATTGATGGCCTTGAAGCCGTCCAGGTCCAAGAATGCTACCGCCAACTGCTGATGTCGCCGCTGCGCCTGCGCCATGGCCTGTTGCAGCCTGTCGGCCAGCAGCACGCGGTTGGGCAGGTTGGTGAGGGCATCAAAATGCGCGATGTGCTCCAACTGGCTATAGTGTGCCTTACGCTCGGTGATGTCACTGTTGGTGCCGATCATGCGAAGCGGCTTGCCATCGGCATCGCGCTCCACTACCATGCCGCGCCCCATCGTCCATTGCCAGCCACCGTCTTTGCACAACATGCGGAACTCAACCGTTGCGGAGCCAGGCTTGCCCTCCATATAGGGCTGAATAGCGGCAAACACGCCCGGCGCGTCTTCGGGGTGTATACGCTTGATCCACTCGTCAGCGGTATCGCCGATTTCCTCTTCGGTATAGCCCAGCATGGCTTTGTAGCGCGGGGAGTAAAAGGCGCGGCCGGTCTGGATATTCCAGTCCCACAGGCCGTCGCCAGCACCTTCGATGGCAAATTTCCAGCGTTGTTCGCTGGCCACCAATGCCGCCTCGGCGTGCTTACGTTCCGTGATGTCGGTGAATGTCACCACCAGGTGAAGGATCTTGCCGCCTTCATCGCGCATAGGATAGGCGCTGCAAAGCCCCCAGGTCGGTTCGGGGCGATCAGGGTGGTGCACACCGACCACATAATTTCGCAAACTTTCACCCGAAGCGGCCACCCGGTTGACCGGGTAATCCTCCAATGCCATCGGAGTTCCATCGTCTTGAAGAAAGCACCAGGCAGGATCCATTGCAGTCTTGCCCAACAACTGGTTCTGGGTCAACCCGAGGAGCGAAGCCGCCATCTCGTTGCAAAACTGGATCGAAGTGTCAGGGTTGTGAAGCACGATTCCGGACGAGAGGTTGTCAAGCAGGGATCGGTATCTTTGCTCGCTGTAATCCAAAGCCTGTTCTACGCGGTATTTCTCGGTGACATCGCTGAATACCAGCACAACGCCGACAATCTGATCAGCCGCATCGCGGATCGGTGCGGCACTGTCGGCAATCTGATATTCGCGGCCATCACGCGAGAGCAGCGCGGTGTGGTTGGCCAGGCCTACCACTTCACCTCGCTCCATCACCTTCTGCACCGGGTTGACCGCAGCCAGACGCGTCTGGGCGTTGATGATGCGAAACACCTCGCTCAGGGGCTGGCCGAGCGCATCCTCCAGCTTCCAGGCCGTCAGGCGCTCGGCTGTCGGGTTCATGTGTGTGATGCGTCCGGCCGTGTCGGTAGCAATGACCGCATCGCCAATCGAGTTCAGCGTGATGGCCAGGTGTTGCTGGCTGTCCCTCAGCGCCGCTTCGCGCTGCGTCCAGGTCTGCAGAATGCGGTTGAAGCCCGCCACCAATTGCCCGATCTCGCCTTGCTGCATGCCTGGCAGAGGCTGCGGAATTTGCTTTGAATCGGCCAGCGCCGTCATCGCATCGGCCGTGGCGACCAGTGGGGAGAGTTGGCGTTTCAAAACCCACCAGGTCAATGCGCCGGTCAGCAGTGTTAACAGCAGCGTGGTCAGGAGCATACGCTGCTGCATGCTTTCAATCGGTGCAAAGGCTTCTTGCGCGGGCAGTATGCCCACGACAAACCAGCCCGCCGCTGGAATATCCTTGGCCGCTGACAACTCCAGCACACCCCGTGAACTGACCGCCAGACCAAAGCCTGTGAAGCCTTGCATGTAGCGGTCGTGCATGGCGTTAAGTCCGGGTGCTGGCACCGGCTGCATGATGCGGCTTTTGTCGGTGGCGGTGACAAACAGCTTGTGTTGCGGGGCGATCAGAAAATAGCCGCCTGTTCGGCCATAGCGGCTCTGGGTGATCTTGTCGAGAAAATTGGGTTTACCCAGATTGATCGTGGCCACCAGCGCGCCGACCACGTTGCCCTGTGCATCGTGAATCGGCACCGCCAAACTGAATACCGGCGCGCCCAGTTTTTTGCCCATGACCGGTCGGCCGATCACCGTTTTACCCTCCTTGAGCGAAATCGAAATGTTCTCACGGTCCATGTAATTGGTGCCGACACGACCGCTCGACAGCGGCACGTCGGCAATCACTGTGCCATCGGGCCCAGTGACGACGGTGCCACCGTTGAACAGAACCTCAAGAATCGGACGCTGCGCAAGCCGTGCCTGCAAGGCGGCCGGATTAACCATCAACTGCGCGTCAATTTCTTTGGCAAAAAGTTCCAGCGCCGCCAAGCGGTCACTCAACGCACCATTGACTTCTGCTGCGATGTAGGAAACTGTGGAAAACTGCTGCTCGCCCAGCAGTCGCTCCATATCGGCCCGCAGGCTGCGACTGACGTAGAACGAGAGCGACCAGAGGCCCAGCACAAAAATGACCAGCGTGAAAACGGTGGCGCGGGTTTTAAGGGAGTGCCAGGGGGAGAGTTTTGGCTTCACATTGATCTCAAAACGACTATTTTCTATAGTTTCTTACGCAGTGTTTTTCGGAGGCTAGAGGCACATTAAGTGAATAAAACCTAACTTTCATGCAACGCTGACGCAGCGCCCCTGAGTATGAAGCAATTCAAAATTCGCGACTTGGGTTGCGAGGTTTTTTGCCTTGAATCAGGGTTATTTCACGCTAAGCACGCCGAAGCTAATGATGTGGAATACGCTGGCGTGCTCGCCGCGGGCCTCGCTTGGGGCACCCCGTTTGCATTTTTGAACTCTCCATGGTGGTCGTCTCCGCTAACGTCCCGAAACCAGCTTACTCCTTATGTCTGGCGAAATTGCACATTTCGAGGTCGGTTTTGGAGGAGAGATTTCGGCAAGCTGGCTGACTGCAATCAATCTAAAGCCGACCTTTGCTGCGGTGCCAAGCAATTTCCGCGTTAACGGCTGGTCAAAACAGGTAGCAGCCGCTCAGTATTGAACAGTGGCTGGCTCCATTCGACCCT
>NZ_JAEUOI010000188.1 GCF_016790145.1 Propionivibrio sp. | reverse complement strand
CCAAGGTACCAAAAAACGGCAGCGATGATTGCGCTACAGGGAATCGTCAGAACCCAGGCCCAGACAATGTTCCCGGCCACCCCCCAGCGCACCGCCGAAAGCTTTCTTGTTGCACCGACCCCGACAATGGCGCCGGTGATCGTATGCGTCGTCGAAACGGGGATACCCAGGGACGTTGCCAGAAAGAGCGTAATCGCTCCACCCGTTTCAGCACAGAAACCGCCCACGGGCTTCAGTTTGGTTATCTTCTGCCCCATCGTCTTGACGATGCGCCAGCCACCGAACAGGGTGCCCAGTCCGATCGCCGTATAACACGAGAGCACAACCCACATCGGCAAGGGATCGCTGGATTCAGAAATTCCAGCCGCGATCAACAGCATCCAGATGATGCCCATGGTCTTTTGTGCATCGTTACCGCCATGCCCGAGGCTGTACAGCGAGGCTGAAACCAACTGCAAACGGCGAAACCACTTGTCAACCCCGCGCGGCGTCGCCCGCCGGCAGGCCCATGACACCAAAAGCATCATCAACGAACCGAGCAGCATGCCAAGCAGGGGCGAAACCAGAATGAAAACCACGGTCTTGAGAATGCCGCTGGCAATCAGCGCTGCGGGGCCGGCCTTGGCCAGCGCGGCGCCGACCAGCCCGCCGATCAACGCATGCGAAGATGAAGAGGGGATGCCGTAATACCAGGTGATGACATTCCATGTGATGGCCCCGACAAGAGCGCCAAAAACAACGTAATGATCGATGATTGCCGGATCGACAGTGCCTTTGCCGACTGTTGTCGCCACCTTGAGCTGGAAAACGAAAAAGGCAACAACGTTGAAGAATGCCGCCAGCATGACTGCGGTCTGCGGCCGCAATACACGCGTCGAGACCACCGTTGCGATGGCGTTGGCGGCGTCATGAAACCCGTTCATGAAGTCGAAGGCCAGCGCCAGAGCAACGAGAAAGACCACGACGCCCAGACTGATGTTCACCGTTTCCATGGACAGCGCCGATCAGGAGTTTTCGAGGACGATACCTTCGATGATGTTCGCCACATCCTCGCAGCGATCGGTCACGGTTTCGAGGAGTTCGTAAATGGCCTTGAACTTGATCAGTTCCCGCACATCCGGTTCTTCCCGGAACAGTCGGGACATCGCCCCGCGCATCTCGCGATCGGCCGCTGATTCAAGCTCGTTGATCGTGTGGCAAATCGTCAGGATTTCCGGCCCATTGTCCATCGATGGCAACAGGATCACTGCGGCACGCACTCGCTCACAGCACGAGCGGCAGAGATCGCCGAGCGTGATGGCTTCCGTTGAAACATGCCTGACGTCATAGAGTGTCACGGTGTGCGCGACATCCTGGATAAGATCGAGAATGTCGTCGAGGCTGGTTATCAGTTGATGAATCTCTTCGCGATCAAGCGGCGTTATGAAGGACTTGTGCAGTTGCCGCATCGTCTCGTGGGCAATGTCATCGGCTTGATGCTCGATGGTATCGATGATTTCACATTGCCTGGCCGCAGCCTCATCGGAATCATTGAGCACGCTCAGCAAAACGACCAGCGCCTCACTGCCCAGAACAACCTGTTGCGCATGGGCATTGAACAGTTCAAAGAACTTGCCCTCCTGGGGCATAAAACGTGCAAACATGGATTCGCTTCAAAGGAAATAGAATGATGAGCATTTTACCATCGGGCTTCGCCTGCTTCCGGCAAATCATTGCCACTGGCATGGCCCCGTTTATTCCGGATTTCGCGAATCGATGGCGATCGTGACCGGCCCGTCGTTAACCAGATGGATCTTCATGTCGGCGCCGAAAACACCGGTCGCCACCTGGCGCCCCAGATCGTGCTCAAGCTGACGGACAAACCGATCGAACAACGGCCGCGAAATCTCGGCACCGGCAGCGCGACTCCAGGCGGGCCGATTGCCTTTCCTGAGCGATGCAAAGAGCGTGAATTGACTGACCGCCAGCGCCTCGCCCCCGCTTTCGATGAGGCTGCGATTCATCACCCCGGCCGCATCGGGAAAGATGCGCAATTTGCTCAGCTTGGCCGAGAGCCAGACAATATCGGCCTCGCCGTCAGCGTCTTCAACGCCCACCAGAAGCAGCAGACCGGCGCCGATGGCGCCAGTCACTTCGCCTTCAACCTCAACCCGCGCCGAAGCGACGCGCTGCACCAGCACTCTCATTTCGCATTCTCTCGTTTTACTGCACTGTCGCCGTCGATCACTGCACCGGCATCGGTGGTTCGCGACATCCAGCGCACGGCATGCACGGCCGCTTCGGGTTGCAGGGTGACATGCGAGATTCCCTGATGCAGCAGCACGTGCTGCGCAGCAGCAAGAACCTCAGGCCACTTGGCAAAGGAGTCGACCAGCAGATGCGCCGACAGCGCGATGCGATTCGACGACAGTGTCCAGATATGCAGATCGTGTACCGAGCTGACGCCTGGCACGGCGGCCAGCGCCTGCCCGATCTGCTCGACGGAAAGATGCGCCGGCACCCCTTCGAGCAAAGCCTGCAACACTTCGCGCAACAGGCGCAGGCTGGAGACAAGAACCAGCAGGCAGATGAGCAGCGAGAGCAGTGGATCGATCGGCGTCCACCCGGTGAACATGATCACCGCACCAGCGACCAGCGCCGCCACCGAGCCGAGCAGATCGCCGAGCACGTGCAACAGGGCGCCGCGCGTATTCATCGTCTGCTCACCGTGCATCAGCAGCCAGGCGACGCCCACATTGATCAGCAAGCCGACGATCGCCACCAGCGTAACCGCCTCGCCATTGATTGACGTCGGTTCAAGAAAACGATGGATTGCCGCCACCGAGATGCCGACCACCACCAGCACCATGAACATGACATTGAGCAAGGCAGCCAGCGTTTCGACGCGGCCCAGGCCGTAGGTGTGGCGGCGCGAGGGAGGACGCCGGGCCAGCCACACGGCAAAAGCCGCCAGACCGAGCGATGCACTATCGGTCACCATGTGCCCGGCATCACCAAGCAGCGCCAGCGACCCGGACCAGAAACCGGCCACCGCCTCGACCGCCGCGAAGCCGAGCGTCAGCAGCAAGGCCCAGATCAGGCGCGGACCGGCGTCCGCGTGATGGTGATGCTCGTGATGGCTGTGGTGCTCGTGGTCACTCATGGTGCGACCATTATATTCGCCGAAAGACGGTCAAGCTGAGGTACTGCTCCAGCCGGTTCCAACAAACTGAGTAAAGTTTCATTTCACGCCGAGCGTCGAGCGCGCCACGCCATCCAGCAGTTTGATGAAATTCCGCTTCGGTTTGAACTGCACACGCAATTCGGCGAGGTAGTCGCCAAATTGCCGGGTCTGGTTCAGCGCCTGCATCAACCCGCCCACCTTGCGCACCAGCCTGATCGCCTCTTCATACGCCGCGTTGCCGGTCTGCTCGACGATGGGCGGTACCACCCGCCGGTAGAGGATGACGGCATCGCCGGGGCGCTCGGATTCGACCTTCCCGGCCAGCGTGACGAGCAGATTGCGATTGCAGATACCTTGAAGCGCGGTCGACCAGGCGGCATCCAGATCATCCTCCCACAACGCGATTTCCATGCGCAGCGAGTAATCGGGCGACGATGGTTTTGGCTTCCATTGGCTCCTTGTGTTTGCCGCACTGGCGATGACCTCGCTCACCCTGGCCAAGGCCCGGTTTCGCTGCTCCGGCCAGCGACCGAGCTGGCCTGCCACAGCGTGCAGCTTCCTGTAGAGTTCGAGGCTTGGCCTTTCCTCGAACTGGACCCAGGTCAACTGCAGCGCCTCGTCGTTACATTCGCGTTCAAGATAAATCGCTACCAGAAAATCACGCAGGCGGTTATCGGGGTGGTCAGGGAAAGCTGCCAAGCCACGTTCCGCCCACTCCAGCGCCTTTTCCGGCTGCCCTGCCTTGGTCCAGATTTCGGCGATTTCAAGATAGTGATAACCCCGGGTGAGATCCTGCGACTTGATCGCCACCAGTTCATCCACATCGCCGCTGGCCTCGGCCACTTTCTCCATGATGCGTGTGATCTTCGCCCGCTGGTAATCGTAGCCGTCCTGCGCAGCGCGTGGCTTCAGCTTGCGCCACTCGGCTTCCACCAGTTCTCGATAGCGGAGCAGGCCTGCATTGCCAAGGGCATCGCGATAGGTTTTGACATCGAAGCTGCACACACCAAAAGGCAGCGTGGTCTCCAACTCGAAGAGGCGTTCGGCCAGGTCGGCAGGATCGGGTCGCGCCATGGTGCAGGCCTGCACATGCAATTCGCCCAAGCGGCAGACGATACCGCCAATCTCGCCATTCGAGTCGTCAACCTGCTCCAGCGATTTTTCCACCTGTTCGATGGCATATTCGGCCAGATCCACCAGCAGGGTAGCCGTGTCGGGCTTAAGCAGTTCAGCCAGCGAATCGACCACTTCGTCGATATTGCCGGCGAATGTACGAACCTCACGCCAATCGACATAACCATTGACGCGTGTCACGTGATCAATGGCCCGACGGTAAGCCTTGTCCACGTTGCCACCCTCCCCGATTTGCTCGGCCTTGAGTAACAAGGACTGGTAAAGCCGCTCGTCGCGCCGGGCGACATCCAGCAACTGCCCGATCAAGCTTTCAGGGGTTTGGGTGAACAGATAGTCCTTGATGTCACGCCACGGATCGCGCCTGGCCTTCGTGCCGGATGCGGAAGCGGAATTTTCGGCCAGCCACGCCAATCCGAGCGCTACACAATGTTTGCAGAAGTAACCATCGGCGGCACGCGGGCAGGTGCAGTCGTGGGCCAGATCGCCATCGTCAT
>NZ_JAEUOI010000186.1 GCF_016790145.1 Propionivibrio sp. | reverse complement strand
AACAACCTCAACCAAAAATCGCTGTGCCATTACCCGTCAAGCCACTTTCACCAAGCGTCGTGTAGTGCCGACCTTCTGATTCGACTTCTATGTATTTCAATCACTTAGCCGTTCCGACCCCCGCGAATAGCGGAAGTCGGGTTAGTTCCAAACCGTTACAAGCTATTCCAACAAACCGGAGCAATTTCCAAGTGAAAGCGAAAAAGCTGCACTAAAGACAGTTTGAAGTGCAGAATTTTGGGGGCCAAAAGACGAAATAAACCTCTTCTGAACGGTACAGTTCAGTCCCGTCAAAAACTTGGGAGGTCAAGAGGTTTTGCCCGGAACCCCTTGTGGCAAGGGGTTTCAGCGATTTGGTACGCCAACTTAAGACAGTTCGCGTGGGCGTACCTTGCTGTTACTGGCGGAGACGGAGGGATTCGAACCCTCGATTCAGGTTTTGCCCGAATGCTCCCTTAGCAGGGGAGTGCCTTCGACCTCTCGGCCACGTCTCCAGAAGGGCGCGATAATAGCCTTTTCACCACGCTCGGTCAAACCAAAAGCATGATCAATCCGCCTTTTCGAGTCCGAATGCCTTATGCAGGACACGAACGGCCAGTTCGAGGTACTTTTCCTCGATGACCACCGAAATCTTGATTTCCGAGGTCGAAATCATCTGGATGTTAATCCCCTCGGCACCCAATGCGTTGAACATCTTGCTGGCAATCCCTGGATGGGACCGCATGCCGACACCGACCGCCGAAACCTTGCAGGTCTTGTTGTCACCGGCCACGCCACGGGCATTCATCCTGGTGGCGGTTTCCTTGAGCACCTCAAGCGCCCTGTTGTAATCAGCACGGTTGACGGTGAATGAAAAATCGGTGCTGCCGTCATGACCAACGTTCTGGATAATCATGTCGACGTCAATATTGGCATCGGCAATCGGACCAAGGATCTGGTAGGCGATGCCGGGGCGATCAGGAACGCCGAGAATGGTAAGCTTGGCCTCATCGCGATTGAAGGCGATTCCGGAGATGATCGGTTGTTCCATGGTCTTGTCTTCCTCAACAGTGATCAGGGTGCCTTCGCCTTCATCCTCGAAGCTGGAAAGCACCCGCAATTTGACTTTGTATTTGCCGGCAAACTCGACCGAGCGGATTTGCAATACCTTTGAGCCCAGACTGGCCATTTCCAGCATTTCCTCAAAGGTAATGGTGTCGAGCTTTCGCGCCTCCGGGACAACGCGCGGATCGGTGGTGTAGACACCGTCAACGTCCGTATAGATCTGGCATTCGTCTGCCTTCAATGCCGCTGCCAGCGCAACCGCCGAAGTGTCGGAGCCGCCACGGCCAAGGGTGGTGATGTTGCCATTCTCGTCGGCGCCCTGGAAACCGGCAACGACAACGACATGGCCTTCGGCCAGATCCCTGCGGATTCTCTCATCGTCAATCTGCAGAATACGCGCTTTGGTGAAGGTGCTGTCGGTCAGCACGCGCACCTGTGCGCCCGTGTAACTCTTCGCCTGCAGGCCTTCCTCGTGCATGGCCATGGCCAGCAGGGCGATGGTCACCTGCTCGCCGGTCGAGGCGATGACATCGAGCTCACGCGGGTCGGGGTTGGCAGAAATCTCCCTGGCCAGCCCGATCAGGCGATTGGTCTCGCCGGACATGGCTGAGGGAACCACAATGATGTCATGTCCCTGGGCTTTCCAGCGCGCCACCCGTTTGGCCACGTTTTTGATACGGTCTGTCGTTGCAACCGACGTGCCGCCGAATTTCTGAACTATCAGCGCCATTCACAATCCAATTTTTTACGAAAGGTCGCGATTCTACCCCAATGTCGATTTGAAGCGTTAGGGAGAATCTTTTTTTAACTGAATCCCTGTTAGTCACATGGTCTTTTAAAATGCTACTTGCAATTCATTATGTACGTGTTCTATACTTCTATCGCTATGACAAAAGTCAGATGCGCAGGATCATCCACCGGGGGCGTCAGAACCTCGAGTTAATTACAGCAGGCTAGCCACACGAAAGGATCAACATGAACAGCACGAAAACCACCGACAAATCCGATCCCCGCGACATACGTCGCAAGCTTGGTTTGAATCAGCAACAATTCTGGTCGAAAATCGGCGTCACGCAAAGCGGCGGTTCACGCTACGAAAGTGGTCGCAACATGCCGCGCCCGGTACGCGAGTTGCTACGCCTGGTGCACGTCGAGCAGATCGACATTCAGCGCCTCAAGCGCGAGGACATGGACGTCATCGAGTACTTGAAGAGTGATGAATCTGAACTCTTCAAGACCTTGAAGAAGTCTGCCAAGAGCAAAAAAAAGGCAGCCTGATTTCTGGGTCGATTCGTAGTTGGCAACAACCTCGGAGCGAGCGAGGAGATGCATCGTGCCAATGGCTGGAAGAATTGCTGCACCAGCTTTGTAATTCTTCCCGCATCAGTTTGCATTGAAGGGCGTGCCAACCCGTTAGGGTGCATGCCCTTTCACTTTCCCTTGGGCAACTCAATGAGTTCAGGATAGGCCGTCCGTTAATGCTTGCACGCTTCGTCGCCATCGATCACTATTCAGCTGGCCTGTACCAGGTTGCCAACTCGGCGAAATGCAACAGCGACTACCTGACCGTCTCAGGCACCTTGCGGATGCCATTGACACGCTCGATACCGGCCTCGGTTGTGCAATCAAGCTTGAACCACAGATACGGTACCAGGCGGCAGTACACACTTCATTCCCGCGCTGTAACGGCGATGTTCGCTGACGTTCAGCAGGCCTGGCAGAATCCACCTCTCCCTGCGCCAGAGAAGCCATGAACAGGCGCCCTGCCTGGCAATGATATAATCATGTTTCGCATCTTCTCCCAAGATTTTTTCTATGCTTGTCACCCGCCGCCTCGAGTTTGATGCTGGACATCGGATTCCTGACCATAAAAGCCAGTGCCGTCATCTTCATGGTCATCGCTATGCGCTGGAAATCTCACTGTCCGGAAACATTATCATGCAGGCTGGTGATCCAGCCGACGGCATGGTGATGGATTTCTCTGAAATAAAATCACTGGCGCAACAGCATCTGGTCGACCATTGGGATCATTCCTTTCTGGTCTATGCCGGCGATACGCCGGTTGTCGAGTTTCTGAAAACCATACCAAACCACAAGACCGTGCTGCTCGACTGCATCCCGACAGCCGAAAATCTTGCAGAGCAAGCATTCAGAATCCTCGATACGATTTTTCGTGATGCCTACGGAAATCACTTGCGTCTTCAGCGGATACGCCTCTACGAAACTCCCAACTGCTGGGCGGACGCGGTCCGAGAATTGATTCGGGACGGGTGAAAGAGACGCCCGAATCGCGTAGAATCAACCGGCAAGACCGTGAAAGAGACTCGAAGCAAAACGATCCGGGATGATTTGGTGCCCCGCGCGGAATCGAATACTAGCCTCTATCTATTGCCATTCAAGGGTTTTATTTTCTCAAGTTTGAAATGTACCCCCAAAAGTACCCCCAAGTAACGTCGGCTTGAGATAGACCGCTGTGGACTGTATCGGACAATTTACGCTAGCCCCACCCCTAGAATAGTACCCTATAGCAACCCTTCGAAATTTCAAGTAGTGAAATTCCAAGTACCACGGCAATCGCTTACGCAGTAGTCATAAGTTGGGCAAATTCATAGTCGAGGAGTGAGCCCGAGAAGAGAAACGCGGTAGTCTGGGCGACGATCGGCGAGTTTGCAGCGGCGGCGTAGGCTGCGTTCAGGATGGAGTGTGTCATTGCGCAAGGCGGAGAGCGCAAACTTGCGGATGGCGGACAAGTTGCGCGCGGCATGGCCTTTCCTCACCCGGCAGTGATCTTCGCGAAAGGTCACGTCAAGGACCCAGTGCATGGCCTCAACACCCCAGTGAGCCCGGGCGGCATGCGCAAACTGCTCAACCGTTTTCACCCCGGAACTGGTAATGAAGTAGCGACGCCGAC
The DNA here is from genome assembly GCF_016790145.1 of Propionivibrio sp. Lineage (GTDB taxonomy): Bacteria > Pseudomonadota > Gammaproteobacteria > Burkholderiales > Rhodocyclaceae > Propionivibrio. The sequence goes on along the minus strand of NZ_JAEUOI010000186.1, from coordinate 12,031 downwards.
ACTGATCTTGTCTTTGATTTCCTGCTCAGACTCGATCATGCCGACGGCGCCCAGTTTCTTCCAGGCCTCTCGCATGTGCCTGTCCATCCAGGACACGTCGGCAACCCATACAGCCCGCCGTGTTTCGAGGCGACCATGGTCCTTGTCGACCCAGACTCGCTTTTGCACATCGATGTTGCGAAAGTCAAACGCCTCGGCGGTCGCGAAGAACTCAACGACGGCCTCCGACAGATTCTTCTGGTTGTCCTTCACCGCCAAGACGTAGTCCCCTCCCTGAGCAACGATTTTCTCGGCAACCTCCGTCTGGCACCCCAAGGCGTCGAGGGTTACGATACATCCCTTGAGTACCAAGGTTTCCAGCAGGGCCTTGATGGCCGCCAGTTCATTGCCCTTGCCGGCCGATCCCTCTTGTCCCAGCGATACGCCACGTTCTGTCGCGTAGGCGCTAACCATGTGCAACGCCGTATTCGGCCCATCCTTCGATCCACGCACCGTCTTGCCGTCGAAGGCCACGACGCCTTTGGCCACGCCAACCAGGCTGGCAATCCACTGCCGAAAGCAGTTCTCGAATACCTTGGCATCCAAGATCCGAAACACTTCGCCAAACATGTCGTGAGGGCGTGACCTTCGCCAGCACCAGGAAGGTCTTCAGCCACCCTTCCTCTTCTTCGCACCAGTTCGCGACATCGACCCAATAGTCACAGCCGCACAGTACCGCACAGATCGTCATGACGATCATTTCCTTCAGATCGTACCGTACCGCCGGCCCCCGACGTTGATCCTTGACCTGTGCAAACGCCTCCATCAGTGTCATCTTCCACCCCCGATAAAAATCGAGAGTAGAGGCTATTTTGACGCTGTTTACAAGCCTATGTCATAAGTTTTTGACTGTAAACGAATTTTTCCTTGGGTTTACGACATCTGCGTAAGCGATTGCCGTGCCCTATCGACCCATGCCTGCCTGATGACAAATTCATGTGCTATGACAGCTTGCTGATCTTCGAGCTGCCGCTCGAAGCCACTGGTCGAACAATCAAGCTCACTCAAAACAAAGTGTGCCCGACATCTCCCGCTCAAGAATTTGCGCCCCGTTTAGAAATTTGTACGCAACGCCCCTGGAGTTGTGCCGAACCAGCGGCGACAGGCGCGGCTGAGCGATCGCTGTTCGCTGTAGCCGAGCAGAATTGCCACTTCAGATAAGGGCAACGCAGCTTGTGCCAGGAACTCACGCGCCTGTTTCCGGCGGACGCGATCAAGAATGTCCATGAAGCGAATCTGCTGTGCATCGAGCCGTCGCTGCAAGGTTCGTTCGTTCATCGCCAATTGCCGTGCGATATCGGCGAGGGTGCAGCCGCCGTCGGCCAGTTGTCGAGCGATCAACTCCTCAATTTGGCAGGTCAGATCGAGCGGATTGCGTTTGATCAGGTGCGCTACAAAACGCTCGATGGCAGACTGGATGTTTGGGTTTGCGGTATCGAGCGCTCGGTCGAGAAGCGCTTGGGGAAATATCACTCCATGACCTGCCTGCTGGCACGCCACTTCACAATTGAAAACTTCCCTGTAGCGCGGTAGCGGTAAACCCGGCCGATGCGCAAACACCACCCGCCAGTCAGCCCCCGGATCGCCACTGAGCATGCGTAGCGTCTGGATCAGCATCAGGCAGCACATCTCCACCGACTGGTGCTGCGCTCCGCAAATTTCGGCAGGCAATTCATAACGAACCCATGCGAGCCCCTCGGCGGGGCCGGCCTGCATCCGCAGCGAGGTACGTGCCACGTGGTACGGCAGATTGCGCGCGATCGCCACCAGCGCATTGCCCACAGTGTCGGCACGACTGGCGACCAGTGCGATGGGGCCGAGGGCCGAAAAATCCTGGCGTTGCGCCAGGAGCAGGCCAAAATCCGGGGTGGCAAGCTGTGATGCCGCGTTCTCAAGCAAGGCTACGGTCGCCGTCATGCTGATCGTCGCTTCCGGCTGCAAAAGCGCTTCTGTCGTCAGTCCAACGCCTCCGAGCAAATCTTCGACATCGCCGTGAAGATCGCGGACCAGTTCGGCAAAGCCGGTCAGAACACGGGCACGTACCAGTAGTGAAGGAATGTTGTTCATGCCGCCATGATCATTTGTGTGTCGCAAAATGTCTACACATTGTCGTCAATTGTCCTAGGGTATATGCCTTTCTACCTACATTATCAGAATCAGTTGTGAGCATGTGCCGATCAAGTACTTAAATTGCTGTAAATCGGGCGGCTGGGCAGGCACCGCTTCGGATCGAATAGTGTTGTCAAGCTGGCGAACCATGGAGAGAACGGGCAAGGGAGGAAATAGACGCGTTGAAAAAGATAATCGTTCTCGCTGCGGTTGCCGAAGCCGCGACCGGGACGGCGTTGCTGATGGCTCCGTCGCTGGTCGGGCAATTGTTGCTCGGCACCGAATTGACCGGCGTCGCCGAGGCCGTGGCGCGCGTGACCGGCATCGCCCTGGTTGCCTTGGCGGTCGCCTGCTGGCCGGGCACGCCGCTGCTCGGCATGTTGGCCTACAGCGCGGCCATCACGCTGTATCTCGCCTACCTCGGCTTCACGGGAGGTTTTATCGGCATACTGCTGTGGCCGGCAGTCGCTCTTCATCTGATCCTGACGGTGCTCCTGGCTTATTGAGAGGCCAGTCGGGGTCGGTTTCGTCGACCCATGCTGGAACAACGGGTTCTCTGGATAACTCGGGGTGATTCAAATGAAATTCCGCGTACAAACAATGGTTACTTGCTGTCGTTGAATAGGAGGAATGCCATGAAAGCACGTCTGTTGATGTTGGCTACAGCCCTTTGTATCGCATCACCGCTGGCGACTGCCGAGGGTTCCTGGGATCCGCTGAAGGATGTCGAGAAAATCCTGCCCGGCGGACCACCGCACGAAAGCCAGGTCATCCAGGCGCGGCACCAGATCAGGGAAATGGCACAGGATGCATTGGCTACCCTGTACGAAATCCAGCCGGGCGCGCGACGAGCCATCGAAAGTTCCGCGGGCTACGCGGTATTCAGCACCTTCGGGATCAAGCTCTTTTTTGCCGGTGGCACGACCGGCAAAGGGATGGTCGTCAACCGGAGCACCAGCCGCCAGACCTTCATGAAAATGGCACAGGTGCAAGGCGGACTGGGATTCGGAGTGGACAAGGATCGCCTGATCTTTGTCTTTGCCAACGACGAGGCACTACGCAACTTCATCGATCAGGGCTGGGAGTTCGGTGCCCAGACTAATGTTTCTGCCATGATCGGTGGCCAGGGCGGCATGTTTTCTGGTGCTGCCTCGGTGGCACCCGGCCTCTACCTGTACCAGATAACCAAGACCGGGCTGTCCGCAACGCTCACCGTCTCGGGAACAAAGTTTTTCAAGGATTCCGACCTCAACTGATTAGCGGCGTCCGGGATCTCTGAATGTAACTGCAACATAGCCTAGACAAAAATTGAAAAGGAGTTGATCATGCTTTCTAAAATCGTTCTTCCGGCAGTACTGGTGGTTTTTCTCGGTGGCTGCGTCAGCCAGGGCACCTACAACCAGGAAGTGCAGCAGGCCGATATACTGACGGCGCAGAACAAGACCTACCAGGCGCTCACGGCCCAGTTGCAGAGCGAGATCAAGGCCGATGAAGTGCGCATCAAACAGTTGCAGGGACAGCTTACGGTGACGCTGATCGACGAAATCCTCTTCGCTTCGGGCAGTGCCGAAATGCATGCCAAGGGGCGGAATACGCTGGAAAAGATTGTCGGCACGCTGCAGGGCGTCACCGACAAGCGCATCGTCGTCCGTGGCTATACCGACAACGAGCCGATCGGCCCGGCCCTGCGCGCGCGTTACCCGAGCAACTGGGAGCTGTCGACCGCGCGCTCCAGCGATGTCGTCCGCTTCCTGCAGGCCAAGGGTATCGACCCGAAGCGGCTTGAGGCTGCCGGCTACGGCGAATATCAACCGGTCGCCCCCAATACGACCCCCGCCGGTCGCAAGGAAAACCGCCGCATCGAAATCGTCCTCACCGACATGAAATTCTGATTGACGTGCTTACCGAAGCCAAGGAGTTCATCATGACCAAGAAATTCACGCTACTTGCCGCCCTGGCCGCGACGCTGGTTGCCAGCAGCGCGTACGCGCAATACCCGATCATGGATCGCGTCGCCGGCAAAGTGATCGAGAAGTACCAGAACTCATCATGCCAGCAGCTATGGCAGGAAAAAGCCAAAGGCCAGGGCCAGCCGAAGCCGGAAATGGAACAGCGCGCCATTCAACAGTTGCAGCAGGATCCGCAGATGCGCCAGGCGTTCTTCAACCAGGTCGCGGCGCCCATCGTCAACAAGATGTTCGAATGCGGGATGATTCCATGAACCTGGCACACAAGGATTTGATGCGCAAAACGGGTATCGCCGTGGCCCTGAGTCTTCTGGCCATGACCGGCGTCAGCGCCGAGACGGCGCAAACCGGCGGCAAGCCGGCCAAGCCGGCGGTCAAGAAGAAGGCGCCGCCGGTCGACAAGCCGGCGCTGGAAGCGCGCGCGATAGATCTGCTCAAGGCGACCAGCGCGCGGCTGGCGGCGGCGAAGTCTATGTCCTTCACAGCCACGGTCAGCTACGAGCATCCGAGCCGCCTCGGCCCGCCGCTCGTTTTCACGTCGCGCTACGAGGTCGCCATGCAGCGTCCGGAAAGGCTCCGGGTCATCAATCTGGGCGACGGACCCGCTTCCGAGTTTTATCTCGACGGCAAGACGATGGCCGCCTTTGCCCCGGCCGAAAACCTGGTTGCCATCGCCGAGGCGCCGCCGACCCTTGAGGCAGCGCTGAAGATGGCCTACGAGAAGGCGGCGATTTACTTCCCGTTCACCGACCTGCTGCTGCCCGACCCTTACGCGGGGATCGCCGACGGCACCAAGCTTGCGTTCTACGTTGGCCCGTCGGGCCTGGTCGGCGGCGTCAAGACCGATATGGTCGCCTGGGCCAACGACGACGTCTTCATGCAAATGTGGATTGGTGTCGACGACAAGCTGCCGCGCCGCATCCGCGCCGTCTTCCGTGCCGACCCGCTGCGCCTGCGCCACGACATGGAGCTTGCCAACTGGCAGCTCGATCCGGTAATTGCCGCCGAGTCCTTCGCCACGGCAAAGGCGAAGGATGCCCGGCGTATCGACTTCGCCCATCCCGCCGCTTCTAGCTTGCCGCCCGGCGTCAAGCCGGTGGCGAAGTCGCTCAAGCCGGCAAGCAAGTCCCAATGAAAACGGAGGCGAAATGAAAAAGTCACTTGTCGGAATGTCGATCCTGCTGATCGGCACCCTGTGTTCTTCGCAGGCCATGGCGTGGGCCAGCGCCAACCGCTTCGGCGGTTCGACCGAGCACGTTCCCGGGGCCACCGAGCACACCAATCGCTACGGTGGCAGTTCTGAGCATGCCTATGGTGAGGGCAGCGAACATACCAATGCCTATGGCGGCAGCACGGCGCACGCCTGGGGTGGCGGCACCGAGCATACCTATCCGGGCGGCGCGACGGCCTACCGGCCGCCTGCCTACCCGGCGCAGCCGATCTATCATCCGCCGGTCGCAGTACCGGCCTATGCGGCGGGCTGTTACGGCTGCGCCGCGGCCGCCGGCGCGGTGGTCGGCATGGCAGCCGGCGCGGCTGTGGCGTCGGCACATACGGCGGCGGCTACTTCAAACGCCTACGCGGCCGGCGTGGCTGCGGGTGCAGCCAGTGCAGCGCCGGTTTACGCGATGGGCGTCAACTACGCAGCCATCCCGGCCGGGTGCGCGACACCGATTGTACGCGGCACGTCGTATTATCTGTGCGGCAGCACCTGGTTCAAACCGATGTACGGTGCCAACGGGGTCTATTACCGCGTGGTGCCGACGCCGTAGGCAAGTACCACAACCTGATCGTAACGGAGACAACATCATGAAGACGCGCCTGTCCGCAGCCAGCCTGGCCATCGTCGCGCTGGTAACGCTCGCCGCCTGCGAGCAGAAGACCTCCGAGGCCCCGGCGAAGAAGGTCGAAGCGCCGGTGCCGGCCGCATCCGCGCCAGCATCGGCCCAGCCGGTGGCGGCGCTGGCGGCCGACGCCGCACCGCAGCCCAACCCCGAGCGCAACGCCTACTACGGCGAGACGCACCTGCACACCAGCTGGTCGGTCGACGCGTGGGTGATGGGCAACCGGATCACCGGCCCGGCCGACGCCTACAAGTACGCGCAGGGCGAGACCATCAAGCACCCGATGGGCTTCGACATCAAGATCGACACGCCGATGGACTTCATGGGCGTGACCGACCATTCGGAATACGTCGGCGTCACTCGGGAGGCCAACACACCGGGCTCCTACGTGAGCAAGCTGCCCGAGGCGCAGCCGATGATCATGAAGGACCCGAACAGCAAGGAAGAGCAGAACCGCGTCTTCTCCTACCTGCTCAAGCTCAACTCGGGCGCGCCGGTGAAGGCGCTGATGGACCCGAAGATCACCTCCACGGTGTGGAAGGAAGGCGTCAAGCTCGCCGACGAGGCCAACAAGCCCGGCAAGTTCACCGCGTTCTGCTCGTACGAGTGGACCTCGATGCCGGGCAACCGCAACCTGCACCGCAACGTCTTCTTCCGCGCCTGCGAGCACGTGCCGGACTATCCGTTCAGCTCGCTCGAATCCAACCGCCCGACCGACCTGTGGAACTGGATGGACGCGCAGCGCAAGGCCGGCAACGAGCTGCTCGCGATCTCGCACAACGCCAACGTCAGCGACGGCTGGATGTACCCGGTCGACATCGACAACACCACTGGGCGGCCGATCGACGCCGCCTGGGCCGAGGCGCGCATGCGCAACGAGCGCCTGGTCGAGATCAAGCAGGGCAAGGGGCAGTCGGAGACGCACCCGCTGCTGTCCCCGAACGACGAGTTCGCCAGCTACGAGCTGTTCCAGGCGATCCTGGGCCTGCCGGCCGACGGCGGCCGCGTCGACCACATCACCGGCAGCTTCGCGCGACAGGCGCTGAAGGACGGCATCGCGATGCAGGACACGCGCGGCTACAACCCGTACAAGTTCGGCATGGCCGGCGGCTCGGACTCGCACAACTCCGCCAGCCCGTACCGCCAGGACAACTTCTTCGGCCTGCATGCCGATGCCGACGGGTCGATCGAACGCCGCTTTGCCGGCGTGCTGATCGGCGGCACGATGGACGTGCGGCTGGAAAATCCCGGCGGGCTGACGGGCGTCTGGGCCGAGGAGAACACGCGCGCCTCGATCTGGGACGCGATGTACCGCAAGGAGACCTTCGGCGTCAGCGGCCCGCACATCAAGCTGCGCTTCTTCGGCGGCTGGGGCTACACCAAGGACGTCGCCGACGCCAGGGACTGGGTCAAGCAGGCCTACGCCAGCGGCGTGCCGATGGGCGCCGACCTGCCGGCGATGCCCACCGGTGGCAAGGGCACGGCGCCGAGCTTCGTCGTCTGGGCGGCGAAGGACCCGAGCTCGGCCCATCTCGACCGCATCCAGGTCGTCAAGGGCTGGACACAGAACGGCCAGAGCTTCGAGAAGATCTACGACGTCGCCTGGTCGGGCGACCGCAAGCGCGACAAGTGGACGCACCGCGTGCCGGCGATCCAGAGCACGGTGGACCTCGACAAGGCCACCTACAGCAACAGCCTCGGCGCGGCCGAGCTCAAGACGGTGTGGACCGACCCCGACTTCGACGCCAGCCAGCACGCGTTCTACTACGCCCGCGCAATCGAGATCCCGACGCCGCGCTGGACGCTGATCCAGGCCGTGAAGTCCGGCCTTCCGCCGCCCGACATCGTGCCGCTGACCGGGCAGGAACGTGCCTGGAGCTCGCCGATCTGGTACGCGCCGTCGGCCGAGGCGCGCAAGGCCGCGCCGCCGGGGATGACCGTCACCGAGCTGAAGAAGAAGGGGGCCAGCGAGCTGAACGACGCGCAGCTCAAGGCGCTCGTCGTCGGCAAGGCAGTCTGGGTTCAGAACAACGTGACGGGTGAGCAGGTCTGGCAGCCCTTCACGGCCGAGGGCCAGACGACCGTCTTCCGAGTGGGAACAAGCGCCGTGGTGCCGAGCGCCGTAGGCAGCGTCGAGCGCGACGGCTATCAGGGAACCACCGGCCCCTACAGAATCGAGGGCGGCAAGCTCGTGATCCCCGTGTCGCAGCACCCGTACGCGGTCACGCTCTACAAGCTCGGCAACACCTACTACGCGGCGCGCAGCAACGAGTTCGGCTACGCCAACTACGAGATCGTCCCGGCGCCGCAGTTCGCGCTCAATCCGCTGATCTCGGTCGCCAACCAGTTCTCGATCGAACTCGGGCTGACCGAGCAGCAAAAGCAGCAGATCATCCCGATCCTGAAGGACGAGCTGAACCAGCTCGGCGCGCTGAAAAAGGACGCCTCGCTCAGCGGCGTGGACAAGTTGAAGCGGCTGCGCGAACTCGGCGTCTCCTTCGACGACAAGCTCAAGCCGCTGCTCAACGCCGACCAGCAGCAGAAGTTCCAGGCGCTGCGCGAGGATCTGCGGCGGCGTCTGCTCGAGGCGGCGGCCGGAGAGGCGGCGGAGAAGCTCAAGACGGAGGTCTCTAGCTTCTTCCCCGGTGCGAAGAAGTAGCGCTGCAGCGGCTTAAAGGCCGAACTGGAGTGAGTCCGGTGACCCACGAACGGCGCTCGGCCCGGGCCTTGCTCGCCGCGGTGCTGCTGTGCGCGAGCGCCGCGGCCCCCGCCTGTCCGATCTGCCTGGGCGCGGGCCAGGACACCAAGGCCGAACAACTGGCGCATGCGCAGCAGGCGGTGCTGGCGGTGCCGACGGCCGATCCGAGCCGGTTCCGCGTCGTCGAAGTCCTGCGCGGCGAGCGGCCTTCGTCCGGCACGGTCGAAGGCGGCTATCCGCGCAGCGGGCCGGCGACGGACGCGAGCGTGTCCAAGGGCCAGTCGCTGCTGCTCGTTCGCAGCGACCCGTTACCCGGCTGGGTCGTGCTCGGCGCGGTAGGCACGCAGCATGCGGCCTGGTTGCGCAAGCTAGCCGTGGGCAGGCACGCCGACGAATTCGGCGCGCAGGAATGGCGCACGCGCATTGGCCTCGTCGTTCCCTATCTCGAGCATCGCCAACCCTTGGTGGCCGAGATCGCGTACGGCAACCTCGCCGCCGCACCTTACGCGGCGCTGCGGACGGCGAAACCGCGCCTGGATGCCCGCGCCGTCCGCGCCTGGCTGGCCGACCCCCAACTCGCCGGGCGACAGCGCCTGTACCTGCTGCTGCTCGGGATTGCCGGCGATTCGCAGGATGCCGCTGCGATCGGGCAGCGGCTGGAAGCGGCATGGCAGGCGCATGCCGCGACGAACCTGGCGTCGATGCTCGCCGCGGACCTCGAGCTGCGCGGCGCGGAACGCATGGCCTGGGTCGAGGAAAAATACCTGCGCGACCGCGCGCGCTCGGGCACGGAGATCGAGGCGGCGCTGCTCGCCCTCTCGGTGCACGGCACGGCGAACGGCGCGGTACCGCGCGAGCGCGTGATCCAGTCCTACCGGATGTTCATCAAGGAGCGCCCCGAGATTGCCGGCTACGTCGCCCCGGACCTCGGAGCGTGGCAGTACTGGGATGCGGTGCCGGAGTACGTCGCGCTGATGAAGCGGACCGACGTGCGGCAGCAGTTCCCGTCGCGGCTGGCGATTCTTGCTTATCTGCAGCAGAGCCCCTCGGCCGAGGTGCGCGAGTTCGCCCTGCGGACCCCGGCCCTGCCGGGAGCACGTCCATAAACCCGTCCCGCACCGTTCGGAGCCGGTGGCCTCGCATGCCGCGGTGCGTTAGCCGCTCGGGCGCGGCTCCGCCTGCATGGCAGCATCTGGTGTCGATCTTATGAAGCGCCTGTTGCGTGAACCTCTGATCCACTTCCTGCTGATCGGTGCGCTGCTGTTCGGCCTGTACGGCCTCACCCAGTCCGGACGGCCGGCGGCTGCGGGGGCGACGGACATCCGGCTCTCGCTCGACGATATCCGCCAACTGACGCTGCTGTTCCAGTCGCAGTGGCGCCGGCCGCCGACGCCGCAGGAGCTCGACCGCCTGGTCGAGAACAAGGTCCAGCAGGAGATTCTGTACCGCGAGGCGCTCGCGATGGGCCTGGACAAGGACGACGAGATCGTCAAGCGGCGCATGGCGCAGAAGATGCAATTCCTGGCCGAGGACGTGGCCGCAGCGCGCGAGCCGACGACTGCCGAGCTGCGGGCCTGGTTCGAGCAGAACAGCGCCAAGTTCGCCCGGCCGCCGCGGCTGAGTTTTCGCCACCTGTACTTCTCGACCGACCGGCGCGGCGGGCGCGCCCGCGACGATGCGGTGCAGGCGCTGGCCAGGCTCGCCGGCCAGCCGGTCGACACCAAGGCCGCGGGCGCGCTCGCCGACCCGTTCATGTTCCAGGACTATTACCGTGATCGCGCACCCGATTACCTCGCCAAGGAGTTCGGGCCGCCGTTCGCCGTGGCGGTGGCCAAGCTGGCGCCGGGTTCGTGGCAGGGGCCGGTCGAGTCCGGTTTCGGCTGGCACCTGGTGTTCGTCGACACCCTGACTCCCGGCGGCGTGCCGGCCTTCGAGGAGATCGAGCCCGACATCCGGACCGCGTGGCTCGGCGAGCAGAAGGCGCTGGCCTGGGACAAGGCGTACAAGGCGATGCGCGCCAGGTACACGGTGTGGCTGCCGGCGCCGCCCGAGGGCGCCGCGGCTGCGGCAGGTCCGGCGCCGGCGACTGGGCCCGCGCCGTCGGGCGCGGCGGTGAAGTGATGCGCCTGCGCCGTCTCGCGATCCTGTTCGCCGCGGCGCTGCTCGTCCTGCTCGCCGGGCTGCCGGCGGCGCACGCGCACGAGTCCCGCCCGGCCTACCTCGAGATCAAGGAAACCGCGCCCGGCCGCTACAGCATCCTCTGGCGCACGCCGGTGCTCGCCGGCATGCGCCTGCCGGTTGCGCTCAAGCTTCCCGAGGGCGTGCGCAATGTCGAGGAGCCCAGCGTCCAGGAACTGACCGACTCGCAGCTCGAACGACGCTCGATCGATGCCGGCCCGGACGGCCTTGCCGGCAAGCGCATCGAGTTCCCCGGCCTGCAGCTGACGATCACCGACGTGCTGGTGCGCATCGAGCGCCTCGACGGCACGCACTCGACCGAGATCGTGCGCCCGCAGCGGCCGTGGCTCGAGATCGCGGCGCCGCGCGGTGCCTGGGCCAGCGCACGGCTGTTCGTCGGCCAGGGCATCGAGCACATCCTGCTCGGCGTCGACCACCTGCTGTTCGTGCTCGGGCTGCTGGCGATCGTGCGCACGCCGTGGATGCTGGTCAAGACGATCACCGCCTTCACGCTGGCGCACAGCCTGACGCTCGCCGCCGCGACCTTCGGCGTCGCCAGCGTTCCGGCGGCGCCGCTGAACGTCGCCATTGCGCTGTCGATCCTGTTCCTCGGGCCCGAGATCGTGCGCGCGCGGCGCGGCGGCACGAGCTTCACGATCCGCCATCCGTGGGTGGTCGCGTTCGCCTTCGGCCTGCTGCACGGCTTCGGCTTCGCCAGCGGCCTGGCCGCGCTCGGCCTGCCCAAGGGCGAGATTCCGCTCGCGCTGCTCGCCTTCAACGTCGGCGTCGAGATCGGCCAGCTCGCCTTCGTCGCGCTGGTGCTGCTGCTGGTACGCGCGTTCACGGTCCTGCGCGTGCAGTGGCCGCGCCTGGCCGAACTCGCGCCAGCGTATATGGTAGGATCGCTCGGCGCTTTCTGGACGATCCAGCGGGCGGTGCTGATGATGGAGGGTGGATGATGGAATACAAGTCAAATGCAAAGCGCACGTGGTTGGCCGTGTCGGCGGCGATACTGAGCTCACCCGCGCTCGCGCATGTCGAACAAGGCCAGGCCGCGGGCCTGCTCGCGGGCCTCGCGCATCCGTTGTCCGGTCTCGACCATGTGCTGGCGATGGTCGCCGTCGGGCTGTGGGGCGCGCAGCTCGGCGCGCCGGCGATCTGGCTGCTGCCGCTGACCTTTCCGATCGTGATGGCGC
>NZ_JAEUOI010000122.1 GCF_016790145.1 Propionivibrio sp. | reverse complement strand
ACAGGGCATCCATCATTTACGACTACCCTTTTTTAAGGTTAATCGATGCTTGTTCTCTACCCCAATTACATGTCAATCAGGAGACGAAAATGAGTACCTATCAAGAATCTGCAATGAAGTCCGAAACCAATGGATCGGCGTGGCAAGCGTCCGCTTCAGGCAAGCCAGTTTTATTCACAGGCGATGACGGTTACCAGCAAATGCTCGCTGAAGCAGCCTTCATTAACGCCCAGGAACGCGGTCAACAAATGATCGCCGAAGCCAACCAGTTCTACGCCCAAAGGCGCGGCCAGTAATTTATCAGGGAAGCCGGCTCTTTTTCGCTCACGGGCGGGTCTTGCGTCTGAAACGTGCCAAGGTCTGTGCCAGGCCAAATTGGCGATTGAAACGGGGGTTGCGGCTCCCGTTTTTTTTCAATTGCAAGAACTCCACAGCGCCTTGACATTATGAGCGTATAAACTCAAGGGCCGGATAGCGGGCACCGAGCACCGTTGCTGAGGATACGCCCCACCAGCGCTCAAGTACCGTGGCGTAGAGACTGCGGTAATCGAGCGAAAACGGCAGATTTCCGTTTCCGTCGAGCCGGTCGAGCTTCGGCGCCTCGCCGTAAAGGCCACCACGGACACGCCCGCCAAGAACGAAATGTGGCGCCGCCGTGCCGTGATCCGTACCGTTCGATTGATTCTCTCTCGGTCGCCGGCCAAATTCAGAGTAGGTCATGACCAGAGTGTCATCCCAGCGCCCAAGTTCGCCGAGTGCATCCTTCAAGGCCAGCAATCCTTCAGCGAGCTGTTTGAGAAGATTGGCATGGGTTGCAGGCTGATTCTGATGGGTATCGAAACCGTTCAGCGTAAGGCGCAGCGCGGCAACGCCACTTCCCGAGGCGACGACCTGACAGCCGGCTTTTACGGCATTACCAAAAGCACTCCTGGGAAACCCGGTTTTGAACAGGTAGCCGCTATGCAAGCGATTGGCCGCAGAGACGACATCGTCTTCAACCTTGAGCAGATGTCTGAGCGCCGCATTGCCACTCGCCACTCCCGGATGGGCCAGCTTTGTCTGCCGCGCAAACTGCTCGGCATCTGAAAGCGCAATCGCACGCACGCCAGATCCCGCCAGCGGTCCGAGTTCGTTCGAAGCAATCACTACCCCGTCGGCCACATAGGTAGCGGGTGTCGGATAGGCGGTAAAAGTCCTTGCCAGCCAGCCATCGGACAGGTACTGATCACTCCTTGATGCCGTCTCCCAGATTTCGATTGAGCGAAAATGCGAGAGATTGGGTGACGGGTAGCCGATCGACTGCACAATGGCCAGTTCCCGCTGCTGCCAGAGCGCCATCAGCGGCTGCAGCGAGGGATGCAATGCGCTGCGCTCATCAAGCGGGATGATCTCGTCGCGCCTGATGCCAATGCGTGGGCGCAGGCGGGCGTATTCCGGGTCGGCAAAAGGAATGACGGTGTTGAGTCCATCATTGGCTCCCTTGAGTTCGACGAGCACCAAAAGACGGCGATAATCCGCTCCGGCAGCCGAGGCGAGTTGCGGTGAAAGTGATATGAAGCCCGCCGCAGCGAGACGTTTCAGAAAATTTCGCCGTTGCCTGGCATGCTCGTTAATTGAGTTGCTCATTTGAGTTGATATCCGGGGTCGAGCAGCAGTACGCGTAACAGAGCAAGACCTTGAAACTCATCCAGCGGCGCCGATCTTGATGCAATCGGTAACAGGGCCGCACTGAGCGCTTGCCGATCGGGGAACTGCGACAGCCATTTATTCGAGTCAAAGCGGATTTCAGCGAGTGCCTGCAGCATGCGCATTCGGGTATCCCCTTCGGCGGCGGCAGCTCCCTTGCCAAATTCCTCACGTAACTGCCGTGGGCGGCGATCTGCTTGCATCGGAGTGCGCTGATCGGGAATCCCGGCGGCTTCAACACCTGCCATCTCCTTGCCCAGGTATTCTATTTGTAACAGACGTTCAACGAACTGCTTGCGAGCCAGAAGGGTTTGTGAATTGATCCATGCCTCACCGCCAGGCCAGCCTTTGACATTCGGCGGTGCAAACAGGTCCTGCCCGAGACTGCGCATCGTGAAGGCGAATGGCAAGGCATCCGGAACACGGATTTCGAGCGTTCGCAGAGTGCCAACTACAAGATCCGCCGGTGATTTGACCAGCGTCGCGCGGTTTTCCTTTGCCCAGAACGCCGGCGAGACAAGCAACTCGCGCAATGCGGTCTTGATGTCGTAGCCCGAGCTGCGAAAGATTGCGGCGATTCTTCTGCTTTCCTTGACGTCCGGCTCAGGCGAGACAAACTCGCGCCATAACTTGTCGACGATGAACTCGGCCGTTGCCGGCTGGCGCAGGAGAATATCGAGCACGGCGTCACCGTCAAAATCTCCTGCGGCACCCAGCACATGCTTGACTCCCTGGTCATGCGCCTGCACCCGCCAGAGAAAGCGGCCGCTTTCCCGCTCCAGACTCCAGCCGGTGAAAGCACGCGCGGCCTCCTTGATGTCCTGTTCGCTGTAATGTCCTTCGCCAAGGGTAAATAGTTCCATCACCTCCCGCGCAAAGTTTTCATTCGGGCTGCCCTTCCGGTTGCTTGCCGAATCAAGATAAACGATCATCGCCGGGTCTTTGCTGAGCGCGTGCAGAATGTCCGGAAAATTTCCCAGAGCATGACGCCGTAGCAGGAGATTCTGCTGCAGCATCAATTGAGCGGACTTGACCTTTTGCTGGCTTGAAACAAAGTGGTTGTGCCAGAACAGGGTCATTCTTTCCCGCAGCGCATCGGCAGGGGTTGGCGCCGAAATCATTTCCTGCAACCACCAGGCGCGTGCCGCCAGACCCTTGCGGAATTCTTCCCGGATCAGCGCCTTGCGTTCCTCGTCAGATACACTCTTCAGGCCGGCCGGGCTGACAAATTCAAGCACTGGCGGTGCCTGTATCGGGACTGCACTACGGGACGAAAGCAGTCGATCAATGGCCTGTTCACGTGACAAGCGCGCGAATTCGACAAGCTCTCGCTGAGGCGCGCCAAAACAGGTACGGTTGAGCAAATGCCTCGCCTCATCGCGACCCATGGGCGCAGCATCCGCATTAAGGGCGAGCAATAATGCCCACAGGCCAATGGCAATGGCAATCCTTGGAATCCTTGGAATCATTGGAGCAGTCCTGAGGAAAACTACCGGCGCGGCGGATAGATCTCGCTGCCGGCATCCTTGATGTCACGCCGCAACTGGCGTCGCTCCTCTGGCGAAAGCCGCTGCGTCCGCTGCTCGTCGCCGCCCTCGCTACGCTTGGCATAGGGCCGCTGTGCTTCACGCGGGTTTCGCGACGGTTGCTGGCTCTGACCCCCGCCCTGCCGCTTTCCTTCGCGAGCATGACGTTCCTTCGAAGTTTCAGCGTACGCCGCAGGCATGGCCATAACCAGGGCAATGACCGCCGCAAGACCCACACTGATCATCCGTTCGCGCAAAACC
>NZ_JAEUOI010000095.1 GCF_016790145.1 Propionivibrio sp. | reverse complement strand
TGGCGGATGAAACTTGATCAACGCGATGCAGCGCGAAACGATGGCTTCGTCAATGTCATCAACCCGGTTGGTGGTCAGGAACAGCAGTCCGTTGAAATATTCGAGCACGCGCAGGAAGACGCCGACCACGGCATTCATCGCGATGTTGTCATCGCGCCTTTTGATATAGACATCGGCTTCGTCGATCAGCATGACCGCACCCCAGCGCTGGGCTCGGGTCAGCACTTCCTTGAGCGCGACTTCCATCGCGGCAACGTTGAGCCCAAGCTGGCCCGAATGCACGCGGTAAAGCGGGCGCTTGATGATCTCCGAATAGACCTCCGCCGTCAGGGTCTTGCCCACGCCGGCCGGACCCGCACAGAGAACCGTGGTCCCACCCGATTTGCCGGCCACGATGTCGTCCATCAGCACGTCCATCTCGGCGGTCAGGATATCGATCAGGTCGGTCTGTTCTGGCGGCAGAACGGTTGCAATTAATTATTATTTGCGTACAATTTTAACAGTACATCACATTGCAAAAGGTCGGATAAAACCATGACGAGCGAAACGATAGATCACTCAACACTGACCCGGCTCGTTGAAGCCGGCGCGGTACGCGCTGCGCACGTCATAGGGCAAAAGGGCGGTTGGGCGGTGATGGTACAGTACGGCACACTCGAACGGCCACTCGCGGCACAGCGAAGCCGTCAGGTACGTCTATTCAGGAGGCTGGAAACGTTGGTCGCCTATCTCAAAAGCGTCGGGCTGGCACGCTTTGATGTTGAAGCCAGTAATTTCGACCCCGTTCCACTCAAAACGCATACTCGGCCGGATCGGGCCGAGGCATTGAAACGCACGCACGAGGCCGCAGCCTATGATCAATGGTTCCGTGATCAGGTTCAAGCCAGCATAGATGACCCCCGCCCCAGTGTGCCGGACGAGGACGCCCGCCGCATCTTCACTGACAAGAAAGCCGCCTTGCGTGCGCGTAGTGGAGTCGCCAGTTGATACAACTGGTCTGGAGGCCACTGGCGCTGGCCGACCGCGACGCCATCATGGATTACATCGCCAAGGACAATCCGCTAGCAGCGCTGATGCTGGATGATGATTTTGAAACCAAGGCCGAGCAGGCACGGCAACACCCCAAACGCTACAAAGTCGGGCGCGTACCTGGAACGCGGGAGATCGTGGTGCAGCCAAACTATGTAATGGTCTATCGCATTGCCGGCAATGAACTGGCCGTTCTGCGCGTTCTTCACGCGCGCCAGCAGTGGCCGACAAATTCTTAACAAACGTTCGCCGAAAGATTGGTAGCGCAGAAACAATCGTGTCCCCCGTTTGTACCCGGGAAAATATAGGGATGTTCTTCAAGCAGAGCCTGGTCAAGCATCAGACCAAACTGTTCCGCCATCACCGCCCAGATTCTCCGGCGATCCTCGCGGCCAGGCGGATGACACAGCCAGCGCCATGGCGCAAGACTGAAAACATGAATCAGGTCAGCCAGAATGCCAGCGAGGCGCTCGGCCTGTCCGAATCCTCCAGCAATCTCTCGGCAGAGGGGATGACGATTTTGCACAACGCGTCGGCTGAAATGGAACGAATTTCAACCTCGGTGACTCAGGGGCTGTGAATGAATGGATAAACACCTCCCAATCCGTGGCCCGAGGCCAGGCTTCGCGCTCATTTCGGCGCACCCCAGGGGTATTTGAGCCCTAGGCCCTGTCACCTTCGGGGCAAAAGCCGGAATCCAGTACCTTCCTCTGATATCCATAAAATCAATCAGATAAACGAGTTGGAGCCCGGCTTCTGCCGGGGTGACGTGCTTGGAAATCAGGCAGTAATGATTTTTTCACAGCATCTCAGTCGGCGCAGGTAGTTCATGCACTGGGTGAGCGTCCAAAGGCGACCCGTGGCATCGTTCAGACCATTCGTGAAATTGCCGATCAGACCAATCTGCCGGCACTCAATAATTGAAACTTGAAACTTGGATTTGTAAGAATGATTCTCCGACGGGTGCTGGGGTTGCTTGTACTGATTTCGGCTGACCCGGTTCTCGACAGAACAAGGAATGGGCCCCTTTGATTTTTTTATCGATTCAGCATTTGCGTCGCCGCGCCGAGACTGAAGCGAGTAATGCGAGCCCGGCGAGCAGCATGGCGTACGTTTGCGGCTCAGGTACAGGCGTAAGCAGGAAGACTTCGCCGGCATCGGTCCTGAAAGCGAGGCCGTTTGCGCCAAAGCGAACCAGATCACGCGCGGTTCCATTGATGCCGGCGATCTGGAATGTTGCCTGTTCTACAAAGGTGTCTTGATTGAACACCCGTAGTTGCCTTGCACCGTCAACGAAGAACGTCAGGTGGTTGGCGCTGTCCGGTTCGACTGCGCCGGCGGCGGAGTAGGTCCCCAAAATCGACGGCGGCAATGCCGGATCGACTACCCGACCATTGTTGGCGTAAACCAGGCCGGCTTGGAACTCGATATCAGTCCCGAAAAAGCCAATCAAGCCCGCTGTAGTGTTGGTGACCGTGACGCCTGATGCGTCCACACGCATGGTTCGAAAACCGAACTCCGTAGTCTCGTTGTTGTAACCGTACAGCACGCTGGGATCGTTGCTGAACGCGATGACATTGCTGCCGGTATGCGTGGGCGTCGTGATGGACCGGATGACACCATCGTCAAAGATCGCCACCCCGGCATGCCGCGGGCTTACACCCTGGTAGCGCCTCGAAACCGCAACCACATTCGCGTTTCCAGGTTGCACCGAGAGGTCCTCTGCAAAAGTGGGGCCAAAGAACGCGTCGGAACCGAGCAGAAATTGCGCTCCGGCGACACCCGTACCCACGTTGTAGCGTCGTACTCGCGCCGAACCGTCGAGGCCGACATAAAGGGCGCTGGCATCCGAGGAGATCGCCAGACGGTTTGGTTCGCTGCCCACAAACGTGGATCTTTCAATCACGCCAGAGTATGGGTTGAGCACGCTGATCGTATTGCCTAGGAGCGCGCCGCCTGTCGAGGGAATGCTCAGGAGTAGGCGATCGCGTACCGAGTCGTATACGAGGTCATTAGTTTTCAGGGCGAGCTCTTGCACATTCCACGAATTCGGAATCAAGAAGTTGGCGTACGATAGTTGGCAAAGGCCAAGGAACAAACTGACGCCGATTGCGAAGCGGACAAAAATGGTAAACATGACTAACTCCTTAGGTTGGTGAAATCTGGGTTTGACGCGAGGCTGGTGCAGACTCATGATCGACCCGCTGCGATATGGGCAACGTGAGTATGCCTGAAATCGATATGCATCAGTCCTGGACGCCGATTTGTTTGCTGCCGGTGGAGTCAGTTGCCTTCTTAGCGCGCTTCGACTCTTCATTGTCGCTGCCCAAGACTAAAGGATAGGAAATCCAACCACCTTTCAGAAAGTATCTCCGCCCCTTCAGCCCATTGTCAACCGTATCTTCCCGCCAGTGTTTCCCGCCAGTTTTCCGCTAGGTTCGTCCGATCTATCATTGAATCCGTGTCGGTTTCCCTGAAAACGCGCTTCGCTTTACGTTTACAGGGGAACCGACACGAACGCTCCCGTCGGGCAGCGTCAAAGGCCCGCCTTCACCATGTCACCACGCAATGCGCTGATCGAGCTGGAACTCCGGCAGGGGCTGGATCAGCAGATTGTCGCCGTCCTGCCCGGCGGCTTCCCACAGCGGCGGGTCGTGAGCCGGGGCGCTGCGCGGCGGATCGACCGGTTCGCCCAGATGGGTGAGTATCCCCCGGATCACTTCGCCTTCGTCGACGGGGTGGCCTCGGGCCATGAAGGCGATTATCTTCATCATGCCTCCGCATTTATGGCAGATGAGGGTAGCAGGCGAGCTGGAGCCGCTGCGCGAACGGCTCAATAAAGTGCGGGTAAAACCAACCCCTTAGCCCCCTTGTCAGGGGGAACCGAAGCTCCCTCCCCTGACAAGGGGAGGGTTGGGGAGGGGTTTGCCTGGAAGGAGCAGGGATTGCTTCGCTGTGCATCCACCCGTTATCGCGCAACCCCGTC
>NZ_JAEUOI010000008.1 GCF_016790145.1 Propionivibrio sp. | reverse complement strand
CCTTCCCATCTCGAACAGGACCGTGAAACGAAGTCGCGCCGATGATAGTGCATACTACGTGTGCGAAAGTAGGTCACCGCCAGGCTCCCCAAAACCACAAGCCCTCCCCGCCCTACAGCGGCGAGGGCTTCGTGCTTTGTATGCGCAAGCGGTAGCTGACTGGCTTTCTTGACTTCGTGAAAATTCCGAAGAGGTCGGAGCGTAGCATGGGCTCGGCGCCTCCACCTACCCCTAGCCCTTACGGCGCGATCTGTTGTAGAACGTCCTTCTCAACGGTGGCAATGAATCGATCTGGCTATTGAGGCTGGTCGGCAGCTTCTCCAAGGTTTGCTACTGATGCTGTAAGGCTCCGGACTTCGTATCAGCGAAGCCATACTCAAAGCGGCCTTAACATGACGGCGATTGCCCAGGAGATGGGCTTGTCCGTCTCGTATGTGATTAGATTGATAGGGCGCGCCGGGGCCGTGTTCAAGGCAAGATCGTCAGCGTAATCAGCCTCCAAGGAGCCTGGTTACTGCGGTCGGGAAGTTGTCAACAATGAGGGCCGGGCGAATTGACGGGTGCTCTTCGTCCGTTGTTCGATATTTTCCGGTACGCACCAAAATCCCCGGAATTCCGGCTGCTTGCGCGCCACCGATATCATCCGCCAAGTCATCCCCGATCAGAACTGCCTGCTCCGGGGCGATGCCGAGTTCGTCCAATGCGGCGTGGAAAAAAGGGATCGCCGGCTTGCCCACGACTTCGGCTGTTTTTCCACTGCTGTACTCAAGTCCAGCGACAAAAGCGCCCATATCCAGAGTCAGGCCGTCTGTTTCCATAAAATAGCGGTTGCGCGCCATAACGATAAAGGGCAAGCCCTGCATCAGCAAACGGAAAACCCGGTTTAGAGAGTCGAAATTGAAGTGGTGTCCGGCGTCACCCAAAACGACGGCGTCCGGCTCGGAATGGCTGCAACCGATTTCCTCGGCGATATCCGGATGAACAAGGTAATGGGGATGTAGATTGCGCTGCTGCACAAGATTCCGGGTGGCCAGAACAGCAGTCAGTATTTCATCTGCTTCGACTTCAAACCCCATCTGACGGAGATTGGCGACAATGCGCGAACGCGGGCTGCGCGTCGTATTGGTCAGAAAGCGAATGGGTAGACCGCTGGTGCGCAAGTCAGAAAGGGCGTTTGCGGCACCGGAGATCGGTTGATCGTCAATGTGCAGAACACCGGCCAGATCGATCAGGATTGCTTGCGGGGCCGTCGGTAAAAACACGATTTTCTCCCAATCGGGACTTGTTCAGTCGAAAAATCTCGAAACATCAGTCGAACGGGAACGGAAGAGATTTGGACAACATCGTCACTGTCCGGAGTCAGCCGAATAATGAAAGCCAACTCACCATATTTTGATGACAGTAAGCGCTACAAAGAGTTCTCAAGCAGCAGCTAGCCCTCAAGCAAGCCTTAAAATGGGATTTGCCTGGCAGCCTGTCGGACTACGTTACTGCCCGAGCAGGCGGGCGACGTGTATCTGAAGCTGACAGTCATTGATGACTTGCTGATAATGCGCGCCTTCTCAAAGCAGGTGAATGCAGCCATTGTTGATCCTGGTTGCATCACCAGCTTGCGCAAGAAACTTGGGCTCGACCATCGCGAAGCGGCCAAAATCTTCGGTGCACGCATCAATGCTTTCTCGCGCTACGAGAACGTTAAGACAAAGCCGCCGCGGGCCTTGGTGAGGCTGCTCAAGATACTTTAACATCACCCCGATCTGCTCAATGAGGTCAGAGCCGCCTGAACCTCGATTCCAGGTAGCCCATTTGCGCGGGGCGGCAATTGATGTTGGATCTGAAAAGCAACTGATTGAACGAGCCTTTTACCTCTGGAATCTACGGGTTCAAATTTCGTAATTGACGGCCTAATATTCCGGAAAAATCGGTGACAATGTCTGTCCGAATTTTCCGGTTTCATTACGGCATGAATTCACCCTCTATTTGTTGCTGGAAATTGGTCTTGTCTTGAGTGCACGCAAACAAAAATGCGGTCAGGACAATTGCATTCAGTGCGAATGTCATTATCGATGACTGCGCAAGTTAGCCTTTGCCCGGAAGCCGCAGCACATGCTTGCACTGAGCATCGAAGTGCTCTAGCATCCTAACTTCTCTGCGTCGTCGATATCCGGGCAAATGATTGCATCCCTGCACACCGGGATTTGATGGCGTTGATCAGGAGAAAACTCATGAAACGTTATCTGCTCGCCTCTGTCGCGGCCATCTTGACCCTTGCCGCCGGCCTCGGGATTGTCCACTCCCGCTTTCAGAACATCGGCAACGCCCATGCTGAAAATTCCCCGGTAACCATCGCAGCGGCACCGGGAAAACCGATCCCCGAAGCGTCCAGCGTCGACCAGGACGCGCCCTATTACGAGTCTTGTGCCAGGGAAGGCTTGAACGAGTCTGAATGCGTCGGACGGCTGATCTGGTTCAAGTCCACCGCCGGCAATGACCGCTTCCATACCTACACCTTCCAGCAGCGTATCGGCGTCCTGGTGGACTGGTATCGCGTGCTGCGCGCCGACCAGCGCGACGATCGTTTCTGGGCCTGGGGCATCATCAACGACCCGTCCTGCTGCAAGCCCGGCGATCCGGATTGCCCGGCCAAGTCGGCCGAAGAAACCTACGGCCTGGACTGGTGTCCCGGCGATGACGTTCTCCTGAAGTATGTCGGCAAGCCCGGCTATGTCGACCCGGCCTGCGGCCTCAAGGATGCGGCGCTCGACGCCGACGATCCGCACAGCCAGGGCGGCAAGACCGACCAGCGCCACTCCGCCTGCGACCTCAAGTTCGGGACTTCGACCGGTGCCCTCGGTTTGCGCAAATTCCCCAACCCCCGATTCGACGCCGCCAAGTGGAAACAGTTGAACGGCAGTCTGGCGACCTGGTCCGGCTTTGCCACCACCATGGCCGCCGCCACCGGTATCGAATCCGACCAGCGCGTCAGCAAGCTGGCCGATGCCTCGGTGGAACCGCCGTTCCTCATCGGTACCTCGTGTGGCTCCTGCCACATCGCTTTCGACCCGCTCAACCCGCCGGCCGATCCGGCGCACCCGAAGTGGGAGAACATCAAGGGCCTGGTCGGCAATCAGTACACCCGCATGTCCGAATTGCTCGGTTCCGGCATGCCCAAGAGCAGCCTGGAATACCAGATGTTCGCCCACGCCCGGCCGGGGGTAACCGATACCTCGGCCATTTCGCACGACCAGATCAACAACCCCGGCACCATCAATGCCCTGATCAACGTCGCTCAACGCCCGGTGTTCAAGGGCGAGTCGATCACCAAGTGGCGCAAGGCAACCACCTGCGGCACCGAGAAGGACGAAGGCAAGTGCTGGTGCGAACCGGGACGCAGTGGCAAGTGCTGGGAGATGAGCACGCGCGATGACGATACGACGCCGGTGAATCTGGGTGGACAGAAGGTGGTACTGCCCGGCGTTCATCACATCCTGAAGGGCGGCGAGGATTCAACCGGCGCTCTGGAAGCCATCCAGCGCGTTTATTTCAATATCGGCTCGTGCTCCGAGCAGTGCTGGGTCAATCATTTCTCCGACATGCGTCAGGTGGACCCGGAAGCGCGCGGTTTCGGCCAGACGCCGTTCAACGTCGGCCAGTGCCGGCGCGACTGCCCGAACTTCCGGGCGGTCGAGGACCGTCTGCAGAACATTCTCGATTTCTTCGCCTCGGCCGAGTCCGACGAAACCAACCTGCAAGCTGCTCGCGCCAACGCACGCAAGGCAAGCAACCCGGCCGTCTCCTATACGCGGGCCGATCTTGCGGCCGAACTGGAGACCGAATTTGGCAAGGGTGCTTTAGGTCGCGGTCAGGCTGTCTTTGCCGACAACTGCGCACGCTGTCATTCCAGCGTCCCGGAAAGCGCGGGCGGCTCATTCAAGAATCGCGATTTCGCCGCCCCCAACGAAGCGCATCCGCGCAAAATCCGCGCCGACTTCCTCGGCAATGACCAATCGACGCCGGTCACCGAGGTGGGCACCTTCCGCTGCCGCGCCCTGCACTCCAACCACAAGGTCGGTCACCTGTACATGGAATACGGTTCGAATACGATGCACAAGCGGCCTGTGGTCGCCGACATCCCCGAGCGCAACGAACTCAAGGATGGCGGTCGCGGCTATCTGCGCAACATCTCGCTGGTCAATGTCTGGGCCACGGCGCCGTTCATGCACAACAACGCCATCGGCCCGGAGATCTGCGGCAATCCTGCCAACAAGGACAACGACTTCCACCGCGCCCGCTACGTAGACCCGGAGGGCAAGCTGCTTGCCAGCCAGCCCGAGTGCCTGCGTTACGACCCCAGCGTGGACGGCCGTTTCGATCTCTACAAGCGTTCGATGTACGATCTGTTGCACCCGAAGGAGCGTGGCAGCAAGCGCACCCTGACCAACGCCGACCTGCTCATCGACGTCGGCCTCCGGCCCCTCGATGGCAAGGTCGAAAAGCCTCTGCTCGGCTTCGGGCAAGTGAAGATTCCGGCCGGCACCAGCGCCGGCTTCCTCAACGGCCTGCAGCACAAGCAACTGGTTGGCGATCTTTTCCTCGCCAAGCGCGACCCGGCCCGGCTCGAAGCGGCGGGCAAGAAGGATCTGGTGCCGACCCTGCAGGCCATGGCCGACGAGGTGATGAAGCAGCCTTCACGCTTCGTCGAAATCCTGCGCGAGAAGCGCGATTTCCTCAGTGCCAATTACCAGACCTGCACCCAGGAGATCGAAAACGAGGGTCACCGCTTCGGCGAAGATCTTTCCGAAGCCGACAAGAGGGCGCTGACGGCTTTCCTGGCGACGCTTTAACTGCAAATGCTAACCACCATGACACCAAGGGCACCAAGTTGCACCAAGAAATACAGGACATTAACTTGGTGATCTTGGTGCCTTGCTGGTGAAGATTCTGTTTTTCTCTTAGGCACCGAGAGGTCATACCATGAGACTACCGACTACTTTCGCACTGCTCGCCCTGGCCGCCATCACGCTGGCCGCCTGCAGCAAGCCGGAACCGCCCAGCATCGCCTTTGCGCCCTACGAGAAGGGCTACCAGTCGAAGATGGACCTTGCCCAGGTCGACTACAAGTACCCGATCGCCCCGGCTGAACTGGCGAAGATCACGCCGGACTACCTCGCCACGCTGGAGCAGGAACAGCTTGACCAGCTCTACGCCCGTCTCGCCGCCGGCCCCATCCCCGATGGAGCTTTCGATGGCCGCATCCTGCTGCCCCGGGGCAGCAGCGGCAAGTTCCGGCTTTCCGAAATCGTCGGCGGTTTTGCCGGCACCGCGTTGCATCTCAAGGGACTGGTCGTCGAGGACATCGGCGAAACGCTGTGGCGCGGCAAGGTCTTTTTCCGCGAAGAACGGGTGTTGCGCAACCGCATCGAAGACCTCACGCTACTGAAAAAGGCCGGTCTGGTCGAGGGCGAACCGAAGAAGATGAGCTATGGCGGCAAGGAAACCTGGCTGCTCTTTCCGGCCAAGCTGTACTGCGGCCAGAGCCTGCTCGATGCGCGCCGGGAATCGATCATCATCGACTATTTCTTTACCGATGAAATTCCCGGCTACCAGGAAAACCCGGATTACCTCGCCGGTCGCCGCGGCCTCAAGGTGCGCGACGAGATCCGCATGATCCGCCCCGGTTTCTACCTCGGCCGGGCCTATCTGGATAAAGGCTTCGCGCTCAATTTCACGCTTTACGACAAAGCCACCGACGACCGGGCGCGGGATGACTTCGTGAAGACCGGAAAGGTTCAGGAAGACTGCTGGCCGGGAACCCAGGCACGCGCCCTTGTCGCCGCCGCCAAACCCTGAGCGGTGCCGGACGCGTGGCCATGACGATTCGCCATGAAGTGGCTTGCACCGTCGCTCCAGTCTCTTGTTCTGCCTCTGTTCTTTATCGGTGGCCTCTGCGGACTGAGCTTCGGCAGCAGCACGGCCATTGCGGCCAGCCAGGCTGAAGCCCCCGCCTGGGTAATCGATCCGGCTGTCCCTGGGGAGAATCTTCCAGCATCCGGTCGCTCGCAGTTCGACCGGCTGTTTGCCACGGTGCATAAGGGCAAAGTCGACTACGAGCTGCCATTCCCCTTTGCCGCGCTGCTCGCCCGGATCGATGCCCAGCTTGGCCGTGACCCCGCCAGTTCCTTGCCGCCGGCCAAGCGGGTATTGATCCCACTGGGGCGCTCGCTGCAACGCACCGCCGCCGCCCCCGATTACTTCACTTTCCCGCGCGTGGTGGTGGTCGCCGATTCTCCGCCTGCCACGCCCTCTGCCCCGTTCTTGAAGGATCGCCTGTACATCGGTTACCAGGAAAAGTCGGACGTGCTGGAAGTGATCAGCTACAACGAAGAAGCCGGCCGTTTCGAATTCCAGTTGGTCAAGAACTACCGGGCTGGCGCCACGCCGCAGGTGGTGTACGCCAACCGTAGCCTCTGCTTTGCCTGCCACCAGAACGGTGCCCCCATCTTTTCACGCGCTTTGTGGGATGAGACCAACGCCAACCCGCAGGTCGCCGCGCTGCTCCTGGCCACTGGCAAGCGTTTCCATGGCATTTCGCCAGAGCGCGGGGTCGACGTGCCTTACGCCATTGACATCGCCATACGTCGCGCCAACGGCTTTGCCCTGACCCAGCGTTTGTGGCGCGAGGGCTGTGGCGATGCCGACCCGGTGGCCATCCGCTGTCGTGCCGGCCTGTTCACCGCCGCCCTGCGCCATTCCTTGTCCAATGGCCGTGTGCGAGAGAGCGACTCGTCCTTCAAGCGCGAGGTCGATGCCCCCTTGCGTGCCGAAGCCGCCAGGCGCTGGCCAGGCGGTCTGGCCATTGGTGCCCCCGACATTCCCAACCGCAATCCCCTGCAAGGCCTCGCCATCTGGCCCGACGAGCCCGCCCGGCGCGTGGCCCATTCTCATGTCTCCGCCCGCTTTGAACCCCTGGCTCCGCGACCGGCCAGGGAGATCTGGCGGGCCGATGCGGGCGACGCCGTTGACCAACTGGTGAGCGGATTGGCCGAGTTCGTCGCCACCACCGATCGCCAGCGTCTCGAAGCAACTTTGTCTACACAACCCGCACGCCTTGTTCGGCAGCGGGCACCCTGCCGCTTCGAGCCTGGCGCATCGCGCTGGTCGGTACGCTGCCAGGCGGCCAGCGGTGAGTCTGTACTGCAACTGGTGGCTAGCCTGGAAATGAGAGGAGGGCGGTCACCGGGGCGATCGCAGGTACAGACGCAGGGTCAGGCGCCGCAGCGGGTACTCGGTGCTCAACTGGAGCGACTAACGCTGCCGGGCAGCAGCACCTTCAATGCCCTCGAACTGACAGGCTCCACGCCTGGGCCGGGTGATTTCACCGCGCTGGTACCCGCCAGCCGTCCGCTGCCGAGGGGGGCCGACGGCAACCCGCTGACGCGCATCGTTTTCCGGGTTTTGCCGGGCGAAGTGAGGGAAGTGGTAAAAGTGGAGGAGGGCAGTGTGCTGGTCGAATTGCGCCAGGAATTCACCGCCGTCGAGCAGGCCGTCGCTGCCCTGGCTACAGGTCCGGACGGCCCGGCGCTATTCGGCCCCCGGCCTTTCCCGCGCGAACAGCTCTTCGCAGCGCTGTTCGCGCAGCTCGGCGCGCCGGCTGTGGCGCCCTGTTGCCAGGCGGCAGACCGGCTTCCGACACCACGGCTTGAAGTTCCCGCCGCGCTGCCAGGCCACCCTGCGACTGCCCCGATGGATCCGACCGTGCAGGGTTTTTACCCCTACTGCGCCACCTGCCACCAAAGCGCAGAAACCTTCCCGCCCAATTTCCTGTCCGGCAGCAGCGCCCAGGTTAAGGCCCGGCTGCGCCAGTGCGCGCCACGGCTGTATGTCCGGCTGGCCATGGCCGACCTGACGCTGGAACAGCGGGACAAGACGCCGATGCCGCCGGAAAGCCTGCTGCCGGCTTTCGCAACCGATATCGCCGGCTGGCGCGCCAGCCCGGTTCGCGCCGCTCTGCTCGCCCAGGTTGGCGACTGGCTGCGCAGCGAAAGCGGCCACCCGCCCAACCTCAAACAACTGCTCGCCGACGGCTACGAGTCCCTGCGCCCCTGTCAGCCGCAGCCGTAACGCGCAAAAGCAAGAGGTAACAGACCAGGTTAACTTTTTTAGGGTATCCGTAGTCTGTGTGTCCGTAATCTGTGCTTGATGACCAAGCAACATGCTGCGCCGCAGCAGTGCGATTCCCATTACCTGGCTCACACGAAAATCGATGAGTGGATCAGAACGACCCGTACCGATCACTCACTGTTTTGGTAGGCGGCCGTTCCTAGGATTGCCGGTCACAAAGCGCCAATGTTTGTAGAGAAAAAAATTACTGAGAAAATCAACTGGCAGTATGCGGCCATCGCGATGCAAATTAGACCGAGAGTCCCGTAAATTTTGAATATGAATTTCGCCATCCGAGAGCTTGGGGTTGAATAGGTCGATTCATCAAGCCGCTCTAAAGAACCGAATCCAAGAGAAGAATAAATTGGACGGATTAGCAATGTGATAATCAAAACTGCGATGAAAACAATCGCAGGAACAATTCCAAAGTCCCAAAGAGCGCCTTTTGGAGGAATCACTCCATACGGCCGAAGAAGAAACAAGTAGATTGCTAAAGCGGCAACCCATCCTGCCGCCATAGCGGCTAACCCGACTTCCGCTATTCGCGGGGGTTGAAACGGCTAAGTGATTGAAATACATAGAAGTCGAATCAGAAGGTCGGCACTACACGACGCTTGGTGAAAGTGGCTTGACGGGTAATGGCACAGCGATTTTTGGTTGAGGTTGTTTGGGGAGTTGCAGCTTCAGTTGGGCGAGCAACAAGCGCTGGTCTGCGTCCGGTTCTGTGTAACGACGCAGGAGCAATTGCCGACCATCGGT
>NZ_JAEUOI010000226.1 GCF_016790145.1 Propionivibrio sp. | reverse complement strand
CGGGTGATCGCGCTGGAAAGCTACATCGGGCTGGTCGAGGCCGGTGTCGGCCTGATTCCGGCCGGTGGCGGCTGCAAGGAGTTTGCCATCCGTGCCTGGCAGAGTGCGGCGAGGACGGGCGGCAATGATCCCTTCGAGTTCATCCAGCCGGTATTCATGACCATCGCCATGGCCAACGTTTCAAAAAGCGCCGCGCAGGCGAAGGAGCTGGGCTTTGCCCTCGAATCGGACCGCATTGTGTTCAATGCCAACGAGTTGCTCTACGTCGCATTGCGCGAGGCGCGCGGCATGGCCGAAGCCGGCTACTACCCGAAGCTTTCGCCGCGCAACATCAAGGTGGCGGGGCGTACCGGCATTGCCAACTGCGAAATGATGCTGGCCAACATGAAAGAGGGCGGCATGATTTCCGCGCATGACTATCTCGTTGCCAGAAGCGCGGCGACGGCGCTGTGCGGCGGCGATATTGAAACCGGTTCGCTGGTCGATGAGCAGTGGCTGCTGACGGTTGAGCGCAAGCTCTTCGTCGAACTGCTGAAAACCGAAAAAACCCAGCAACGCATCAAGCACCTGTTGGAAACCGGCAAGCCGCTTAGAAACTAAATGCTAACCACCTAGGCACAAAGTTCACCAAGTTTCACCAGGTTTCTTGGTGCTTCCTTTGTGTACTTGGTGACTTTGTGGTTCAAGATTTTGGAGACACTATGAGCAAACAGATTCAGGAAGCCTATATCGTCGCCGCGACGCGTCTGCCGGTGGCCAAGCGCAAGGGAAAGTTCGGGCACGTTCGTCCCGACGACATGCTGGCGCATGCCATCAAGTCGGTCATGGCGCAGGCGCCGGAACTCGATCCGGCGCTGGTCGAAGACGTCATCGTCGGCTGTGCCATGCCCGAAGCGGAACAGGGAATGAACGTCGCCCGTATCGGCCTGCTGCTGGCCGGTCTGCCGAATACGGTGCCGGGAATTACCATCAACCGCTTCTGCGCCTCCGGCGTGCAGGCGGTGGCAATGGCCGCCGACCGCATTCGCCTCGGCGAAGCCGACGTGATGATTGCTGCCGGTACCGAAACCATGTCGCTGCTGAACCAGATGATGGGCAACAAGATCGCCATCAATCCGGCGTTCTTCGAGAAGGAGGAGAACTACGCCATCGCCTTCGGCATGGGGCTGACCGCCGAGAAGGTGGCAACGCAGTGGAAGATATCGCGTGAGGACCAGGATGCCTTCGCCGTGGCTTCGCATCAGAAGGCGTGTGCGGCGATTGCCGCCGGGCACTTCAAGGCCGAAATTTCGCCCTTTGCGTTCAAGGCGCAGGTTCCGGATCTGAAGACCGGCGAAGTGACGATCAAGAACTTCCTTGCCGACACCGACGAAGGGCCGCGAGCGGATAGCTCGCTGGAGCGTCTGGCCAGACTCAAACCGGTGTTTGCCGCACGTGGTTCGGTAACGGCCGGCAACAGCTCGCAGATGTCCGATGGTGCGGCTGCCGTGCTGCTTGTTTCGGAGAAGATTCTCAAGCAGTTCAACCTCAAGCCGCTGGCGCGCTTTGCCGGTTTTGCGGTAGCCGGGGTGCCGCCCGAAATCATGGGTATTGGCCCGATCGAGGCCATTCCGCGCGTGCTCAGGCAGGCCGGTGTGAACCAGGCGGATATCGACTGGTTCGAACTCAATGAAGCCTTTGCCGCCCAGGCGCTGGCCGTCATGCGCACGCTCGAACTCGATCCGGCCAGGGTCAATCCGCTTGGTGGCGCCATCGCTCTCGGTCACCCGCTCGGGGCGACCGGTGCGATTCGCACGGCAACCCTGGTGCATGGCTTGCAGCGCACCAGGAAACGCTACGGCATGGTCACCATGTGCATTGGTACCGGCATGGGTGGAGCCGGACTGTTTGAAGCGCTGTTTTAAAGAAATACGGATTAGCTCGTCACCTCGGCGAGCTAGTGCAAGCTGCTTAGCTGCGTAGGTCGGGTTGGCCGGTAAAGCGTAACCCGACAACAGGCCTGCCGTTTGCTGGCGTCGGGTTATGCTGCGAAGCGAATCCTCCCGGGGGACGCTACGCTAACCCGACCTGCGGGTTTCAATCGTTTTTCAAGCAGGTACAAAGCCTGTCGAAGTGTCTGGCATAATACCGCCCAGACACTCTGACGCGGGCGAGCAATGGATTTCGAGGCACTTGGTAATTTGAGCTGGCGTGAAGCGCTGATCGCGATCATCGCGCTGCTGGTGCTCTACCTTGTCCTTGCCTTTCTACGTATTCGTCGCCTGAAGCGCGAGCCGGCGATTGAAGAGCTTCCTGTCCCTCTGGCAGCGCACCCGGCGCTTGCCGCTTA
Organism: Propionivibrio sp.; assembly: GCF_016790145.1. Lineage (GTDB taxonomy): Bacteria > Pseudomonadota > Gammaproteobacteria > Burkholderiales > Rhodocyclaceae > Propionivibrio. Next base: position 2,623 of record NZ_JAEUOI010000226.1, on the reverse strand, counting down.
TGCTGCTGAACAGGCGCCGGAGATGCCTGAACCGCCCAGCTCAAGCACCTCGCCCGCCGACTCACCCACGCTCACCGAGGCGCTGGCTGTACCCTCGGAAATTCCTTTCCCCTGGAACGAGCCACCGCCGGAAATCCCCGGTCAGCAACTGATCGAAGCGCTCGAGCGCGACCTCGCGCAACTGCGAAAAGAGGTCGACGTCTTGCGTGCCGAAATGCTGCTTTTGCGCGAGGCGCAGCGGCGCGATCTGGCGCACTCGCAAGTGGCGCAAAATGCCTCACCGCTTTACAACGATGCCATGCAGATGGCGATGCAGGGGCTTGATGCGGCGAGCATTGCGCAGCACTGCGGCATTGCGCGCGCCGAGGCCGAACTGGTGGTGGCTCTGGTACGCAATCGGGAGTAGAAGGAATTTTTACTATAACTCTAGTGGATGGCACAGCAGGGAGACGACATGGCGACTAGCCAGACAGGCAACAAGGAAGTGCAAGGCGATGTGTCCGGAATCAAGCGCAAGCTGGCCTGGCGGATGGGTATCGCCGGACTGATGATTGTCGGCTTGCTCGTTGGTCTGGCACTGTATGACCTCTTCAATGATTCGCAGAGTGAGTCGGTACCCGGCGGAGCACAATTCACCGAGCCAGTTCCGGTGCAGAAGAAGATGCCAGCTCAGCCGCTTACCCCTGCCGAGCCGGGCAGCGATATGCCGAAGGATGAAAAAAAGGCGGCTGAACCTGAAGCCACGGCGGCCCCGGTCGATAAATCGGCACCGCCCCTTGAACCGCCGCCACGACCCGAGGTGGCCGCACAGCCGGTCCTGCCGCGTGCTTCGCAGAGACCGGCCGAGTCAAGGGCCACCCCCGCTCGCACTCCCTCGCCATTGGCAATGGGTCAGCCGCAGCCACAACCCATGCCGACGCGATTGTTCACCGGCTATGCCTTGCAGGCCGGCGTATTCGCTGACCCACGTCGTGCCGAAGAGCTACACGCCAGGCTGACGCTTGAAGGGATACCGTCAACGATTGAAGCGCGGGTTCAGGTCGGCCCCTTCAAAAGTCGCGAAGAAGCCGAAGCCACACGCGAGAAGTTGAAGACCCTGGGGATTGACTCAGTGATGTTGATGCCGAAGGGCAGCAAACATTAGGAAATCTTGAGTTCGAATTGGTGCTCAGGCTTTTGCCCCTGGCTGACCCTCTGCTTTTGAACCGCTTTCGCCCAGTTGTTTGCGTAGTCGTCTGGCAAACACGCCCATTTCCTTTGCTGCCTGCACGTCGCCCCTGGCTTCGGCGACATGGATGCCTTGCGCAAAGGCGGCCAGCGCGGCCTCAATCTCGCCGTTCTCGGCCAGTGCCTTGCCGAGCAGCTTCCAGGCTGCCGAATACTTCGCATCATATTCAATGGCCGCGCGAAAACAGCCAGCTGCCTGAGCGGGATTACCCGCTTTCAGCCATTCGTTGCCCAGCGAGTAACGGAGCAGCGCCCCATCACGCGGCCCGTCGAGCATTTTTTCCAGATTGGCGATGATCGCAGTTGTCATTTAGTATCTCCCACTCAAGACACCCCATTGTAGAGGACAGCAAAATGAGCAGAACGATCATTTCCACTCCCGCCGCTCCCGCCGCCATCGGCACCTATTCGCAGGCCGTCAGGGTGGGCGATACGGTCTATCTGTCGGGCCAGATCGGCCTCGATCCGGCGAGCATGCAGATGGTCGAGGGCATCGACGCGCAGATCCTCCGTGTCTTTGATAACCTCAAGGCGGTGGCTGAAGCGAGCGGCGGCTCGCTGGCCGATGTCGTCAAGCTCAACGTTTTTCTTACCGACCTCGTCCATTTTGCCAAGGTCAATGAGACGATGGCCGCCTATTTCTCCGCGCCCTTTCCGGCGCGTGCGGCGGTGGGTGTCGCTGCCTTGCCGCGTGGCGCGCTGGTCGAGGCGGATGCCGTCATGGTATTGACTTGATAGTCGAGCACAGGAACTGCCGCGCCGCGCCAGCGTCTCTCGCATCTCCTCTCGCTCTTCAGGGGTCAGAGGTGAAGGAAGGGTGAGAAAAACGGACCCGCCCGATCGCCGGCCGCTGCCCGCAGCCAACGAAATCAAGGCGCCGCCCGCGCTCAAGGCCAGGCTGCGCAAGCTCGGACTGATCCGCGGCGACGATCTCGTTCTGCATCTGCCGATCCGTTACGAGGACGAAACCTTCATTACGCCCATTGTCTCGGCTCCGGTTGGCATACCGGTGCAGGTCGAAGCCGAAGTGCTCGACGTCACGTTGCAGTTTCGTCCGCGTCGCCAGCTTGTTGCGCGGGTGTGCGATGCCAGCGGCGAACTCGTTCTGCGTTTTCTCAACTTCTATGGCAGTCAGACCCGACAGCTCGAAAGGGCGCGCGATGAAGGGCGCAGATTGCGCCTGTTCGGCGAAATTCGCGAGGGCTTCTTCGGCGTCGAAATGGTGCATCCGCGCTACCGGGTGGTCAGCGAAAATGAGGCGCTGCCGCAAGCCTTGACTCCGGTTTATCCGGCTACCGCCGGTGTTTCGCAGAACGCCCTGCGCAAGCTCATCGTGCCGGCCCTCGCTGCCGCCGATATGGGCGAACTGCTCGATGCGCGCTGGTGCCGCAAGCAT
>NZ_JAEUOI010000217.1 GCF_016790145.1 Propionivibrio sp. | reverse complement strand
ATGACGGTGATGGTCGCCAACCTGGCGCCGCGCAAGATGAAGTTCGGCATGAGTGAGGGCATGGTGCTTGCCGCCTCAGGCGTTGAAGGCAGCGCGGAGAGCAAAACATCCGGCCTCTTCCTGCTCACACCCGATGCCGGTGCGCAACCTGGAATGCGCGTAAAATAAACCGCCATGACCCGAGCACAGCGCCCTCAACTCACGCTGAAGATCATGTTCTACGCCATCTTTGATGTCGTCGGCATGGTCTCGTTTGCGAGCGGCGCCCTGTGGTTTGCGCAAGGACAATCGTTGTTCATTCCGGACTTTCCCAGCAGCATGGCGGGAGCGCTGGCGGCCATCATCGCCGGTTTGTTGCTGATGCTCTGGGCCGCAGCGCAGATTTTGCGCGAGCTGATCAAACGGCCAGTCAACGTCGTTGAGGAAGGCAAATAGCCGGTGCATATGTATCAGGGATTCACCGATCAACTGTCAAAACGTCGTTCTGGCGCACCCCAAGCGTGTTTGAGCCCTAGGCCCTGTAACCTTCGGGACCAAAGCCAGAATCCGGAACGATCAGGGCAATGGACACCGGCTTCCGCCGGTGTGACGACTTGTACGGCGTTTCCCTAGCCAAAAATGCATGAATTTCTGCTCATCGACTGGGTACTGACCACGGCTCTGGTGTGGCTGCTGATCGGCCTCATCGGTGTGGTTTTCCAGCACAATTTCACGCTGATCAGCCGTGTGCTTTTCCCGCTCGGCGCCGTCTGCGGTCTGGCACTCGCGGGTCTTGCCCTGAGCGGCATCGACGGCAGTCCGCAAGTTCTTGTCCTGCCCATCGGCCTGCCTGATCTCCCCTTCCATTTACGCCTTGACGCGCTCTCCTCGTTCTTTCTCCTGCTGCTCGGCGCCACCGCTGCCGGCATCTCGATCTATGCCGCCGGCTACATCCGCAAGGGCGAGGGGACGGCGCCAGGGCTGCAATGCCTGCTCTATCACCTGTTCCTGACCAGCATGGCTTTCGTGCTGCTGGCCGATGACGGCTATGCCTTCATGGTGGCCTGGGAAACGATGGCGCTCAGTTCCTTCTTCCTGGTCACCTCGGAACACCGCCATGACGAAATCCGGCGCGCCGGCTATCTCTACCTGCTGGTCGCCCACGTCGGCGCCGTTGGCATCCTGCTTTCCTTCGGCGTCATGGCGGGCAGCGCGGGGGACTACACCTTCGATGCCATGCGCGATTTCCCGACACTGGGCATCTGGCCGACCATCGCCTTTCTGCTTGCGCTGTTCGGCTTTGGCGCCAAGGCCGGCCTCCTGCCGCTGCATGTCTGGCTACCCGAAGCGCATCCGGCCGCGCCTTCGCCGGTCTCGGCGATGATGAGCGGAGTCATGCTCAAGACGGCGATCTACGGGCTGTTGCGCGTCAGCTTCGATCTGCTGCATGCGCAACTGTGGTGGTGGGGCGCACTGCTTCTGCTGCTCGGTCTGGCCAGCGCAATTTTTGGCGCCATCTTCTCGACGGTGCAAACCGACATGAAACGCCTGCTCGCCTACTCGTCGATTGAGAACATTGGTCTGATTTTTGTCGGCTTCGGCCTGACCCTGATCTTCCAATCCTTCGCCATGCCGCAACTCGCCGCGCTGGCCCTCGTCGCCACCCTCTATCATTGCCTCAATCACGCCTTCTTCAAAAGCCTGCTGTTCCTGTGCACCGGATCGGTGCTGCACGCCACGCGCGAACGCAACCTCGGCAAGCTCGGCGGCCTGATCCACCGCATGCCGTGGGTCACCTGGCTGGCGCTGGTCGGCGTGCTGGCCTCGGCCGGCCTGCCGCCGCTCAACGGCTTCGTCTCGGAATGGTTGCTGCTGCAAAGCTTCCTGTTCACCTCCGGACTGCCGCAGGGCTATCTCAACATGCTGTTGCCGCTCGTCGCCGGCGCCATCGCCCTGATCGCCGCACTCGCCGGCTTCGCCATGGTCAAATTTTTTGGCGTTGTCTTCCTCGGCCAGCCGCGCGAGGAAAAACTCGCACAAGCCCACGACGCCGGCCGCCTTGAACGCATCGGACTGCTCTGGCTGGCGGCAGGCTGTCTGCTGCTGGGACTGCTCCCCAATGTCGTCATTACTCTGCTCGACCCGGTCACCCGTCAGCTCGTCGGCAGTGGCCTGAGCTTCGCCGCAAGCAGCCATGGCTGGTGGCTTCTGGCACCGATCAGCGAGGATCGAGCCAGTTACAGTCCGGCCATCTTCCTCGGCAGTATCGTCGTCCTCATGCCGCTCGTTTATTGGGTGGTCAACCGTCGCTTCCGCCGGCGCCTGAAACGCGTTCCGCCCTGGGACTGCGGTTTCCCGCTGCAAACCAGCCGAATGCAGGACACGGCCGAAGGCTTCGGCCAGCCGATCCGCAGAATCTTCTCGCCCTTCTTCAAACGAACACGAGAGCACCCTTCGCCCTTCGATACCCAGCCACGTTACCGCAGTCTGGTCGAAGATCCCTTCTGGTACTGGCTCTATCTGCCGATCGCCAGGATTGTCGGGTACGGCACCCGGATCATCGCCTTCCTGCAACAGGGACGCATCGCAATTTACCTGCTCTACAGCTTTGTCACTCTGATCGCCCTTCTGGTGTGGACGCGCGGATGAACTTCTACGCCCTCTTTGCCCAACTGCTCGAACTCGCCATTGCCCTGATCATGGCGCCGATCCTCAATGGCTGGGTCAACCAGTGCCGTGCCTGGCTGCAAAACCGCTCGGCCCCGCCCTTGCTGCAGACTTACTACACGCTGAGCAAGCTGTTCCACAAGGACGTGCTGCTGGCACACAACGCCTCCTCGCTGTTCCGTGCGGCGCCCTACCTCATTTTTTCGTGCATGGCGCTGGCCTCGGCGATTGTGCCGACGCTGTCGACCGAACTGATTTTCTCCCCGGCCGCCGACGCCATCGCCCTCGTCGGTCTGTTTGCGTTGGCGCGTGTCTTCATTGCCCTGGCCGGCATGGATGTCGGTACCTCATTCGGCTCGCTCGGCTCGCGGCGCGAGATGCTGATCGGCTTTCTTGCCGAACCCGCCCTGTTGATGGTCTTCTTTACGGTCTCGCTGATCGCCCAGTCCACCTCGCTGTCGACCATCGTGGAAACCCTGGCGCACCGGGAATTCGTGATTTATCCGAGCCTGGCTTTTGCCGGTGTTGCCTTCACCATGGTTTCGCTGGCCGAGAACGCCCGCGTACCGATCGACAACCCGGCCACCCACCTCGAATTGACGATGGTGCATGAGGCCATGATCCTTGAGTACTCGGGTCGCCATCTGGCGCTCATCGAATGGGCCGCCAGCCTCAAGCTGTTTGCCTATTCGTGCCTCGGCATCGCCCTGTTTTTCCCCTTCGGCATACCCAGCGCAGCCGATCCGGCAGCCCTCGTCGTGGCCGCTGCGATCCTGCTAGTGAAGCTGGCGATGGGCGGTTTCGTGATGGCGCTGATTGAAACACTGAGTGCCAAAATGCGCATTTTCCGTGTTCCGGAGTTCCTTGGCACCGCGTTCCTGCTTGCTGTGCTGGCGATGCTGGTGCACCTGCTGCTGGAGACGGGACAATGAGCCCGTCGCTGATCCATGCCATTCCGCTCAGTGGCCAGGTGATCAACCTGTGTGCGGCGATCATGTTGCTGCTCGGCTTCGCCATGCTCTCGCAGCGCCGCGTCCTGACGCTGATCAACCTGTTCATGCTGCAGGGTCTGGTACTTTTCGTGTCGACGCTGATCGTCGCGCTCACCACCGACCAGAGCCATCTCCTGTGGTCGGCGGGACTCACCCTGATCCTCAAGGTCTTCGCCCTGCCCTACATCCTGCATCGCCTGATCCGCAGGCTGTCGGTCAAGTGGGACATTGAAACGCTGCTCAACATCCCGACCATCATGCTGATCGGCATTGCGCTGGTGGTCATTGCCTTCAACGTAGCGCAACCCATTTCGCAGCTTTCTGGCACCATCACGCGCGCCACCATCGGCATTGCGCTGGCCTGCGTGCTGCTGGCCTTCCTGATGATGATTACACGGAGCAAGGCGGTGCCGCAGGTGATCGCCTTCCTGGCCATGGAAAACGCACTTTTCTTTGCCGCCACCAGCGCCACCTATGGCATGCCGATGGTCGTCGAACTCGGCATTGCGCTCGACGTCATGGTTGGCATGGTCATCCTCGGCGTCTTCTTCTTCCAGATTCGCGAGCAGTTCGACAGCCTTGATATCCGGCATATGGAGAGGATGAAGGACGAATGATCGAACTCGCTTTCGTGCTTGCCGCCCCCTTCGCCACCGCCTTGCTGCTGGGGCTCTTCGGCCACCGTCGCGGCGCGGCAGAGATCAACTCGGCGGGTAGCCTGCTGACGCTGCTGGCCGCCGGATTGCTGACCATGCGCGTGATCGGCGAGGGGCCGTTGATTCTGTTCGACGAACAATTCTTCGTCGACCCGCTCAATGTTTTCCTGATCGCGCTGACGGCTCTCGTCGGGTTTACCACCTCGCTGTTCTCGCGCCCCTACATGCGCGTCGAACACGACCACGGCCGCCTCTCGGCCGCACGTCTGCGCCTGTATCACAGCATGTTCCAGATGTTCATGTGTACCATGCTCGTCGCGCTGTCGACCAACAACCTCGGCATTCTCTGGGTGGCCATGGAAACCGCGACGCTGACCACCGTCCTGCTGGTTGCGCTCTACCGTACGCCGGCCAGCCTTGAAGCGGCCTGGAAGTACTTCATCCTGTGCGGCGTCGGTATCGCGCAGGCGCTGTTCGGCACCATCCTGATCTATTTTGCCGCCGAGCGCGTGCTCGGTCACGAGGGTGGCGCCCTGCTGTGGACGCATCTCGATGCCGTCAAGACACAGCTTGAACCGACCGTCCTCTCGCTGGCATTCGTCTTCCTGTTCGTTGGATACGGCACCAAGACCGGCCTCGTGCCCCTGCACAACTGGCTGCCCGATGCCCACGCCGAAGGCCCGACGCCGGTGTCTGCCGTTCTTTCCGGCCTGCTGCTCAACGTCGCCCTGTACGCCATCATCCGCTGCAAGGTACTGGTCGATGGCGCGCTGGAAACGCATTTTGCCGGCAACCTGATGATCGTCTTCGGCCTGCTTACGGTGCTTGTTCCCGCTTTCTATCTGTCGCGAACCAAGGATGTCAAACGACTCTTCGGCTACTCGTCGATCGAGCACATGGGGCTGATCACCTTTGCTTTCGGCATGGGTGGCCCGGTTGCCAGCTTTGCCGGCCTGCTGCACATGACGGTGCACTCGCTGACCAAATCGGCGATCTTTTTTGCTGTCGGCCACGCCGCGCAAATGGCCGGAACCCAGATCATCGATGACATCAAGGGACTGCTCAAACAATCGCCGACCATCGGCTGGGGTCTGATGCTCGGCACACTGGCCATACTCGGCATGCCGCCGTTTGGTGTATTCACCAGCGAGTTCATGATCCTGACCACGGCCATCAAGCACTACCCGTGGGCTACGCCGATCCTGCTGACGGCACTGGGCGTGGCCTTTGCCGCCATGTTCGGCAAGGTGCAGGGCATGGTTTTCGGCGAGCCCAGCGTGCAGCCCCTTTCGCACAATCCGGCGCTGTTGCCGGTATTCATCCATCTTGGACTGGTGCTCATGCTCGGTCTGTGGATCCCGCCCTACCTCGCCGACTGGTACCGGCAGGCAGCCCGATTGATTGGCTAGGAAAACGGCCATGCAACTTCTCAATCAACCCATCGAACTGGAACCGCTGGCCGAGCACGCCATGCTGGCCTTCGCCGCGCGCGTCAACAGCCGCGAGCTGCTCAGCTTCTGCAGCGCCGTCGTCAAGGCGGATCGCCGGCTGGTGGCGCTGTGGGGCAGCGACGAACGCGATCGTGACGAAAAATCCGGTTATGCCTTGCACGTTGCGCTTGATCTGGCCGAAGGGCTGGTCTGCCTGACCCTGCCACTGCCAACCGAAAACCCCGTGTTTCCTGACCTCTCGCTGCTTTTCCCGTGCGCTGACCGCATGCAGCGTGCCGTACGCGATCTGACCGGTGCCAGCCCAGAGGCCGGCGATCAGCGCCCCTGGCTGCGCCACGCCAACTGGCCTGCCGAACACTACCCTCTGCGTCGCGACACGCCCGATGCCCGCTTTGCAAGCGAAAACGAGAACTATGCCTTCGTTCGTGTCGAAGGCGACGGTGTACATGAGATCCCGGTTGGCCCGATCCATGCCGGCATCATCGAGCCCGGCCATTTCCGCTTCTCGGTGATGGGCGAAAGCGTGCTGCGCCTGGAGGAACGGCTTGGCTGGAAGCACAAGGGCATCGAGCGCCGCTTTGTCGGCATGGGGCTTGGCGATGGCGCCCGGCTGGCCGGCCGCGTTTCCGGCGATTCGACACTC
>NZ_JAEUOI010000205.1 GCF_016790145.1 Propionivibrio sp. | reverse complement strand
GCCAATACGTTTCAGGTCGCTAAAGTTGAGCCAGATGAAAAACGCCTTGCCGACAATGTTTTCTTCAGGAACAAATCCCCAGAAACGGCTATCACGGCTATTGTCGCGATTATCACCCATCATGAAGTAATGGCCGGCCGGCACCGTGCAGATCACACCGGCGTTATTGTAGAGGCAATCCTGGCGATGTGGAAACTGCGTGGCATCGGATATAAAGCCGGGTGCATCGTCATCGTTGAGCGTACGGTGCTCGATTCCCTCAGGCTTCTCGATGAACTGTTTCGAATATTTTAACCGTTCGGTCTGGAGATAATCGTCAATGCGCCTTGTTTCTACCGGCTGTCCATTGATGGTGAGCCGCTTGTTCTGGTAGGCCACCTTGTCGCCCGGAATGCCGACGACGCGCTTGATATAGTCAAGCGATGGATCTTCAGGGTAGCGAAAGACCATGACGTCACCGCGTTGAGGCTGGCCGACATCGATGATCTTCTTGTTGATCACCGGCAGACGAATGCCGTAGGTGAATTTGTTGACCAGGATGAAATCACCCACCAGAAGCGTCGGAATCATCGATCCCGACGGAATCTTGAACGGTTCGACAATAAACGAGCGCAGCACGAAAACGAGCAGGATGACCGGGAAAAAGCTCGCCCCATACTCGACCCACCACGGGTCCCTGGCGTCTGCAGCGCGCTGCTTGCTGAAGACGAATACATCCGCTACCCAGATGGCGCCACTGACCAGCAGCAAGCAGAACAGGATCAACGCAAAATTCACACCATTACTCCCTTACTTACCGACACGCAGCACTGCGAGAAAGGCTTCCTGCGGGATTTCGACCGAACCGACCTGTTTCATGCGCTTCTTGCCGGCCTTTTGCTTCTCGAGCAATTTTTTCTTGCGCGAAATGTCGCCACCGTAGCACTTGGCAAGCACGTCCTTGCGCATGGCCTTGACGTTTTCGCGCGCAATGATGTTTGAACCGATAGCCGCCTGAATGGCCACGTCGTACATCTGGCGCGGAATCAGTTGGCGCATCTTGGCGGCCAGTTCTCGCCCCCGGTAAATCGAGTTGGCGCGATGCACGATCATCGACAGGGCATCGACCTTCTCGCCATTGATCAGGATGTCGAGCTTGACGACATCGGCGGCTCTGAATTCCTTGAAGTCATAGTCAAGCGAGGCATAGCCACGCGAGACGGATTTCAGTTTGTCGAAGAAATCCATCACCACTTCGGCCATCGGCATTTCATAGACCAGTTGAACCTGGCGTCCGTGGTAGGTCATGTCAACCTGATTGCCGCGTTTCTGGTTACACAGGGTAATGACGTTGCCAAGATAGTCCTGAGGAACAAAAACCGTAATGGTGATGATCGGTTCGCGAATCTCCTCGACTTTTGTCTGCTCCGGCAGTTTTGCCGGGTTTTCGACCTGGATGATGCAGCCGTCGCGCATCAGGACTTGATAGACAACGGTGGGTGCCGTGGAGATCAGGTCCTGGTCAAATTCTCGTTCCAGTCGCTCCTGCACGATCTCCATGTGCAGCAGGCCAAGAAAACCACAGCGAAAGCCGAAACCGAGCGCCTGCGAGACTTCCGGTTCGTAATGCAGAGAAGCATCGTTGAGCTTGAGTTTCTCCAGCGATTCGCGCAGTGAATCATACTGGTTGGACTCGATGGGATAGAGACCGGCAAACACCTGCGACTTGATTTCCTTGAAGCCGGGCAGTGCTTGCTTTGCCGGATTATCGGCCAGAGTCACCGTATCGCCCACCTTGGCGGCCTGCAGTTCCTTGATGCCTGAAATAATGTAACCGACCTCGCCGGCACTCAGCGAATCCCGTTGCAGGGCTTTCGGGGTAAATACACCGACCTGCTCGCAAAGATGGGTCGAATCACTCGCCATCAGGCGAATCCTGTCCTTCGGACGTAGCGTTCCGTCGACCACGCGAACCAGCATGACAACGCCGACGTAGTTGTCAAACCATGAATCAATCAGCAGTGCCTTGAGTGGTGCATCAGGATCTCCCTGCGGTGCAGGAATGCGCTCGATGATCGCTTCCAGAATGTCTTCGACGCCGAGACCGGTCTTGGCCGACGCCAGAATGGCTTGCGACGCGTCGATGCCGATGACGTCTTCAATTTCCTGCCGTGCGCTGTCCGGCGCGGCAGAGGGAAGATCGATCTTGTTCAGTACGGGCAGAACGTCGACACCGAGTTCGATCGCGGTGTAGCAGTTGGCCACGGTCTGCGCTTCAACACCCTGCGAAGCATCGACGACCAGCAGCGCTCCCTCGCACGCCGAAAGCGAGCGCGAAACCTCATAGGAGAAATCGACGTGGCCCGGCGTGTCGATCAGGTTCAGGTTATAAATCCTGCCGCTCCGTGATTTGTATTGCAAGGCCGCCGTCTGGGCCTTGATGGTAATTCCGCGCTCTCGTTCTATATCCATAGAATCAAGGACTTGCGCTTCCATTTCGCGGTCGGACAAGCCGCCGCACAGATGGATGATGCGGTCGGCGAGGGTTGATTTTCCGTGATCGATGTGGGCGATGATAGAGAAATTGCGGATGTGATCCATTTGCATCGTGTTTTTACTGTCGCGGCAAAGCCACGCCTGAAAAAAAGGGTGCCGGCGGGCACCCTTTGTTCGATTGGCCAGAAGGCGCGGATTTTAGCGGATTTTGCTCAAATAATCACGGACTTTGATGACATCGAGGAAGTAATGACAGAGTTCGTTCCCTTCGTGCAGCAACACCGGAACCAGTTCGTCATATTGCGCTTCGAGTTCTGGGTCGGCATCCACATCGAGAACCTCAACGTTGACTCCGAATTCAGCCGATAGCGGACGCAAGGCCAATTCCATATCCTGACAGAGATGGCAATAGGCACGTGAGATCAGCGTCAGCTTCGCCAAATCATTCAGCCTTCTTGTCGGGAAGTCCCTTGATGGTGACAAAGGTTTGCAACTCGCCGCGTCTGACCAGCAGCGTAATATTGGCCGCCTTGTCAAACTGCCCGAGCAGTTTGTTGAACTGATCAACACTCGCGATCTCTGTCGTCTCGCCGCGGGCAATGAGTGCCAGGATGATATCGCCGGGCCGCAGATCGGCTCTGACGGCATTGCCGCGAATGTCCTCGATCAGCAAGCCCCCATTGATCTTCAGTTCGCGTTTTTTATCGCTGCTGAGTTCCGACACGACGAGGCCAAGTCGATTGGCCGCCTGTTCTGCCGGCTTGGGGCTTTTTCCGCTTCTGGCCACCGATTTTTCATCAGTTATTTCGCCGACTACGAGCGTCAGATCGCGGATGGAACCTTTGCGCCACACCTGCATGGAAACTTTCGATCCGGGCTTGCTGGTGCCAACGATGCGCGGCAAATCACCTGAACTGTTGACCGGCTTGCCATCGAACTTGAGAATCACATCACCCGGTTCTACCCCCGCCTTTTCGGCAGGCCCTCCCTTCTCGACCGCATTGACGACAGCACCTTGCACCTTGCTCAATCCGAAGGATTCAGCGAGTTCCTTGGTGACATCCTGAATGACGACGCCGATCCGGCCGCGGCTGACTTTGCCGCTGGCCTTGAGCTGATTCTGAATGTCCATGGCGACGTCGATCGGGATGGCAAACGAAATACCCATGGACCCGCCTGTGCGGCTATAGATCTGCGAATTGATGCCAACGACTTCGCCCTTCATGTTGAACAGCGGTCCACCGGAATTGCCGGGATTGATCGCCACATCGGTCTGGATAAACGGGACAAAATTTTCCTGTGGCAGCGAGCGTCCCTTGGCACTGACAATACCCGCTGTCACGCTGTTATCGAAGCCGAAGGGAGAGCCGATGGCAATTACCCATTCGCCGACCTTGAGGATGTTCGGATCGCCCACTCGCACTACGGGCAATGCGCTTGCCTCGATCTTGATCAACGCAATATCAGTCCGCTTGTCGGCACCAATCACTTTGGCCTTGTATTCGCGCTTGTCGGTCAAGCGAACGAGTATTTCATCAGCCGAATCAACCACGTGGGCGTTGGTCAGGATAAAACCGTCGGAACTGATGATGAAACCGGAACCCAGCGAGCGGCTTTCGAATTCGCGAGGAGCCCCAGGAATTCCGGGCGTCCCTGGCATTCCCGGCTGGCGAGGGATGAAACGTCGAAAGAATTCGAACATCGGATCATTTTCGTCAAACGGGAAGGGTTGAACCCCCCGACCGTTACCACGGATCACCTGTGTCGTACTGATGTTAACGACTGCAGGTCCCTGTTTTTCAACAAGTTCCGTAAAGTCAGGCAGGCCTATGTTCTGCGCCTGCGCCAGCAATGAAAAAACAGCAAAATAGAATGCAGTAACGATCTGCTTCATAGCGAACAATGCCTCCGGTTGGTCAACAAACGATTTACCGTATAGGGAGATTAGGGCGAATGGTCAGAAATCAATATCGGATAAAGGGCTGAGAAAGTTGATCGGGCGTACTGTGCAATTGAGCATAGCGCAGCAGCAGCCATGAAAAAAGCAAGCCGCAGATCGAGCCAAAGATTGCCCCGGTTTCTCCGGCCAGCGCTGAGCCGGTGAGCGCGCCAACGAACAACGCCAGTAGCGGAAGTCCATAAGCCAGTGTGGCACTACGCCGGAGAGCACCTTCGGCAACCGCGATGGTTACCCGCTCGCCAATGACAGAATTTCGAGGGTTTAAAACACGGAAGGTTCGCGGCGCACTACAAAACATTTTTCCGGTGTTGTTTCCACCGCAACCGCCGTGCTCGTGACAGCGACCGCAACCACTTTCATCCATGCGGACAAGCGCATACTCGCCATCCAGTGCAGTAATTGTTCCTTGTGCATCAATCATTGGTGGTACCTGAATCTGTAGTGCTGGAGCGTCATGCGTAAAGAAACACCAATCCGGCCTACCACCTGTGATCCGGAGCGGTATCCAGCAAAGGTCTCAGCTTTTCAGCTACAGCCTCGCGCGCGCGGAAGATGCGCGAACGCACCGTGCCGATCGGGCAGTTCATTTCCTCGGCAATTTCCTCATAACTCATGCCTTCAATCTCTCGCAGCACAATGGCGTTACGCAGTTCTTCCGGCAGGGCTTCCATAGCCGCGTTGACGGTCTGCCCAATCTGCTTGGACTGCAACAGACGCTCTGGGGTATTGATATCGCGCAGTTGATCCGCTTCATCAAACGACTCTGCCTCATCGGCATCAAAGTCGGTTGATGTCGGTGCACGACGACCTTTTGCAACAAGATAGTTTTTGGCGGTATTGATTCCAATCCGGTACAACCAAGTATAAAACGCACTTTCGCCACGAAACGAGGGGAGTGCGCGATAGGCCTTGATGAACGCTTCCTGGGCAACATCTTCAACCTCGGCATGGTCGCGAATAAAGCGCGACAGAAGGCGTCCAAGCTTGCGCTGGTACTTTTCAACCAGCCGATCAAAAGCTTGCTTGTCGCCTGCCTGCGCGCGCTCGACCAACGCCTGGTCAATTTCGCGTTCGTTCATGCTCTGTGAATTCCCTGTCGGACACGGTGTTGTGCTTTGCGCCAGAGTATAGCGTAACAGCACTGCCGACGTAGCGATTATGGATAAACTATCACATCGCCCAACTATTTTGCTAATGACAATCATCCCATCAGGGATATTGCATCGAAGGGCACGTGTTATAGTGAAAACTTTTTTTCAGGGCTTGTAACGTGATTCTTCGTTTTGATATTCTCGTTATTGGCAGTGGTCTGGCCGGGCAGTCAGCGGCACTCCGGCTGGCAAAAACCTGCAAGGTCGGTCTGATCAGCAAACGCGCCCTGGAAGACAGTGCCTCCGGTTGGGCTCAAGGCGGTATTGCTGCCGTGCTGGACAGCCAGGATTCGATTGAAGCTCACATTCGCGACACGATCACAGCCGGCGCCTTTCTCAACGATCCCGAAGTTACTCGTTTTGTCATCGAGAACGCCCGTCGAGTGATTGACTGGCTTGTCGAACAGGGCGTTCCCTTCACACGTGACGAAGCCGGCTACCATTTGACTCGTGAGGGCGGCCACAGTGCGCGCCGCGTGATTCACGTCGCTGACACTACTGGACTGGCGGTACAGGACATCCTGACACGCAAGGTTCGCGAGCATCCGAACATTAGCGTTCTTGAGCGCCACATCGCCATTGATCTGATTACCGGGGACAAGTTGGGGCTTGCCGAAAAGCGGTGCTACGGCGCCTATGCCCTGGATAGCGACAGTGGTGAAGTATTGACCATCGGTGCGTCGCAAACACTGATTGCGACGGGTGGCGCAGGCAAGGTTTATCTTTATACGACCAATCCGGATACTTCAACCGGAGACGGCATTGCAATGGCCTGGCGCGCCGGCTGCCGGGTGGCCAATATGGAATTCATTCAGTTCCACCCGACCTGTCTTTACCACCCGCAGGCCAAGTCCTTCCTGATATCCGAAGCAGTACGGGGCGAAGGCGCCCTGCTTCGCCTGCCGGACGGCACACGTTTCATGACGGCCCACGATGCGCGAGCCGAACTGGCACCTCGCGATGTGGTGGCCCGCGCCATCGACTTTGAGATGAAGAAACGGGGTCTTGACTGTGTTTATCTCGACATCTCGCACAAGCCAAAGGAATTCCTCAGCGAGCACTTCCCCAACATCCTTGCGCGTTGTCTCAAGCTTGGCATCGACATATCGCTTGAACCGATCCCGGTTGTTCCGGCCGCACATTACACCTGCGGCGGAATCATTACCGATCTGCGGGCACGAACCGATATTCCAGGGCTATATGCAGCGGGAGAGGCCTCCTGCACCGGCTTGCATGGTGCCAACCGGCTGGCCAGCAATTCTCTGCTCGAATGTCTTGTTTTTGCTGAAGCGGCGGTCAAGGATATTCTCGGGCAAGCGAAAGTTGAACTGCCCGATCTGCCACAATGGGATGCCAGTCGCGTGACTGACCCCGACGAGGAAATTGTCATCTCGCACAACTGGGATGAACTGCGCCGCTTCATGTGGGACTACGTGGGCATTGTTCGTACCACCAAGCGTCTGCAGCGAGCCCAGCACCGAATTCGTCTGCTGACACGCGAAATCGACGAGTATTATTCAAACTTCCGGGTCAGCCACGATCTGATCGAACTGCGCAATCTTGTTCTGACAGCCGACTTGATCGTTCGCTGTGCATTGCAACGCCGTGAGAGCAGAGGGCTGCACTTCAGCCGCGACTATCCGGAGATGTTGCCGAAAGCCAGGAATACCCTGCTTAGAAGACCGTCCCGACGTCTTTCTTAGGCTCTGTGTGCCAGCGTAACCATAGACGAAGCCAGCGAAACTGTTCGGCAGACATCTGGTCGGGCAGCAAAGCAAGGCTGCTAACCCGCTTTTCTTCGCCAATACGCAACCTTAATACGATCAATCGGGTAAACACCGTACTGTCTGGCAGTGCCGTAAGCGCAACGCGATCACCGTCAGCCAGGCGTCCATCCAGCCCGTCCCGCCCGGAAATTCGCAAACCAAGTATCCTGGGCGGACGCAGAGAGTGCCATAAAGACCACCCAATGACTAACAGCAAAACGGAACGCAAAAGCCAGTCCCATGGCAATGCGATAACAGAGCCCGCAGCAAGGGTGTGAAACAGGACGAGCAGAAGGGTCAGAAGAGGCGAGCGTTGCAGTTCAATGGAAGCCGGGAACTGCACGGCTCGGAGGCTCGGTCAGGTTCGCCTAGACCCGCTTGAAGACGCAGGTAGCGTTGGTGCCACCGAAGCCGAAAGAATTGGAAATGGCGATATCAATCTTCATTTTTCGTGCCTCATTGGCACAGTAATCAAGATCGCACGATTCATCCTGATTGAAAATATTGATTGTTGGCGGCGAAATCTGATTGTAGATTGCCAGCACCGAAAAGATGGCTTCAATACCGCCGGCCGCGCCGAGCAGGTGACCGGTCATCGATTTGGTTGAATTGACCACCATACGTTTGGCGTGATCTCCAAAGGCGCGTTTGACGGCGACCGTTTCCGCCTTGTCGCCAAGCGGAGTAGAGGTACCGTGCGCATTCAGGTAGTGCACATCCTGGGTGTTGACCTGGGCATTACGCAACGCGTTGGTCATGCAACGGGCAGCGCCCTCGCCATCTTCGCAGGGGGCTGTCATATGATTGGCGTCGGCACTCATGCCAAAACCGGCCAGTTCGCAATAAATCCTTGCACCGCGTGCTTTGGCATGTTCGTACTCTTCAAGCACCATGACACCGGCGCCCTCGGCCAGAACGAAACCGTCACGGTCCTTGTCCCACGGGCGGCTTGCCGTTTTGGGGTCATCGTTGCGTGTCGACAGGGCGCGCGCGGCGCAGAATCCACCGAGGCCAAGAGGTGAAACACTGCCCTCCGCACCGCCGGCAATCATGATGTCGGCGTCACCGTATTCAATGAGCCGGCCCGCATCGCCTATGCTGTGCGTTCCTGTCGAGCACGCGCTGACCAGGGCAATGTTTGGTCCCTTGTAGCCGTAAAGGATCGACAGGTTACCCGAGATCATGTTGATGATCGAACCGGGGATGAAAAAGGGAGAAATCTTGCGTACGCCAGAAGCGATGAACTCGTCGCGCGTATGCTCTATCAGGGGTAAACCACCGATACCCGATCCAATTGAAACGCCGACAAGCTCGGCATTGGCCGGATGCGCCTCGAGTCCGGCATCCTGGATTGCCTGTATGCCGGCTGCCATCCCGTAGTGGATGAACAAATCCATGCGGCGGGCATCTTTAGCCGGCAGGAACTTGGTAACATCGAAATCCCTCACTTCACCGGCAATCTGCACAGGGAATGAGGAAGCATCGAAACGCGTGATCCGGTCGATCCCGGAGCGACCGGCAATAATGTTCTGCCAGGCTTGTTCAACGGTATTGCCGACCGGAGAAACAATTCCAAGGCCGGTGATGACAACTCTGCGACGTGCCAATTTATTCTCCGGGGGAAACAGGGAAAATTCAGAATTCGGGATGAAGCAGTCAGAAACAAAGCGCTACGGGCAGCATCATCAGAACTGCCCGCAGACGAGTCCCCAAGAAGGATTACTTCTTGTGGTTCAGGATGTAATCAATGGCTTGCTGAACGTTGGTGATTTTCTCGGCTTCATCATCCGGAATTTCGCATTCGAATTCTTCTTCGAGCGCCATGACCAGTTCAACGGTATCCAACGAATCCGCGCCGAGGTCGTCAACGAACGAGGATTCGTTCTTGATGTCCGCTTCATTAACGCCGAGTTGTTCTGCGACAATTTTTCTGACGCGCTGTTCGATATTTTCCATCTAGGGGCTCCTTCAAAGGTTCATGTACGAAACAAAACGGCGCTATTCTACCAAAATGGCCGGCTCTTACCAAATAAGCAGACGATATGCTTTTTTCGCCTGCTACCCTCACGGGCGTTAATCCAAATAAATACCGCCATTGACGTGAATCGTCGTTCCGGTTATGTAAGCGGCGCCCGCTGAGGCCAGAAATCCGACTGCGGCTGCAACGTCCTCCGGCAACCCGAGACGAGCCAGCGGAATCGTGGCAATCAGTGACTCGCGATGCTTTTCGTCAAAGATTCTGGTCATGTCGGTATCAATAAGACCCGGCGCGACGCAGTTGACCGTGATGTTGCGACTGCCCAGCTCGCGTGCCAGTGAACGCGTCATGCCGGCGACTCCGGCTTTGGCCGCGCAATAGTTGGCCTGCCCGGGATTGCCCGAATGTCCGACGACCGAAGTGATATTGATGATCCGTCCCTGACGTGCCTTCATCATGCCACGCATCACGGCCTTGGAAAGTCGGAAAACCGCTTTCAGATTGGTGTCTAGCACCGCATCCCAGTCATCGTCCTTCATGCGCAGCGCGAGATTGTCGCGCGTGATCCCGGCGTTATTGACCAGAATTGCGGTTGCACCATACGTCTTATCGACACGGGTAATCAGCGCATCAACTTGCCCCGGATCACGCACTTCAAGCTCGGCACCCTCACCATTGATACCTGCCGCAGAAAGAAATGCGGAGATATTTGCAGCGCCATCGCTGCTGGTGGCAGTCCCAATCACGCATGCGCCCTGCCTGCCCAACTCGAGCGCAATGGCCTGGCCGATACCGCGAGAGGCCCCCGTCACGAGTGCAACTTGTCCGTTGAGCATTGCCGCCTACTCCAGAGTCTTGATGGCTGCTTCGATCGACGCCAGATCAGCCAGCGCGAGACCGGCCAGACCCTCGGAACAGCGTTTGGTGAGACCCGCCAGAACTTTGCCCGGGCCGCACTCGGCAACAGTCGTGACGCCCATTGCAGCGATTTTCTGAATCGTTTCAACCCAGCGTACTGGCGAGAAGGCCTGACGAATCAGCGCATCCTTGATTCTCGCCGGGTCGGATTCGATGGTGACATCCACGTTATTGACTATCTGGATCTTTGGCACAGCAAAATTCAGTTCGGCCAGGCGAACTCCCAATTTGTCGGCTGCCGGTCTGATCAGCGTGGAGTGAAAAGGCGCGGAAACAGGTAGTAGCAAGGCCCGTTTTGCGCCTCGCGCCTTGCAGCCTTCGCAGGCACGTTCAACAGCGGCCTTGCTGCCGGCAATCACGGTTTGTCCGGGCGCGTTGAAGTTGACCTGTTCGACGACTTCCCCGTTGCCTGTTTCGCTCATGGCTTCGGCACAGGCTTCGCGAATCTTTTCGTCAGCCAGGTTCATGATGGCTGCCATCGCTCCCTTACCGGCCGGCACCGCTTCCTGCATCGCAGCAGCGCGCAGACGAACGAGCGGAACAGCGTCTTTGAAATCGATCACCCCGGCGGCGACCAGCGCCGAATACTCGCCGAGGCTATGCCCGGCAACCAGCGCCGGAAGCTTGCCACCCTTGTCGAGCCACAGGCGATAGGCGGCTACCCCGGCCGTCAACATGACAGGCTGAGTATTTACCGTTTGTGTCAATGCTTCGGCCGGACCGTCAGACAGCAGTTGCCAGAGATCCTGCCCCAGCGTTGAAGAGGCCTCATCAAAGGTTGAGCGAATGACTGTAGATTTTCCGTAGGCAGCCATCATGCCAACCGACTGGGATCCCTGACCGGGAAAGACAAACGCAAACGCCATAGAATATCCCCTTAAAACTCGAGTAAAACGGCACCCCAGGTAAAACCGCCGCCAACACCTTCAAGCAGGACTTTATGTCCTCGCTGAACGCGTCCATCGCGAACAGCCGCATCCAGTGCCAGCGGGATGGAAGCCGCCGAGGTGTTGCCGTGACGGTCAACCGTCACGATGACTTTGTTCATGTCGATCCCTACCCTCTTGGCGGTCGATTCGATAATGCGGATGTTGGCCTGGTGCGGTATCAGCCAATCAATCCCGGTCGGCAGAATCCCGGCAAGCGCGCAGCACTCCTGCGCTACATCGGCCAGCACCCTGACGGCAAACTTGAAAACAGCCTGTCCATCCATACGCAGAAAAGGATCGCCGATTACTTTTCCACCACAAACATTGCCGGGAACCGACAGGATGCCATGGTACGCACCATCGGCATGCGCTGCGCTGGCCAGAATGCCGGGTGTTCCGGAGGCTTCCAGAATTACCGCGCCAGCGCCATCACCAAACAGAACGCACGTGGAGCGGTCATCCCAGTCAAGAATCCTTGAAAAAACTTCTGCGCCGACCACCAAGACCTTCTTGTGGCTACCGAAACGAATGAACTTTTCGGCGATATTCATTGCGTAGACAAAACCGCTACAGACCGCCTGCACGTCGAAGGCCATGGCGCTGTGATTTCCAAGTTTAGCCTGCAACAGGCACGCCGTACTTGGGAAGATGAAATCCGGAGTCGAGGTAGCAACGATAATCAAATCAAGTGTGCTGGCATCAATTCCAGCCGCTACAAGTGCCTTGCGACTGGCTTCAAGCGCCAGATCACTTGACGTGCAGTTGGCGTCGGCAAGGTGGCGTGACTTGATTCCCGTGCGGCTGACAATCCATTCGTCATTGGTTTCGACCCCTCGTTGTTTGAGATCGTCGTTGCTTAGAGGCGGTCCGGGCAGATAACTGCCGACGCCTGCGATGCGGGCAAACATGCTATGCACTCTCCGGCAAAGGGTGTTGCAATTCAACACGTTGGGTAATGCGTTCCAGTACTCCGGTTCTGGCTTCTTCAGCGGCACGATCTAGGGCGTTGGTAAAGGAGTAAACGTCTGCCGAACCGTGACTCTTGACGACTATTCCCTTCAGACCCAGCAGGGTTGCACCGTTGTAGCGCCTATGGTCGACACGCTTCTTGAAGCTTTTCAACACCGGCATGGCAATCAAGGCTACCAGCCGGGTCAAAAGATTGCGACTGAATTCCTGCCTCAGGAAAGTCGCCAGCATCTGTGCCAGACCTTCCGATGCCTTGAGTGCGACATTGCCGACAAATCCGTCACAAACGATGACTTCGGCCTCTCCCTTGTATATTCCGTCTCCTTCGATGTTACCCACGAAGTTAAGCCCGGAATCTTTCAGGAGTTCGGCTGCACGTTTTACGACCTCGTTACCCTTGATATCTTCCTCACCGATATTGAGAATGCCGACTGTTGGTCGATCCTTGTGCTCGATAGCCGAAACCAGCGAAGCGCCCATGATACCGAACTGTAGCAGGTGTTCGGGACTGCAATCGACATTGGCGCCCAGGTCAAGCACATGGCTGTGACCAATCGCTGTAGGAAGAATGGCACAGATTGCCGGGCGGTCGATGCCGGGAAGCATCTTGAGAACAAAGCGGGAAATGGCCATCAGCGCACCGGTATTGCCGGCCGAGACGCAGGCATCGGCTTCGCCTTGCTTGACGAGGTTGATGGCGACCCTCATTGAGGAATCCTTCTTGTTGCGCAGCGCCAGTGCCGGCGAATCATCCATTGCCACGACTTCGCTGGCGTGACGAACGGAAATGCGGCTATCGCCCGTTTTTTCAAGAAAAGGGAGGATTTTCTCTTCAAGACCAACAAGGATAACGCGCACGTCATCATGCTGGTGCACGAAATCAAGTGCGGCGTGCACGGTTACGACAGGACCATGGTCTCCGCCCATGCAGTCGATGGCAACAGTAACAGTCATCCTGGTAAAGGCCAAGGATACGGCAAAAGAAAAGGCAGGCAATTCCCTTTGCAGGAAAACTGCCTGCCTAATCCAGAAACCTTACTCGCCTGTACTCTTGGTGACTTTCTTGCCACGATAATAACCGGATGGACTGATGTGGTGGCGCAGATGGACTTCACCGGTCGTCGGCTCAACGGCCAGCGGCGGGTTGGTCAGAAAATCGTGCGCACGATGCATGCCGCGTTTGGACGTGGATTTCTTGTTCTGTTGAACGGCCATAAATTACTCCAAATATCAAATTCACTCGGCCTTGCCCCTGACATCTTTCAGAATGGAAAAGGGTGAAATTATCCCTGTTCCCTGCCCTGTCTCAGGCAAAGCACAACTTTCGTGACGCGGCGCCGAAGGCAGGTTGAGAATAATCTCATCTTCAATCAACGCAACAATATCGAGTTCACCTTGCGCCGGGAGGAAATCTCTTGAATCATCTTCAATCTCCTCCTGCGTCAGATCATCTTCGTCATCGACTAATTCCAGCAGGCTACGTAGCTCAACCGTATAATCGATTCCTTCCAGGCAACGCTGACAGCAAACGGACAATACCCCGTCCAACTGCAACAACAACTGCGGCCTGTTGTGCGAACCAACCCCGCCCACAACCCGGTAACTCAAACTACCCTCTGAATCGACAAGTTTATCGAGTACACGAGTCAGACCGGCGATCGGCAATTCGCCTTGCAGCGAGCTAGCTTCCCGAGCAAACGACCGACTGTTAATAACAATCCCTTGCGACATAAGGGGCGCATGATATTATTTTTGGCTTTCGAAGTCAAAGCAGCGACGCAACTATTTGGATTTTTTCCATTTTTTGATTATCCCCGCGTAATTGGCGGGTTTTTCGTTTATCTTTTTATGACCCAATCTCAAATTGTTCTTGCCTCCACTTCGGTATTCCGCCGCGAACTGCTTGCCCGGCTAGGTTTGCCGTTTGTAATGACCAACCCGGGTGTAGACGAAACCGCTCTACACGGCGAGACGCCTGAGGCGACCGCGCTGCGCCTGTCAGAAAGCAAAGCCCGCGCAGTTGTTGCGCAGTATCCTGGCGCGCTTATTATTGGCAGCGACCAGGTAGCCTGCCTTGATGCTCAGGTTTTTGGCAAGCCGGACAACCATGAAAATGCGGTAAAGCAGTTACAGGCGATGCGTGGTCGCCGCGTGAACTTTTTTACCGGTCTTTGCCTGCTCAACGCCAAAACCGGTAAAGCGCACTTGCGCGGTGTCCCGACGCTGGTCACTTTCCGAAACTTGAGCGACGATGAAATCGAAAACTATCTGCGCAAAGAGCAACCCTACAACTGTGCTGGAAGTGCAAAAACCGAAGGTTTGGGAATTGCGGTGATTGCCAAAATTGAAGGTGACGATCCCAATGCGCTGATCGGCCTGCCCCTGATCGCGCTCTGCGATTTGCTTAAAAAAGAAAATTTTAGTGTAATTTAATCATATGGTTAATTAGTATATTTAAAGCAATGTATGAGCAAAGGAAAACTCTATTTGATCCCGGTTCCTCTCGGTCAGACTCCGGTTGATGCCACCCTGCCACAGCCGGTACGTGATCGCGCCAGACACCTTAAGCATTTCATTGCTGAGAACGCGAAGTCGGCACGAGCTTTCCTCAAGTCACTCCCTTCCGATACGCCGCTACAACAAATCGAGATTCGTGAACTGAACGAACATACATCACCGTGCGAACTCAGCGAATTGCTGGCACCGCTACTTGCCGGGATCGACGCCGGACTGATTTCCGAGGCGGGTTGCCCTGCCGTAGCAGACCCCGGTGCCAATCTGGTCGCGCTGGCGCACGACGAGGGCATCCAGGTTCTTCCGATGGTCGGTCCATCGTCGATTCTCCTCGCCTTGATGGGTTCCGGTCTGTCCGGCCAGAACTTCGCCTTTCATGGCTACCTTCCGGTAAAAAACGAGCTAAGGCAAAAAAGACTAAGGGAACTGGAAAAGGATTCACTGCTGGAAAAAAGGACGCAGATTTTCATTGAAACGCCCTACCGCAACAAGCAGATGCTCGAAACGTTGATCCATGCCTGCGCTCCGAATACGAAAATCTGCGTAGCGACCGATCTCACGCTGGATAGCGAGAGCATCGTGACACGCACTACAGCCGGATGGCGTCGTCAGGGTTTGCCGAGCATTGACCGCCAGCCGACGGTCTTCTTGCTTCAGGCCTGACTGATTGAACTTTAGCGAAGCGTTGCCCGATCGCTCCCAAACAAGCGGAAGGCCATGCTTTGCCCCATTTCTGCTCCGAATCGTTTGGCAAAACGTTCTGCGATGTTCTCTTTGAGCGAGTAGTCGAGAATGTTTTCGGCCTTGATCAAATCTCTCGCTACAGAATCGACAGTTCCGAAATCATCGGCCAAACCCAACTGAATGCTTTGGCTACCGGTCCACATCAAACCCGAGAACATGTCGGGGGTCTCCTTGAGACGTTTTCCCCGCCCCTGACGAACAACCTCAATGAACTGTCTGTGAATTTCACCTAGCAAGACCTGGGCGTGTTCTTTCTGCTTATCATCCTGGGGTGAGAAGGGGTCGAGAAATCCCTTGTTTATTCCCGCCGTCAGCAGACGTCGCTCAACACCCAGTTTCTCCATGGTGCCGGTAAATCCAAATCCTTCCATCAACACACCGATGGAACCGACGATACTGGCTTTGTCGACAAATATCTTGTCAGCGGCAGCAGCAATGTAATACCCACCTGAAGCACACAAATCCTCAACCACGACATAGAGCGGAATCTCCGGATGCTTGGTACGCAGGCGGCGGATTTCGTCATTGACTATTCCGGCTTGTACCGGACTGCCACCCGGACTGTTGATCCGGATGATGATGCCGGCCGTTCCCTTGTCTTCAAAAGCAGACTGCAATGCACCATTGATTTTATCCGCACTGGCTTCTCCGGTAGTTTCAATCGTGCCGCGCAAATTGATCAGTGCCGTGTGCTTTCCGTCAACGAGCTTTTCGGAGCCCCCCCAATCAACAACCAGAACCAGTACGGCAATCAGGTAGGTCAGGATGGCAAGCTTGAAAAAAATCCCCCAACGACGTTTGGCCCTTTGCTCCTTTAGTGAAGCAAATGCAATCTTCTCCAGCAGTTGTCGTTCCCATTGCGGGTCGTTACCAGGTATTTCCACGATATATTCTCAATTGGAGTGTACTAAACAGCGCCATCATACTCATCAACAGATAGCGGCATCGATTATTTCCAGGGACAACGTTGGTCAAGCCAATGGACATCAAGTGTGAATTACCAAACTCCATTTGTCGCGCTGGCTAAGTATAGCTTGGAATCATTATCTTCCAGCGCTCTAAGCGGCCAATTAACACATCTGAAATGTGGTTCAGGCATGCGTCCTTAGCCATCCTGCCAACTCATCGATGTCGGGCAATCGGGCCAGCGGACTCAAGGCATCAAGCGCTCTGGCCGGGTGCGCCCCATAGGTGACAGCCAAACCGGCCACTCCCGCATTGATTGCCATCTGCAAATCGTGAGTTGTATCGCCGATCATGAGCGTCCGTTCCGGCGGCACACCGAATTCTGCCATCAACTCGTCCAGCATCTGCGGATGCGGTTTGGAATAACACTCGTCAGCACAGCGCGTTGCTGAAAAATAAAGCTCTAGACCGCAA
Source organism: Propionivibrio sp. (assembly GCF_016790145.1). Lineage (GTDB taxonomy): Bacteria > Pseudomonadota > Gammaproteobacteria > Burkholderiales > Rhodocyclaceae > Propionivibrio. The sequence continues at coordinate 15,534 of NZ_JAEUOI010000205.1, read as the reverse complement.
TGTGACATGGATCGATCGAGTCCCATACGACTTTTCCCGGTCGCCACCGCCAGTAGGAAACCTGCTGAATGGAGTTCAGCGATCATTTCCGTGGCACCGTCAAACAAATGCAGCTCATGGTCACGCGAAAGGTAGTGGTGCCTGTAGCGCTCAACAATTTCAGGAAACCTCTCTTCGGCAAGATGCGGCACCGAATGACGCAAGGCGTCAGCCAGTCCAAGACCAATAGCCTGGCGTGCATGTGCGTCTGGCGGTTCGGGCAGGCCTAGATCGCGACATGACGCCTTGACCGCATCGACGATAGCCCCGGTTGAATCGAGAAGGGTGCCGTCCCAGTCAAAAACCAGAAGATCAAATCTTTTGCCCATAATCCTGTGTTTCTATTGTAGAAAGTAGTTTCAGGAAAGATTCAAGGGCTGCTGGCATCGCTGCTTCAAGCGCCATCTCTATCCCGCTGATCGGATGCGTTAACTGCATTTTCCAGGCGTGCAGGAACATGCGTTTGAGCCCAGCTTTCGGCAGTGACTTGTTAAGAGTGAAATCCCCATATTTTTCGTCACCGGCAATCGGGAAACCGAGATGCGCCAGATGGACGCGAATCTGGTGCGTGCGACCGGATTTGAGTTCGGCTTCCAGCAAACTGAAGTGTTCCCAGCGGGCGACCAGACGAAAGACAGTGTGCGATGTTTTGCCTTCTTCGGAAACCCTGACACGCCGTTCACCTGAGTCCAGCAAATACTTGAGCAGTGGCAGCTTCACATTACGCACCTGATCCATCCAGCGTCCCTTGACCAGGACCAGATAGCGCTTGTCGACGCCACGCCCACGGCCTGCCAGCCCCCCTTCACGAAACATGTCGTGCAGTGCCGTCAATGCCGAACGTTTCTTGCCAACCAGCAGAATTCCCGAGGTTTCGCGGTCAAGCCGATGCGCCAGTTCAAGGAAGTGCGCTTGTGGCCGCTGTCGCCGTAGTGCCTCAATGACACCAAAACTGACGCCGCTACCCCCATGCACGGCTATCCCTGAGGGCTTGTCCACGACCAGCAAGGCTTCGTCTTCATAGACGATCGGCAGTGCGACCTTGATCTCTGCGCCGGCGACGATTTCTTCCTCTCGACGGGCAATACGAATAGGTGGTATACGCAGGATATCCCCATGCTGAAGACGATAGGAGACCCCTGCCCGCTTGCTGTTTACCCGGATTTCACCGCTGCGAACAATACGATAGATATGGCTTTTCGGCACACCCTTGCAGATCTTCAACAGGAAATTATCGAGGCGTTGCCCCTGTTCGTCTTCGCTGATTGTGGCCTGTGTAACAGAACTTTTGCTTACTTCGGCCATATTGAATATACTGATCCTGGTTTGCGTCTTCGATTGAAAGAGGCGCTGAGCCGTTAGACCGTCGAGCGGCGCCGATTCATTTGTATTTGCGACGCACTTTCCGGCAGGCATCAGCCGCCTCGCTTGCACCAACCTGTGCAAGATCAAACAGCGCGAATCAACTGGTTAAGTACGCTCACCACAAGTAGCGATACTACTAGATTTGCGCGCGCCTAGCACGTTCGGATCGCCCCAAGCAGATTCGTGAGCCTTGATTTTTCAGGGTTTGAACAAGAATAAATTCAGCGAGACATGCTTATTAGTTGCCATACCGGAAAGCCCATGAAGCGTCCCACCCACAACTAATCCATCGCTGCCTGCACAAGGCGCTCCCCCCGTATTTGCGCGTGGGAGCCCATTTTATGAAACGCATGCTTTTTAATGCGACACAAGCCGAAGAACTCCGTGTCGCCATTGTTGATGGTCAGAAACTTGTTGATCTCGACATTGAATCGGCCGCCAAGGAACAAAAAAAGAGCAATATTTACAAGGCTGTCATCACACGTATAGAACCCAGTCTCGAAGCGGCGTTTGTCGATTACGGTTCTGAACGGCACGGTTTTCTTCCGTTCAAGGAGATCTCCCGGACCTATTTCCAGCCGGGCGTCGAGGCCAGTCGCGCGACCATCAAGGAAGCACTGCGCGAAGGCCAGGAACTGATCGTCCAGGTCGATAAAGACGAGCGTGGAAACAAGGGCGCCGCGCTGACGACTTTTGTCAGTCTGGCTGGACGTTACCTCGTGCTGATGCCAAACAACCCCAGGGGGGGTGGTGTTTCCCGCCGTGTCGAGGGAGACGATCGCGCCGAGCTGCGTGATGTGATGGATCAATTGCAAGTGCCGCAAGGCATGAGTCTGATCGCCCGCACGGCCGCCATCGGTCGCAATGCCGAAGAGCTGCAGTGGGATCTCAACTACCTGATGCAGTTGTGGAAAGCGATTGATGGCGCGGCCAACCAGCAAAAAGGCGCTTTCCTGATTTATCAGGAAGGCAGTCTGGTCATTCGCGCCATTCGTGACTATTTTCAGCCTGATATCGGCGAAATACTGATCGATACCGACGATGTTTATGAGCAGGCACGCCAATTCATGGCTCATGTCATGCCCGGGACAGTCAACCGCATCAAACGCTATCGTGATGACGTACCGCTCTTTTCGCGCTTCCAGATCGAGCACCAGATCGAGTCGGCGTACTCCCGTCAGGTTATCCTGCCCTCGGGTGGTGCCATTGTTATCGACCACACCGAGGCTCTGGTTTCGGTTGACGTCAACTCCGGCCGCTCGACACGTGGTGCAGATATTGAGGAAACGGCCTACAAGACCAACCTCGAAGCCGCAGAAGAAGTCGCTCGTCAGTTACGCCTTCGCGATCTGGGTGGGCTGATCATCATCGACTTCATCGACATGGAGAGTCAGCGCAATCAGCGTGAAGTTGAAAACCGTCTGCGTGATGGCCTGCGACTTGATCGTGCGCGTGTACAGACAGGAAAAATCAGCCGTTTCGGCTTGATGGAACTGTCGCGTCAACGACTGCGCCCGGCGCTTGCTGAAACCAGTTATATCCCCTGTCCACGCTGTTCCGGCACCGGACATATTCGCAGCGCAGAATCGGCCGCGCTGCACATTCTGCGTATCCTCGAAGAAGAGGCGATGAAAGACAACACCGCTACCGTACATTCACAGGTGCCCGTTGATGTCGCTACCTTTCTGCTCAACGAGAAACGCACGGATATCCAGGCCATCGAATTGCGTCACAAGGTCAGCATATTGCTGATCCCAAATGTTCATCTGGAAACGCCTCAGCACAGCATTATTCGTCTGCGTCATGACGAATTGAATCAGGACGAAATTCAGCAACCCTCTTACAAGATGGTTGATGTACCCTCCGAAGAAGCTACCAAGCAAGCGTCTATCGCGGGTGAAGTCAAATCGCCGCGTCAGGAAGCAGCAATCAAGGGCATCACGACAAGTGAGCCCGCCCCTATCGTTACCGAGAAAGCCAAAGGTGCTGAGGAAAAACCGGCAATCGGTTTTATTGCCAGGATTCTTGCTTGGTTCAGTAGTAAAACTGAGCCTGCACCGTCGCCAACGCCGGCAAAAAAACCTCGGAACAGCACGCAACGGGATGGGCAGCGCGACGGGCGACGTGGCGGACGTAACAATCGACGCGACGAAGAAGGCGAGGGACGTGAGTCACGCGCCAATCGTGAGCCAACCCGCGAGTCGCGCCCGGCACAAACTTCTGCACGTGATGAAAATCAGAAGACGCGCGAGCCCAAGGAAGCGCGAGAGCCACGTCGCCAACGGGGTGAACCACGTCCTGAACGTAAGGATCAGGCGATGATCGCTCCGCTTTCTGAAGACAGAAGCGGTATTCCCGCCAATGTTGAAACATCAGATAAAGTGGCTTCAGATGGCACCGGAACCCGCCGCCGTGGTCGTCGCGGCGGTCGACGTGATCGTGGCGAACGGAGCGAGAATCCTGCCGAAGCCAACGCGACTGAAGCTTTATTCCCAGTTGGTGCGGTTGACGAGTCGGTCATTGGACACGTGACTTCACCGTCGCTTGATTCCAAGACTGAGGCCACTGTTGTGCCGCTTGCACTAGTTACAGTGGCCGAAATGGCGCCCGTTGCCTTGCCTGAAGCCCTGGAGACGGCAAACCCGTTACCCATGCTGACGCCCGAGCCAGCCGAAGCCCCGGTGACAATCATTGAGGTTGCCAGCGAGCTTGAGACCGCTACCCTGGAATCTGTTTCTGCACCGCATGTTATTGAAGTGTTGAAACCGGTTGAGCTTGATGCGGCAAGTGCATTCGAACCCGCTACCATTGAGTCCCCGACCCTGGATGCCATGGAACCATTAATCGACGTCGAAAGTGCACTTCAGACAAGCGGTTTGGTCATGGTTGAAACGAGCAGCGACAAGGTCAAATCGTGGCAACCGGAAGTGGCGGTGATTGAAACAGTCCCTCGTCGCAAGCGCCCGGCGGCTGTCGTAGCGACTAATGAGCCCCTCGAAATGGTAGAAACAAGCAGATAAGTTGGTAGGAATCACCGACAGGTGGTTTGGTAGAACAAGCAACGGGGCGCATTTAGCGCCCCGTTTGTTTATTCTGATTCCTGAATTTTCTAGCGCAATTTAGTGTTCGCATCCTTTGCACTCATCGAGGAAGATCGCTCCTTGACCAAATCTACCAGACCCTGGGTTGCATCTTCGACCATATCAAGCACCAGATCGAATCCCTGACCCAATCCGTAATAGGGATCAGGTACCTCTTCATCGTCAAAATTGCTTGAATAGTCCATGAACAAGCCCAGACGATCGGAGCGTTCCGGTGGACAAACCCTATGCAGTGCCTCAAGGCTGTTACGATCCATCGCCAGAATCAAATCAAAATAGTCCAGATCCTGTGGTGCTACTTTGCGCGCACGTATGCCGGAAAGATCATAGCCGCGTCTGGCTGCTGCCCGCTGAGTGCGTTGATCCGGAGCTTCTCCGACGTGATATCCGTGAGTGCCCGCAGATGCAACATCAACCTTGTCATCAAGTTTTTTCTCTTGCAACTTCCGGCGAAAGACACCTTCGGCTGTTGGCGAGCGGCAGATATTGCCCATGCAGACAAAAAGAACTCTAATCATTCGCTCACCCTCCACAGTGTTCATTTGAGGCCGTGCGAGAAGCAGCTCATAACAAGCAGAATAAACACACATTTAATCACTTGACTGTCGATTCGTAATTAAATACATGTAGCACAGACTGATGAATTTATATTAAACGTGACAACTTGGCGTCGAATTCGTTCAAAAACCGCTATCGTGCGTTGCAGCACCAAACAGTTGTTCCTTGATACTAAACAGGCGGTCGCGCGTTGCCGCCGCTTTTTCAAATTCCAGATTTCTGGCGTAGTCAATCATTTCCTTTTCCAGTCGCTTGAATTCACGCGTCAGTTGAGTCCCGCTCATTGCCTTGTAGCCGGCTTGCTGTTGCGCCGCCTTGAGATCACGTTGAGCACCGGCAGAATCATAGACTCCGTCGATGATATCCTTGATACGCTTGGCCACCCCCTTCGGGGTAATGCCGTAGCTAGCATTATATCGAATCTGTTTTTCTCGTCGACGTTCGGTTTCGGAAATGGCGCGTCGCATCGAGTCAGTTATGCGGTCTGCGTAAAGGATGGCCGTACCATTGAGATGGCGCGCCGCACGACCGATGGTTTGAATCAGCGAGCGCTCGGAGCGCAAAAAACCTTCCTTGTCGGCGTCGAGAATGGCAACCAGCGAAACTTCAGGAATATCAAGACCTTCACGCAACAGATTGATGCCAACCAGCACATCAAACTCACCCAGGCGCAGATCGCGAATGATTTCAACACGTTCAACCGTATCTATATCCGAATGCAGGTAGCGCACGCGAACCCCGTTTTCCCCAAGATAGTCGGTCAATTCCTCGGACATTCGCTTGGTCAGCGTCGTTACCAGAATCCGCTCATCCTGCGCCACCCGTAACCTGATTTCGGACAGCAGATCATCAACCTGCGTCGCCGCCGGGCGAACAATGATCTCCGGGTCGATCAACCCGGTCGGGCGGACGAGTTGCTCGACGACCTGTCCCTGGTGGGTTCTTTCGTAGTCGGAAGGCGTCGCCGAAACAAAAATGGTCTGGCGCAACAAGGCCTCATATTCCTCAAACTTGAGCGGCCGGTTGTCCAGTGCCGACGGTAGCCGAAATCCATAATTGACCAGATTTTCCTTGCGCGATCGATCGCCCTTGTACATGGCGCCGACTTGCGGTATCGCGACGTGGGATTCGTCGATGAACATCAGCGCATCCGGAGACAGATAATCGATCAGGGTCGGCGGCGGATCGCCAGCCAGGCGCCCGGACAAATAGCGCGAGTAGTTTTCGATACCCTTGCAGAAGCCCAGTTGATCGAGCATCTCCAGATCGAAGCGGGTGCGCTGCTCGATACGCAGTGCTTCAACCAGCCGGTTCTCCTTGTTGAAAAACTCGATACGCTCGCGCAACTCGGTCTTGATGGCTTCGATGGCGCGCAATACGGTTGCACGCGGCGTCACGTAATGCGATGAAGGGAAAACGGTAAAGCGTGCGAGTTTGTTCTGCAGATGTCCAGTCAGCGGATCGAACAGTTGCAGGCCTTCAATCTCATCGTCAAAAAGCGAGATCCGTATGGCGTGCTCGGCATGTTCGGCGGGAAAAACGTCGATGATATCGCCACGTACGCGGAAAGTGCCGCGGTGGAAGTCGATTTCGTTGCGCTCGTACTGCATCTCGATCAGCCGCTTGATTACCTCACGCTGTCCCATGCGGTCGCCAACGCGCATGGTCAGAATCATCTTGTGATACTCGTCGCGGTCACCGATACCGTAAATGCAGGAGACGGTGGCGACAATGACGCAATCGCGGCGTTCGAGCAGGCTTTTAGTTGCCGAGAGTCGCATCTGCTCTATGTGCTCGTTGATCGACGAATCCTTCTCGATGAACAGGTCGCGTGCCGGAACGTAGGCCTCAGGCTGGTAATAGTCATAATAGGAGACGAAATACTCGACCGCATTTTCCGGGAAGAACTCGCGAAACTCAGAGTAGAGCTGTGCCGCCAGGGTCTTGTTCGGGGCCAGCACCAGCGCCGGACGCCCGGTGCGGGCAATGACGTTGGCCATGGTGTAGGTCTTTCCCGAACCAGTCACCCCGAGCAGGGTCTGAAAGGACAACCCGTCTTCAAGTCCTTCGACCAGTCTGGCAATCGCCTCCGGCTGATCACCGGCGGGCAGAAATGGCTGGTACAGACGGAAGGGGCTACCTTCAAAGCTTACAAACTGAGTGTTCTCAGGGGAATGAAGTTGATTCGGCATGATAGAATTCTACGTGTTTTCGGCACTGGCCGTCGCAGGCGTATTCATAATTCAGACAGTTCATGGATAGGCAGGTAACGGATTGGTTCATCTCCTTATGCAATGCATAGCGCATGGCAGCCCATCACTGGCTTTCGCCTCAGCGCTACACTGACTTGATATTTTTGGATTACCCATGAGCTCATCGATATTCGCTGCTGTTGAAATGGCCCCGCGTGACCCGATTCTCGGCCTGAACGAATCCTTTAACGCCGACACGCGCTCGACCAAGGTTAATCTGGGTGTCGGCGTGTACTTTGACGACAAAGGCAAGATCCCGCTGCTCGGTGCTGTCAGGATGGCCGAAAAAACGCGCCTGGAGGCCATGCCGGCACGTGGTTACCAGCCGATTGAAGGTCCGGGCGCCTACAACCAGGCCGTACAAACACTGCTCTTCGGCAAAGGTTCAGATCTGCTCAGAGAAGGCCGCGTAGTCTCCGCCGAAGCCTTGGGTGGAACCGGCGCTCTCAAGGTTGGCGCCGACTACCTCAAGCGTCTGTTACCGGATAGCACGGTTTATATCAGTGATCCGAGTTGGGAGAACCACCTCGCCCTTTTCGAGTACGCCGGTTTCCCTGTGAAGTACTACCCCTACTACGATGCGGGCACTCGCAGCGTGAACTTTGACGGTATGAAAGCCAGGCTGAATTCGCTGCCCACCGGTTCGATCATTGTGCTGCACGCCTGTTGCCATAACCCGACGGGTGCCGACCTGACGCCGGATCAGTGGCGGGAAGCCATTGAAGCCATACGCACGCGCGGTCTGGTGCCTTTCATCGATATGGCCTATCAGGGTTTTGCCGATGGTATCTCCGAAGATGCGCTGGCGCTCAATCTGTTCGCCGCTTCCGGCCTGCAGTTTTTCGTCGCAAGCTCATTCTCCAAGTCATTCTCGCTCTACGGTGAGCGCGTTGGTGCCCTGTCGATTGTTACTGCAAGCAAAGACGAATCTGCACGCGTACTATCGCAAATCAAGCGTGTCATCCGGACCAACTATTCCAACCCGCCGACCCATGGCGGTGCGGTGGTTGCGGCGGTGCTCTCCAGTCCGGAACTGCGACAGATGTGGGAAGAGGAACTGGCCGTCATGCGCAACCGTATCCGTGCCATGCGCAGCAGCCTGGTTGAAAAACTGAAGTCCAGGGGCACAGCACAGGATTTTTCGTTTGTCATCAAACAGCGCGGCATGTTTTCTTACACCGGTCTTTCTGCTGAACAGGTTGATCGCCTGCAAAGCGAGTTCGGGATTTATGCCGTCAGTACCGGTCGTATCTGCCTGGCTGCACTGAATACCAGCAACATCGACTATGTGGCCGAAGCAATCGCCACCGTTCTATGAGTTGTTGAGTAGTCGATTCGAAAACGCCCGGCTCCGGGTTTTTCGATTGCGGCAGCGTTGATCATTTATTTCCAACCTGCAGTACGGGTGCATCTAGCAGCCCGCTAATGGTGACGGGAACGCGCGTCTGATTCGCGGTTCCAAGCATCTGCAGCACCATCTTTCCGCGTATTTCCAGTTTCTTGCTGACTTCGATTTGACCGGTGGATTGCATCAAACCGGAGTCCAGAATCAATCCATTGAACTGATAGCTCGTTGGTGTGAAGTTGACGCTTCCCGACAACTGTTCAAACAGGGTTGCCCCTCCTTGTACAGACATATTGGAAACACGACGCACCGCCTCGGCGAGGTCAATACCGCGAATGCTTCCTCGGCGAACGGTAAAATTACCCTCGGCGTTGATCGCTGAAAAGATCGTTGCCCATGAATCGGTCGTTGACGAAAATTTCAATTTCCCAGTGATCCCCCCTGTAAATTTCTCTCCGAACCCCATAGCGTTGCCCAACCGAGCGGTATTGACCCGTTCAAATACAATCTCGCCTGAGATGCTCGGCTGTTTATCCGCCTGTAGTACAGCCACACCCTGAATCAATCCGTCAAAAAGTCGCAGTTCCATACTTCTGATCGTGAATACCCCGTTCGCAATTGATCCATTCAGATTGACCGAATCAAAAAGGAAAGGAGAACCTTGCGACGGGTGCCATCCAAAGCCTTCCAGAGCCACTTCAAGTCCCTGCGCCATCGGTTTAGCCTCAAAGCTCAAGCTTTGATCGGGAGTTCGCAATTTCAGGGACTGGAACAAACCATCCTCAGATCGCCTGGCCTCGCCTTCCATGCCGGAAAAACCAAGCCCGCCAAATGAAACCTCGGTTTTCTCAAAGCGGATTTGGTTAACACTCACACGGGTTGTTGGCTTTGACAAGGCTACAAAAACACTGGGCAGACCGGCAATAAGTTCAGCAGGGAGCGACACGCCACTCAGCGTAGTCTCGCGAAAGGTTTTTTTCCCCATGATCAGTGATCCGATCACTGGCATAAGGCGTAGCTCAGCGATGCGAATTTCGTCCTTGTCTGTACCGATGCGTACATTGCCGAGCAGCAAACCGGTTTTGGGATAAACGTCAACGCGCATTGACCCGACCTTGACCGGTCGCCCAGTGGCCTGTGCGAAGGCAACTTCAACATCAGGCAGGAAGCTGTCGTAAGGGAAGAAGAGAATCGTCAAATAGGCAAGCCCAAGCGTGCCAAAAAAAACGAAGACTGCAATCAGTGACCAACTCATCGCAAATTTCTGGCCACGACGTATTGGTTTGATCGAAATGGCATCGTGATTTTTCTGACGCGCATTCGCTAAAAGCGTTTTAAGTCGTTCAAGAAAGGACGGTTTTGCTACTTGGCCAAGTGTTGATTGCTTTTCAGATAACTTTTGCGTGTCTTCTTGCGAAAAAACCGGATAATTTGCACCACTGACTTGCATGGAATGCATTGACGAAAGAGGGAGCTGCGATTTCGATGAATCGCTTTCTGCAAGGTGATCAAGCACGGGGTCTATAGATACTGGGCTATCAGATACAGATGACTCTACAACACCAACTGCCCCAGGAGATGAAATCTGGATTGCCTTGTTTATCGCCGCTTCACGTATTTCCTGGGCAACCTTTTTACTCTCCCCCCAGAGTGAATCCTGTTCAACACGTGGCTCAATAAATCCGCCTTTTTCCAGGTCGCGCAAAGCGTTTTCCGTAAGCTGTGGATTACCTGTTTTAAGACACAGATCAGCAACTGTTGATTGACTGTCAACCAGGATCAGAACCATGCGCACATTTCTTTGCATGACCCGTGTGCGCTGATGCATTGCCTCCTCGCCAGAGGCTGTTTTGGAATAGATGAGATCGGGATCCATTTGCGGTCAGTTTGTTGACGAAAGGGTGGTGAATGTCTAGAATGCGCGCTTCGTTGTTCCTCGATAGCTCAGTTGGTAGAGCGCCGGACTGTTAATCCGTAGGTCCCTGGTTCGAGCCCAGGTCGAGGAGCCAGTAATCACAAGACCTCGCAAGTTTTTCGACTTGCGAGGTTTTTTGTTTATTGTGCACCGTGCCCATTCTGTGCCCAATCATTTTCAGATCCCCAGATCCTTTTGCCCCAAGGCGTTAGAATACACCACCATAAAGCTATCTTCATAGCCTGATACAAGTTGGGGCAATTGTCATGGTGGCTCGCCAATCAAAATAAAACACTCAATGTGCTTGGCAAACTCAACGTCGAGCGCCTCCTCAACGACCAGAACAACCATGAACAGCATGCCATCCCCCTCCACTGAAGAAGCCATCGCCGCCACCCGCAAGTGGCTTGAGCGTGTAGTGATCGGCCTCTATCTCTGTCCCTTCGCCAAGGGGGTTCATGTGAAGAAACAGGTGCGCTTCGTGGTCAGCGAGGCCACCGACGGTTACACGTTGCTCACCGATCTTGATCGGGAGTTGCACTATCTGTCGAAGGTATCGCCAGAGGTAACAGACACCACACTGCTCATCCACCCGTATGTGCTTGGTCATTTTGATGACTTCACCGATTTTCTCGATCTGGTGGAGGTGGCGGTACGTATGCAGGGACTGGTTGGCACCATGCAGGTGGCCCATTTTCATCCGGATTACTGCTTTTCCGATGCAAAACCCGGTGACCTCGGCAATTACACCAATCGTGCGCCCTACCCCACGCTTCACCTGATCCGCGAGGCGAGCCTCGATCGTGCCATAGCGGCTTTCCCCGAGGCGGCCAGAATCTACGAACGCAATATCGAAACGCTTGAACGCATCGGGATCGAAGGCTGGCGGGCGCTCGATGTCGATGCGGCGAAGTAATCCGGAAAGCAGGGTTACTATGGCCCGTCGCAAGCCAAACTTCGTCAATCCGCCAGCCGCCATCAACCGCCCAGAAAATCCTTTTTCCCGATATCGACACCATTGTGGCGCAGGATGTTGTATGCCGTAGTGGCATGGAAATAGAAATTGGGCAGCACCCAGTTGTGTAGATAATCCTGGCCCTTGAATTGCAGCCTGGTTTCATGAAGCTGCAACACGATGTCGCGCTCCTCGCTACCATCAATCTGGTGCGCCTTGAAGCTGTCCAGAAAGGCGATGGTTTTGGCAATGCGCATCTGTAACTCTTCAAAACTTGTTTCGTCATCTTCGAACTTGGGGATGTCAACACCGCCAAGGCGTGCCGCACACCCTTTGGCCTGGTCGGTAACAATCTGAATTTGCCTGGACAGGGGGAACATGTCGGGAAACAAGCGCGCATTGATGAATACGCCGGGATCAATCTTCTTGCTTGCGGCGTGCTCTGCCGTTTTTCCAAGAATGCCTGCAAGACTGCTCAGCATTCGTTTCAAGGCAGGAACTGAAGAGTTGTACATTGAAAGAGTCATATTGATTTCCTTTTGTCATAATAAGGTTTTACCCTGTATTTCAGAAAGCTTGCCAGATGTACGATTTAGTTTCCAGGCCGGTTTCCCCGCAAAGCTTCGGCCAGCAACAGCAGCGTATCGGCGATTCGTCTTGCGGTTTCCGGCGGCGGCAACAGTACCTTGAGGCTGCGCGCGCCGCTTGCCGGATCGCGCTCGATCCAGGGATGAGTCGAGCCCGCCGCATCGCCAGACGCCGCCAGTGCAGACACGAACTGGGCGCCAACTTGCAACAAGGCGTCCCAAGGGTCGCTGGCACCAAAGTGAGCGCTTTCCTGGGTCGCCGCTGGCGTCGTCTGACCAGCACTGGCAGACGCAAACGCCTCGGCAGTGCCGACGACTTGCATTTCGTCCTTGACTCCCTTCTCCGACGCGGCTTCGGCAGCTACGACGTTAGTCATTTCTTCTGCCGGTAGTACGAGTTCGCCCTCACCCATGTGGCCGGTGACATTTTCCACGTCCTTCATGAAGCGGTTCAGACGCGAGCCACCGAATGAAATCTCGCCGCTGGCACCGTCGAGGATTCCAGCCGACAGGGATCGCTTGAACGCCAGCACGGAGAGCATGCCTTCCTCGATGGTGCCCTTGGCGACGAAATTGACGATCTGTACCGGTCGCTTCTGCCCCATGCGGTGGATTCGCGAAATGCGTTGTTCGAGGATCGCCGGGTTCCACGGCAAGTCCATGTTGACCAGAGTTGAGGCGTGTTGCAGATTGAGTCCAGTGCTGCCGGCGTCGGTCGACAGGAAGACGCGACATGCCGGATCGTCGCGGAAACGCTCGACCAGTGCCGGCCGTTTCTCCGAGGGTACGCCACCGTGGAAACTGACATAGCCGATTCCGCGCGTCTCCAGCCGGCGAATGACGATATCGTGGGTGCGCGTCCATTGCGAGAATACTACCGCCTTGGCTTCCGGCTGGGCGAACAACTCGTCGAAAAGCGCGGCCAGTTCGTCGGCCTTGACGCCATGGTCGCTTTCCTGGTCGAGCAGATAGGTGCTGTTGCACGACATGCGCATGTTCTGCAGCGCACAGGTCAGCCGCCGCTGATCCTGCTCCGAGAGAAATTTCATCCTGCGCCAGCGCTTGACAATTTTCGCAACGATGTCGGCGTTTTCCTGATGACAGTTCATCTGCATTTCGGTCATCGGCACCAGCAAATTCTGGTCGGTGCGTTCCGGCAACTGCTGCAGCACTTCACTCTTGCGGCGGCGAATCATGATCGGCGACAGCGTGTCACCAATTTTCTCCAGCTTGGTGTAACCGGTTACGCGGCCGGTTTCATCCTTGATCTGATGCTCGTTCAGCAGTTTCCAGGTCGGGCCTAGCCGGTGCTGGTCGACGAACTGGACAATCGAGATCAACTCCTCCAGCTTGTTTTCCAGAGGCGTACCGGTCAACACGATGGCATAGGGGCTGTCGATGCGCTTGAGCGCACGTGCGGCAATGGTATTCCAGTTCTTCACGCGCTGCGCTTCGTCGACGATTACCAGTTCCGGTGCCCAGGCGGAGATCAGATCGAAATCGGGCTTGAGCTTTTCATAGTTGGTGATCTTGCAGAAGTCTTCAATCGCGTAGTCCTTCTGCCGCAGTGCCCGGCCACCGGCGAGAACCCGCGCCTGGCGACCGGAAAAGCGGGACATCTCGCTCTGCCATTGATACTTAAGAGAAGTCGGGCAGATCACCAGCACACGCGAAACACCAAAATGTCGCGCCAGGATCTCCGCGGCCGCGATGGCCTGGATGGTCTTGCCCAGCCCCATCTCGTCGCCGATCAACACTCGACCGGCACGCACGGCAAACAAGGCGCCCTCGGCCTGATAGGGATAGAGCGGCACTTTAAGCAGCTTTTTCAGGTGCGGATCATCTGTGGCATTCGGGAAGATGCTATCCAGCGCGGTCGCCCGGCGCACTGCGTCGCGCTGGCCGGCAACAAAGTCAAGTGCATCGTCGTAGGCGCGCAGTTCGTGACCACTTTGGGCCACGCTCTTCAGGAAGGGCTCCAGGGCATCAAAGCGTGCTTCCGGAAGCACCCAGGCGTGCGCCTCGTCGAACACGTGTGCCGCCGCCTCGCGCAGCGTTTGCGGGCAATCCGTTCCGGCGCGAAAATGGATCGTTCGTGCCGCGTCGTTACGCAAATACACTTCGGAAAACGGCGGCTGGTAGCCGCGTGCGAAGGCTGTTTTGGCGCCGCGCTTTTTCTCAAGTCGTGACAGTGTAAATTCGATGTGCTTGCATGTGCCGAGCTCGTTGCTTGAATAATCAGGGCAGGCGCAGAAGTTGTCGCCGGGTCGCTGACCACGGATCGCCACGCGATAGCGGGTATTCGATTGCGGGTTGCTTACACGAAACTCGGAAAAGAAAGGCTCAGAACCGATGTTTTCCAGTCCGAACGCCTGCTCACGCCCGAACTGCCGTCGCAGTGCGCGCTGCCAGACAAGCGGATCAAGATCGCTCGGGGCGTGTGTGCGCGATAGTTTGGGTTCTCTGGCTTTGCCGGGTTTAAGTTTGGCTTTCATGACGATGTGCCTGATTTACGAATGGAGTTATTGTCGCAAAGAATTGCGGATCATGTTTGAATCGGTCTGCAAGGCATTCCCATTGGCGATCTTTGAGACCCTCATGATCAATGATTTCCACGGAATCAGACTTGAAGATGCTTGTATTAATTGGCTTGCGGTTGTGTACCTTTGATTTCTTGAAGTCATGCTCAATCATATTGGAATCGACTATCCGATGCAGTTGAGCGGGGGCCACGCGCCACTGCTACTGCCTGCACAGCAAAGTACGGCCCTGTCGTTGAGGCAAACGATTCCACCTCTGCACTGCTATAGATTTTCATCGAGTGCCCCCCGACCTCGCCCACCGAGCCAGCAGTTCGGGTCGGCCATTGTGTCTTGTGATGGGAGAAATGCTGTTGGGAAGCCGTATATTACGCGGAACGTCCTTCGGGCGGGTATTGCAGAGCGCGCCGGAAGAACTTTTTACCGGTTTGCCTTTCCTATTCCATCAATGAGGGCAGTATTCCGTCGCGCCCGGCGACCCTGATGCGCGGCGTGAGAGACTATTAATCGAGGAGACGCCCATGAAAAGCCAGCAAGCTTACTTTTTCCTCCTCATTCTGCTTCAGGTGGCGAGCGCTGGCGGGGTGGCGGCGCAAACGGCTGACAACCCGAGAATTACTCCCACCTGCCAGGTTGAACGAGTGGCCGCTCCTGACTCCAGTCCGACCCTGGGCGGGGGTTTCTCCATCTCCATTGGCGGTTTCCCATTTGGTGGCGGGGGTGGCCAACGATCCCCGTCCGGGGAAAGAGAAGCTTATGGGCGTGCCCCATCAGGCGTTTCTGATGATTCCTCTGGAGATCGTTCTCCGCCCCCCGAAATCGAACGCGCTCACGACAAGAACCGTGGCTCCCGTGGCAATGTCGGAGTCGGCTTGTC
>NZ_JAEUOI010000131.1 GCF_016790145.1 Propionivibrio sp. | reverse complement strand
TCGATCAGGTGACCCAGCCCGATGATGATCAGCAGCGCATTCTCGATTTGCTGGGCGTTAAGCTCTAATCCCCCTGTAGCCACTCTGATGAAACAGTAAAATCGTCGTAAACCCTGCGGTACCAAAGGGTTTGGCTTGTCGGGGTAAACAAAGCACGCTTTATGTGGTCGGCGCTACGACGGTCTATGTTTGCTGCGCCATGATCCTGCTACTGGCGTGCACGCTCACGCTGACCGTACGCTACCACCAACGGCGATCAACCTCAGAGGCCACGTGGCGTACCGTGTTTGCTGGCGTGACCTATGTCTGGCAGCGCAAGTTGTTGCTCGGTGCCATTTCGCTTGACCTGTTTGCCGTGCTGCTGGGCGGTGCAACCGCACTGTTGCCGATCTTTGCGCGGGATATCTTGCAAACGGGCCCCGTGGGTCTGGGGTTGCTGCGTTCCGCGCCTGCGGTCGGTGCGCTCACCATGTCCCTGGTGCTCACGCGCTGGCCGCTCCAGCGGCACGTCGGGCGTCGGATGTTGGCGGCTGTCGGCGTGTTCGGCGTGGCGACCATCGTATTCGGTTTTTCCACACACTTTGGATTGTCGCTGGTTGCGCTGGTGATAACCGGAGCCGCCGACAACGTTAGCGTGGTGACTCGCCAGACGCTAATGCAACTGGAAACACCGGACGAGATGCGTGGCCGGGTTGCGGCGGTCAATTCGATCTTCATCGGGGCGTCCAATCAGCTTGGCGAATTCGAATCGGGTGCCACCGCGGCGTTGTTTGGCCCCGTCGGTTCGGTGGTACTCGGGGGCATCGGCACCCTGCTGGTCGCCGTTACATGGCGACATCTTTTTCCTGCGCTGGCAAAGCGAGATCGCATGGTTTGATGCCCTATCAGCGCAAATACAAGCCAACGACAGGTAACGCTCTCTTTGGGTCAATGGCTGCTTCGCCGCAGAGAACGAAACCAATCCAAAATGCAGGAGAAAACACTGACGGGTCAGGGCGGAAAGTGATGATTCCCTGAAAACACCGATACCAGAAAGCGGAATGTTATTAGATCACCCTGCGGCAGGTTTGCTGAACGATCGCTGCATACACCCTGGCGGCCATGGGCCTGCGACACTTTCGTTTCCTTACACGCATCAGTCGGTTGCCTCCCCACCACCTCAACGGGTCTCCCGTGCCGCATGATCTTTCGGCTTCTCCTTTCGTGATCCGAGGCTACGTTCAGGTTCACTTACGTTGCGGCCTTCAGCTTTGCCCTTGGAGTGCTTGCACGCTGCGATTACTGAACCGCCGCTTCCTGGTTTTAAAAAAGCATACGGACAACTCCTTTAAGGAGACTTTAGCCCGCCGGTTATACCGCCAAGCACGGCGAATGGTCGTCTAGGCTCTCTTTCACCAAATGTTCCCGGCCCCTGGCGTGTAGCTCGACGCTACCACCGAATTTGCGATCAGCGTATCGCATTCCACAACGCCAGAGAACTTCGCCATCCCCGCATCGATCTCGACCCTGCCCGCCGAGACCTTGACCATGCCAGCGGTCACGTCTACTCCTGCCGACGCCGCGATCTTGATGTTGCTCGTAGTCAGTTTGATCGAATTGCCGTTCGAATCCTCGATCGTCACCTCGCCGGGGCCGTCCTGAAGCACGATTTTCTGACCTCCCGGCGTTTCCACCTGGAAGCGCTCGGCGCCGCCCTGATCGTCGAGCGTGATCGTGACGCCGTTGCGTGACCGGATCACCTTGAGATCATTGTTACCCGCGCCGTCCATGGACTGAGGCGGCGCATCCCGGCCATTCCAGAGGGATCCGATGACGATGGGGCAACGCGGGTCGCCTGCGACGAACGCGACCAGTATCTCGTCGTCCACATCCGGAATGAGCCACGTACCGCGGTTGTTGCCCGCCATCGGCACGGCAAGGCGCGCCCATGTTTCGTAGCGCCCTGCGTTCCCACCCTCAGCCCATGGCAGACTGACCTTGACGCGGCCTTGCGCATCGGGGTCTTTCACGTCGATGACGATCCCGGAATAGACACCGAAGAGCAGGGCTTTGGGCAAGGCGGGGCGAGCATGGGGCATGGCGATTCCTCGGGTGAGTTGAGTTTTGTTACGGGGCGCCCAACCAGGGGCGTTCGACGGTGAACTCGGTGCGACAGCCCCGTGTAAGATCAAAACGGTGCGTAACGGTCTCGATGCGATAGAGTCCGCTGAAAAGCGGTCCCACGCCACGGATGTCCACGCGCCGGCCTGGAAGGACCTGGCGCGCGTCGGCAAGATGCGCGATACCCGTTAGAAATTCGCGTGCGCGGTCGGCAAACGCAGCACGCGCAACTGACTCGACCTCGGTCGCAGATCCCAAGGCAGGCTCCGCAAGGCGACGTTCCGCAGATCCGAATATCGACTCGCGAATCCAGGCGCCGGCGCATCCCGTCGCAGGAATCTCGCTTGTGAGCACCGTCTGGTCTGCCGAACTCGACAGCGACTCCTTCGCCGCGATATCCCACCCGCGCGCCCTTGCCGCGGTCGATTGCCTCCGCACATCGGCGCGTACGCAGAACTCGGTCAGATTGCCACCGTAATTGAGCAGGATCGCCGCCTCGCGACCACCCGGCTCGTGCACGGCACATAAGCGCCCGCGTGTGTCGATCCAGCAATATGCACCGATTGCTGCGAGCCGCGCACGGATAAACTCCAGATCCGATTCGCCGGCCTGAGCGATAACCCTGCGGCTGGGACCGGTCAATCTAAGCTGTGTGCTCAAGCCGTATTCGGACGCGACGCGTCGCACGACGTCCGCGTCGGACATGTCGGAGAACGTTCGAAATCCGTTGTGCTCCGCCAGGTCGGCAAGCGCATCCCCAGCGACGATCCGGATCACGGGAGGGGAGCCTTCGGGGAACCCGCCTTCGAGGGTCGCGATGCGGCCATGGAACAGGTCGGCCTCCCCGAACGCAACGGTGAAGCCTTTCCCGAAATCCAGTGTCACGCGCCCAAAATGGAGGTACCCGACACCAGTCGGGGTCGGGCCCCAGTTCGAGAATGTCGCGGTGCAACTCGATGGCGTAGTTCGACGATGCTCGATGACGCAATCGATCATTCCCGCCAGCAGGTCGGGGACCTCGAGACCGTCGACCTTTACCTTGAGCTGCCCGGCGAGGGCGACGCCGCCCGAGGCCATTACTGCATCGGGCTTTGCCCGGAAAGTGCCCGTCGTCGTCGAAGAAGCAAGTCGGGCCATGAGAACGGTCTCCGGAGAAGGGAAGGGCAGTTGTCGTTGTCCTGCGCTTTACCGCGAAGACGTGGAGGGCGATGCAGGAAAGCCCGAACTTCCCGAAACGGTACACGACTGATGGATTTGCGCGCCGTGCCACGGTCTGCTCGTACCGATCAAAGGATAGGAAATTCAATAGCCTTCCATGGAAGTATCCGGAACCGTTGAGTCGTTGTCAATTGTCGATCTGACGTTCGAATGCCCTAAGACCCCCCATCAAAGCTCCTTCGAAAAGTTGGAGTAATCGTTACGGGGGCTATCATGCGACGGTTTATGTCGATTGCGCAGTCCCCGGTAGGATGATTAGCGGTCAGGGATTTAATAGCTGCTTCTGGGAGGGGCATTTCTGAGCACGGAATTACTGGCTGGACAAGCGAATGAGCTTTTGCGGTGATGGGTTGGTCTTTGCCGCAGGGTACCCCCGTAGTGCTCGATGCCGTCGAAGACAGCCCGCCGCCCTGCGGCCGGTGCCGTGGCTACATTTACGCTGCCGTCATGGGGTTTGGTGAATGGAACCCCTGAGAAGAATACTGGCGCATGTTTTGTGGCCGGCCGGGATCTCGGCAGGGTGATCAATGAAAAAACGGATAAAATGTTATTCATGACACGCTCCGACATCATCGCCGCGCTCGCTGTTCGCTTTCCCCATCTGACGCCGAAGGATGCCGAAATCTCGGTCAAAGAGATCCTTGATGCCATCGGCCATTCCCTGGCACAAGGTGATCGCTTCGAGATCCGCGGTTTCGGAAGCTTTGGCTTGAATTTCCGTCCGGCACGAACCGGCCGGAATCCGAAAAGCGGAAAGGCCGTTCGGGTTGTCCCGAAACATGTTCCTCATTTCAAGGCGGGTAAGGAATTGCGGGAGCGGGTCAATGCGTCCGATCAGGTTAAGCCGATTCGGCAGGTTGTGTGATCGGTGCAACTTCCAGTCATCGGGGAGTACAATTCACAGCTCTCCCTTGACTTGGAGCGTAAACATGTCGACCAAACCAAAAGCCAATAGTGCACCGAAGCTTTTTCTGACGAGCGGGAAAAGTGCTCTCGCACACCGGACAAAGCTTGGTATCAGCCAGTCCGATTTTTGGAAACGCGTTTCGGTGACGCAATCGGGCGGTTCCCGCTATGAAAACGGACGCAACATTCCGAGCACGGTGCAACTCGTTCTGCACCTCACCTACGCCTCGGAGGAACAAGCCCAGGCGATGCTGAGCCAACTTCGTAAGCCCAATACGGCAGATTAGCCACAGTTTGTAGCTCGCCTTGAGTGCTTTGGTCGTTGGCGGCGCTACTCTTGCCTCGGGACGTGTGCATGCTCGGTGCCACTCGTATGGACGTGACTCGAACCAACCTCCAGCAAACCGTCTGAGTGCCTGAGCACACCGAAACGGTATGACCGAGCACGAATCGGACGAACGAGGCGAAACGCAAACTGCTCAGGGGAGTCCGGGTCATCCCCGAAAGATCGAGATTCAAATTCAACGTGGGAACTTGCCGATGGGGCCAAGGGGAAGGGCAGGATAGTGCTCAAGTTTCTAAAGTGGTTATTTCTTGTTGCTTGAGCTGGCGACCCTCACTGTCACCCCCATCTTTACCCGCAACATGATTCACCAATCCGATGGCCCGGACCAGGGCAGCCCTGTTCTGGATTCCGATATATCGGTCCGCTTGATTGAAAAATTGACGGAGGGAATTTCCCTCATCCTGATTTGGACTGCGCTTCTCTTGGATGAGCCCCATTAGGGACATCTGAGCCACTTCGAACTGGTGCAGTACATGAGAATTGTTTTGCAGATACGCCAACGCAAAAGCAATATTAAAAATTCCCATCACCGAATACATGTAATCCAACACCGCCGGCTGGGTCAATACCATTTCCAGGTGCAAGCGCGATCCAAGCATAAGATCGGTATGCTCGTACGGGTGAAACCGAACCGAGTCAGGACGGGAGATTCGTTTGCATCTCTTGCGCATGGTCAGATAGGTTTCACATTTTTGTTGTGGTCTTCAAGTTTTTGTTCACGAATACCGGTAGGCCGGAGGTTATCCATGCCAACTTTACACAGGGGCCACTGAGCCGGGATTGTACGCCAAACCCCTTCTATGCAAAATGCGTTTTACGCCTTTGTGGTAATGAACGACTGCTTCGGTGTGAAGACCAGCCATTGACAAACATCCCGAACTAAACGGCTGGTTTTCCAAAACATTGTGGGCCGGATTCACCCCAAACGGCTTAAGGTCATGAATTGCCGAATGGCGGCAACATGCGTCGATACAGTCGCTACTTCGACGGGGACAATACAAAGCGTGCCACACTGTATCTCACTCCTCAGTGTGCGTGATCCCGGTGATGGGCATCGGGAAAGTGAGCGTGTGCATGAACTTGGGGGGCGTGTCTATGACGATGCGTGTGCTTTGCACCCGAGACAACAGGAAAATCATGAACGTGCTGATGATGCTCATCGTGCTCGTGTTCATGGCTATGCTCCATTCCCTCATGGATGTGCTTATGCTCGTGTCGCTCGGTCAGGTGCAGCCAGATGCCAATCGCCATCAGGGCGGCGGCAACAGTCAGTCGAGGGGTCAGCGGTTCTCCGCTAGCAAGCGCAATGAGGGCACCAAAGAAGGGCGCCACTGAAAAGTAAGCACCTGAACGAGCGGTGCCCAGATGGCGCATGCCGACGACAAACAAAACCAGGCTGACCCCGTAAGCGAGCAATCCAACCCCCATGGCTGCTGCCGTGGTGAGCCAATCAGGCAGACGGTCGCCCAGGGCAAAGGCGAGTACGAGATTCACGCTCCCGGCAGCCATGCCTTTTACCGCGGCAATCCATGTTGCGTCGGTTAGAGAGACCTTGTGCGTCAGATTGTTGTCGATGCCCCAGGCCAGGCAAGCCCCCAATATCGCCAAAGCGGGCAGCGCACCGGCAAACTGCGCCTCTCCCGGCCAACTCAGCACCACAGCACCTGCGGCAATTGCTGCCATGCCGAACGCTATACGGTGGTCAAAGTTCTCTTTGAAGACCACCCAGGCCAGCAATGCTGTGAAAACACCCTCTGCATTCAACAGCAGGGCTGCACCTGAGGCCGGCATGCCTGTTAGTCCAAACATCAGGAGGACCGGGCCAACTACTCCACCTGAAAGGATGGCCCCAGCCAACCAGCCCGTTTCCCCTCGCGAAAGACGGACAGGTGCGGCACGGGTGAGCACGCGCCACAGTGTCAGACCAATACCCGAGCCGAGGTAGAACAGTCCAGCCAGAAGCCAGGGATCGACATCGCGCAACAGCATTTTCGCGAGTGGCGTGCTGGCGCCAAAGAGCAGTGCTGCACCGAGCGCCGCAACCACTCCCGAGCTGAACATTTGAGTTTTACCGTTCATCGATGCCTGCCATAGTGGAGACAGGATACCCCCTGTGTCACTGAATGACAGCCAACTGGAGCGAAGCGGTCACCAATGATTCTCTATTCTGAGTGTCTTCAACGACCTCTTGAAAGCTCGGAAGCCGCTGCAGTAAGTCTTGTCGATGCAGGGCAGGCAAACGATCGGTTCGGGCATATCAAGCGCCTTGGATGCGGACACAAAGGGAATCTAGCGCGCCGTGCGCTCTAGCCACGCTTTCACTCCGGAGTGTTCGCCGACCTCCCTGAACACTCGCTTGAGTCTTGGGCAATGGTCAAACACTGTCGGTGGAACGTGATCGACCGTTCCGGACGCAAACCAACGCACGATCATGTAGAGCTTGATGTCCACAACATGCAGTGTGTCACCACCAACGAATGATTGGTCGGTCAGTTGATTTTCGACATTTGTTCCCCACGTCGGCAGATATACGCGCGCAAGTTCTTCACGTGCCGCGCGTTTTTGCGTCTCGTCGGAAATGCGCAGGCTCGGGCCCACGGTGTGGCGCAGATCTTCAACGTAGTCCATTAGCGCTTCGTGCTGAGCGGCTTCGAAATCATTCCTGGGGTGCAATCCGTGCTGTCGTCCGATATAAACGAGAATCGCGTTCGACTGTGCAAGGGGACTTTTTCCCGGAAGTTCCAGGACGGGCAAGGACCCAAATGGAGTTTGGGGCTTGAGTAGGGGCCACTCAGCAGTCGGGACGCGAACGTCGTCGAAATCGACGCCTGCGATGTGCAGAGCGATGCGGCATTCTTCACCGCGGCTGCCAGCGAAGTCAAAATAAATCAGGCGGGGCTTAGACATAAAATTGAACCTTGGTTAGGTGAAGCCAGTGAACGAATTCATGGTCGCGAACGGGTTGATCATCGGCAAAGTTTCCGCAAGAGGTGCCGGGGAATTCATTTACGGTTTGACGAACGTCTTGTTGGCCATCGATAAGGTTTTTGTGGAGGGCCACGTTGAAATAGATTACTTCCGGCACGCGTATTGAATGTGTTTCGCTAGAGTGCGGTCAAGCACTCGCACTCGGACGCTCGGCAATTCGGTCGCGCCAAGCCTGCAGATGATTCATTCCTTCCTCTGCAGGCTTGAACCGGATCAACCGGGCAAATTCGATGGAACAGAATGCCGTAATGTCAGCGATGGTGAAACGTTCGCCAGCGACATAAGAGCGTGACACGAGTAGGTCGTCCAGCCACTGCGCAATTCCCCGCATTTTCTGGCCCTGCGAGATGCCGTAATCCGGGAATTGGGGCTGCTCAAGGACGGCCAGCCCTGGATGCGTATGGCGAACACAGTTGGTAATCGTGGCAAACAGGCGCAACTCGACCTGTCTGTCGGCCATTTCGATGAAGGCTCGTTCCTCTCCATCGATGCCCATCAAATTCGGCTCCGGATACACCGACTCGAGGTAGGTGCAGATGGCCCTTGATTCGGCCAGGCAGCGTCCGTCGTCCAGTTCCAGAACAGGGACTCGCGCCATGGGATTGCGTGCCAGGAAACTGTCCTTCTTGTGCTCCCCAGAGTTCAGATCGACCACTACGCGTTCAATCGTTCGGACGCCTTTTTCAGCCAGGAACATATCCACCCGTCGCGGATTAGGCGCGCGCGCCGCCGTGTGCAGCCTCATGGTTCCTCCCCACCTATCATGTGTCTATACGCCGCCTTTTTGCGATTGCCCCATTTCGACCATCTTGCGCGCTTCTTCCGAAAACTTCTCCCCCTTGTCTTCATCTTCGCGCGAATCAAGGGTCGAAGGCGGCTTGAGAATGCCTTGCTGAACAGCGGGACGCCCGCGTATCTGCGCCAGCCAACGCTGCAAATGGGGAAATTCTTCGACTGACACCCCCGACCAGCGGTGCGTTCTGACCCAGGCCCAATTGGAGATATCGGCAATCGAGTAGTCGCCGGCAAGATATTCGCAGTCCTTGAGGTGGCCGTCGAGGACACGGAACAAGCGCGAGCATTCGCCCTGGTAGCGATCGATTGCCGGCTGAATTTTTTCCGGAAAATACCGGAAAAAAACGTTGGCCTGCCCCATCATGGGCCCAATACCGCCCATCTGGAACATCAGCCACTGCAAAACCCTTGACCGGCCCTTGGCATCGCTGGGCATCAACTGTCCGGTTTTCTCAGCCAGATAGATGAGGATCGCTCCCGACTCGAAAACCGGAAAATCGTCGGCGTCGTGGTCAATGATGGCGGGGATCCGTCCGTTCGGATTGATCGCCAGAAACCAGGGCTGCTTTTGTTCCAGCTTGCCAAGATCAAGCACCCGCAGTGTATAGGGCAGACCCAGTTCTTCCAGCGCAATGGAAGCCTTGTGCCCGTTCGGTGTTGCCGCTGAGAATAGTTCGATCATGCCGACACCTTCCTTCAGAAAATCATGTCTGGGTTTCCACGGCGTATCACCGGCAGCCACTCCTTCATAGAACGCTTCAGGTGATATTCGCCTCGCGCCAAAAATACCAGGCGACAACGCTGCGACAGGGCCACCACTCCGAACCGGGTTGCTTCAATTCCTACGGCGCTACCCTAACTTCCCGTCCGGTCACGTTGGAAAAAACGTTGCGCACACCATAGTCGTCGATGGGAAGTACGTCCAGCCTGCCCCGCAGGAAGATCAGCATCATGTGGACAGTCCCGCGCCCTACACCTCGAATCCCCTATCCACCTGGTGAGTCTGCCCGAACGAAAGCATTCGACCAAGGTCGCCGCATTCGTTGATCACCTGAGCCAGGCGTTGTCGCCAATCGATGGAATGGCTGCTAGACGACAAACAGCAGTCGCGTCGATGTCGGCGTTGTTCGGGCGGTAAATGATTGCTCATGGCCGATTGCACGCTTAGAGTCATGGTACAGCAAAGCGGCCAGCCAAACTCAGGTATGGTCAGGAACGACCCGTGCGTAGTCACACATTACGGCTCTGCTCGAAGACCAGCAAAAGCTGCGGCAAAATAGTTGGGAGCCCGTCGTACCTGCGGCGTGGGTGATGCGTTAAGGGCGAGAACATTGTAATGTGCGACGTCGTCGGGAAACAGTACCTGTGCAGGCATTTATACTGCGAAGCAGGGGGCAGCACCTCGCCTTCATCTACTACAATACGAAGAGTCACCGTCAGTCGCCGGCTGAAGAGGATAGACAAAGTTATTTCCAAGTATCGCCACCTTCCGTCCATCAGATGATACTGAGTGTGGAGAAATTGGGGCTGATTGAAAGAATCCCGGGACAGGGCCGCTCGCTCAAGCTGCTGTTGCCCAGAGAGCAGTTGCCCGACTTAATGTGAGAGCATGACAAGCTATGGGAATATCGTGCCGCATGTTTCTCCTTGATCAGGAAGACCGTCTGTATCGCCTGCCGAACGCCAAGTTCGACCAAATACTCCGAGATCCCGCAAGCTGTCGCTTCACCCGTTTTGCTGGAACTCGGGTACGAATGACCGACGTCGCTGTAGAACTCGTTGACCGTCAGCCGATTCGTGTCGTTTGGATAACGTTCGGGTTCCTCGCCTTTGATAATGACGGATACTTCGACTTCAACGCCTTTGATCGTCATCAACGCGCCCGAGCGGAGTTGGCTTTGGCTCTGACGACCACAGAGCCCAAAGGTGAAAGACTGGTTGTCGATGCAACCGATCGCTTCGTGGCACAAGGTGGGCGCTGGACACCATCCAGATCATTGCAGCGCCTTATTGACGCGGCGGCACTT
The DNA here is from genome assembly GCF_016790145.1 of Propionivibrio sp. Classification (GTDB taxonomy): domain Bacteria; phylum Pseudomonadota; class Gammaproteobacteria; order Burkholderiales; family Rhodocyclaceae; genus Propionivibrio. The sequence goes on along the minus strand of NZ_JAEUOI010000131.1, from coordinate 489 downwards.
GAGCAAGTGAAGTGCACCCGGCTATAGTTCGGTCGAAATCTGCCTCGTCCCTGATCAGCACGCCGCACAATAATCAGACTCCGATCAACCATGAAGGCGTCTGAGATGGAAACCGATCAATCTCAGGAATCCTGGAACAAAGGCAAACTGATTGGGCTAAAGCCACCGCACATGCTCAAGGATATCTGGGCAGCGTTACTCGCTTCTTGGCTCAGATAACTGGATCAGTTGCAGGGTGATTTATGCAGGAGCAGTTGCCATGTCGAGTGTGTTCAGATCCAATTGTGCTGCCTGGATTGCCTGCTGTGCGACCGGGCCGATAGTCTCCATCACCGGTTTTGAGGACTTGGTCTTCTCTTGTTTTTTATTGCTTTCCGCTTTCTCAAGATGGCGTTGACGATCACGCTCAGACTGCTGTTCCCGTTCCAGTCGACGCTGTTCGATAACACCATTGCAAATACGCCTGACCGTGCTGTACTGACTCTGTGT
>NZ_JAEUOI010000171.1 GCF_016790145.1 Propionivibrio sp. | reverse complement strand
CATCAGGGAAAAAACGTCCTCGATCAGTTCGGCATCTTCCTCGCGCCACGCCGTAAAACCGAACTTGGCGGCAAAGGATCGCTGGAATCCCTCTGCATACATCTCGTCATAGCGCTCCAGTCCGAGCGCCAGTGCGCTTGGCTCCGGCGTGATGGCGGACAGTGCATCGGCCAACCGTTCGAGGTTCCAGCGCGCGATCTCGGGTTGCCGACCGAAGCAGTAACGCCGGCCGGCCGCATCGGTTGTGTTGGGTGTCCACGAAGGGTCGAAATCGTCGACCCAGCCGTAGGGGCCATAGTCGATGGTCAGCCCGAGAATCGACATGTTGTCGGTGTTCATCACCCCATGCACAAAGCCAACCCGCATCCAGTGCACCATGAGGCGTGCAGTGCGCTCGCAAATCTCGACGAACCAGCGCAGCAACCGTTCTTCAGGCTCCACCGCCAGTTCCGGAAAATCGCGCGCGATGGTGAAGTCGAGAAGCTGGCGCAGCAACGCCTCGTCGCCGCGCGAGGCCGGCAGCTCGAAATGCCCGAAGCGGATGAATGAAGGCGCAACGCGGCAGACCACCGCCCCCGGTTCCTTTACCGGATTGCCGTCGTAGAACATGTCGCGCACTACCGCTTCGCCGGTTGTCACCAGCGCCAGCGCGCGGGTTGTCGGTACGCCCAGATGATGCATGGCCTCGCTGCACAGGAATTCACGTACCGACGAGCGCAGCACGGCACGGCCATCGGCGCGACGTGAATAGGGTGTCGCTCCGGCGCCCTTGAGTTGCAGCTCGAAGCGCTGCCCGGCGCTGTTGACGGTTTCGCCGAGAAAGATCGCGCGGCCGTCGCCGAGTTGCCGCGCCCAGTTACCGAACTGGTGGCCGCCGTAGCAGGTGGCATAAGCCGTCATCCCCGGCAACAGGGCGTTGCCGGCCAGTGCCTCGACCCACTGCGGCGAAGCCAGATCGTGCTCGGCAAGGCCAAGCTGTTGCGCCATTTCACGCGAGTGAGCGAGCAAACGCGGCGCCGCTACCGGTGTCGGCATGACAGGGGACCAGAGGGCGCCATACACCTGGCGCGAATGATTGCGTGTGTCGTCATCGCCGGGCAGTTCGCGCACCAGGCGGTTGTCGAAATGAAGCATGGGGATTGTCGCCAGCAAAGGGAAGTCACTTTTGGGCACGCTGTGCTGCGACAAGTTCCCCTCAGCAGAGAATGTCAGAAACCGAAACGCTCGCCGGCACCCAGCAAGGTAGCGAAGCCGAGAACGGCAAAAAGTGCGGCAGCGATAAAATGCACGGTGCGCACCGGCAGGCGTTCGGCGATGCGGTCGCCGAGCAGCACGGCGGGAACATTGGCGATCATCATGCCGAGTGTCGTTCCGGCGACGACCTGAAGCACGTCCTGATACTGTGCAGCCAGGGCGACCGTCGCGACCTGTGTCTTGTCACCCATCTCGGCAAGGAAGAAGGCGATCAAGGTGGTGTTGAAAACGCCGAAACGAGCCAGTTTGGCGTCCTTCTCGTCGAACCTGTCGGGGATCAGCGTCCACAGCGCCATGGCGATGAACGAAACGCCAAGCACCCAGCGCAGCGTCTCCGGTCCGAGCAGCGTGGTAATCCATGAACCGAGCAGGCCAGCGACAGCGTGGTTGGCCAGCGTGGCGACCAGAATGCCGAGAACGATGGGAATGGGCTTGCGGAATTTCGCCGCCAGGATGAAGGCCAGCAGTTGGGTTTTGTCGCCGATTTCTGCCAGGGCCACGATACCTGTGGAGACGAGGAATGCTTCCATCAGTGAAACTCTTGGCGACGTAATGTCGCTTGAATAAAAGGAAAAAAAACAGCGCGGAAAGTTACTTTCCGCGCTGTTGAATAAAGTCCCCGCGAATGCCGTCAGGCCGGCATCCTGAACCGGAGTTCAGTTGGGTCATTTTCCTTCCGCATCAGGCCGACCCGACAAATGGGGCCAGCACAACAGCAGCTTCAATGGTTCGTGACCGACGCCAAGGTTATTGGTTCAAGGAATATATGGCCTTGACAAACACCGCAGGGAACAACTGTCAGAGGCTTAGAGCAACTTATCCTGCGGTGCGAGCACCGCCTCAAGTTCTGCCTCCATGACAGAAATTCTACGCTTAACGGCGCCGAAGTCCACTGCTGTTTCCGATTCAATGGCTTTATATGTTTCATCCGTCGTGGACATCCTGGAGAGGTATTCGTGCGCGATGTTCAGCGCCGCCATGACGGCGATACGCTCGGAGATATTGTTCCTGGTTTTCTCAGCAATATCGTGCATTTTTTCATCAACATAGACCACTGCGGCCCGCAGGGCGTCGTGCTCTTCGGGTGGGCAGGCCACACGATATTCCTTGCCAAGCAGCGTGATGTCGAGGTAGTTGGTTTCTTTACGCATGGTCACATTCAAACGGTGGCTTTGGCTTCCGGCAATTTTTCGGCGAGTTGTTCCAGCCGGCTCCGTGCCGACTCCATGCGCTCAGCGAGATCCTTTCTGTCGTCTTCAGCGGCGGCCAGTTGTTGCCTGAGTTGCATATTCTCTGCACGAAGCGTGCGACAAAGCGACGCTACCAGGGCAATTTTATTCTCGAGCGCATTGAGTTCGTTAACCATGCTAGGACTATAGTTTTAAAAACCTAGTGTGGTCAAGGGCTAAGCGTTGGTTTTAAATGTGAATTATTTCAAGGAGCGCAACTTCTGGTACGTCACAGATGGCCTTTACGCTATAATCATCGGCTTCGCTGCTGGCAAAGAGCGGAACGTGCAAGGTGCCGCAACGCGGAGTTTTCCAATGACTCTGCAGCGGTTAAACGGGAAACAGGTGCGTGTCCGCAAGACACCATGCCTGTGCTGCCCCCGCAACGGTAAGCGAGTGAGGGTGTGTCAAAGGAGCCACTGGGCGAAATGCCTGGGAAGGCGACACATCAAGACTCGTGAGCCCGGATACCGGCCTTCGCACAAATAGACGGAAGTGCCGCGGGGAGGCGGACACGGAATGCTCGATGCCGCTTGCAAAGCGGTCGTGCTCCTCTTGCTGATCTTCTCCCTCGTGCAGTTCCGATTTTTGTTCGCCGGCTTGCGGGGACGCTTGTCGGCATCGGGAGAAATCTGTCATGCATCCACCTTGTTCCTTGACCCTTGCAGCACTTGCACTTGTCGCTTCTTTTCCTGCCTCAGCCGCCGACAATCAACTCGACCCCATTGTCGTCACCGCGACGCGCCAGGCCACACGCGCCAACGAGCTGTCCAGCGATGTATCTGTAATCACCCGCGAAGAAATCGATCAGGCGGGCGATACGACGTCGCTGGCGCAACTGCTGGCCCGTCAACCGGGAATCCAGTATGTCGCCAACGGTGGTGCCGGCTCCAATAGCGGCGTGTTCATCCGTGGGGCCGCCACCAATCAATCGATCGTACTGATTGATGGAGTACGCATCGGTTCGGCGACGCTTGGCAGTCCGAATCTGTCGCGCATTCCGCTGAACCAGATCGAGCGCATCGAGATCCTGCGCGGCCCGGCGTCGTCGCTGTACGGCGCCGACGCCATCGGCGGCGTGATCCAGATCTTTACCCGGCGCGGCGAAGGGGCGGCGCGCCTGAACGCCAGCACCGGTTATGGCACTTACAATACGAGTGACACCACCGTCGGCGTCTCCGGAGGTACTGATCTTGTTTCCTACAGCGTGCAGGCCGGCTACCTTAGCACCGATGGCTTCAACTCGTTTACCAACAGGAATGGCGCCTCACCATTCTTCAACCCCTACAACCCGGATCGGGATGGCTATTACAACAAGAACCTCAGTGCCAACTTCGCCATCACGCCGGCAAAAGGCCAGGAAATCGGCGTCAATCTGCTGGCCAGCCAGGGCAACAACAAGTATGACTCGAACGACTTCAGCGCGCTGGGCGCCGCGCAGAACTTCAACAGCGATCAGACCGTCGCCGCCTACTCGATTTACTCGCGCAACCAACTGAATGAGGTATGGACCAGTACCTTGCGCATCGGTCGCAGTACGGACGATTCAACGGAGTACGTCGGCAGCGCCAAAACGGACACCTTCCGCACCGATATGGACCTGGTGTCGTGGCAGAATGACATCAAGCTTCCGGTCGGCGAGGCCCTGCTGGCTGTCGAGTACACCAAGCAAAAGGTTTCAGGCAATACCGATTACACGGTAAGCGAGCGTACGATCAACTCGCTTCTTGCCGGCTGGAATGGTCACTTTGACGAGCACCGCCTGCAGTTTAATCTTCGCCGGGATGACAACTCACAGTTCGGTGCGGAAACCACCGGTTCCGCTTCCTACGGTTATCAATTTACGCCGGAATGGCGGGCGCACATTTCCTATGGAACGGCATTCCGTGCGCCGACGTTCAATGAACTTTATTTTCCTGCCAGCTTCTTTTTTGGTGGTGGCAATCCCGATCTGAAGCCGGAGAGGGCGAAGAATACCGAGGTGGGCATCAACTGGGAGCGTGGAAATCATCGATTTTCTACCGTTCTCTATAACAACAATCTCACCGACCTGATCGAATACCGACCGCCGACCTTTGCCCCCGTCAACGTCAGCAAAGCCTTGCTGCGTGGCGCTACATTCACCTACGACGGGCGTTTTTCGGAGTGGGGGCTGGGCGTTGCCGTTGACTTCCTGGATCCGCGTAACGAGGAAAAAGGACCCAACAACGGCAATCGTCTGGCACGCCGCGCCGAGCAGCAGATGAGCAGCTACGTCACCCGAACCCTGGGTAACTGGGAGTTGCGCGGCGAGTGGAAGCTGGTTGGCGATCGCTATGAAGATCCGGCCAACCTCGTCCGCATGGGAGGCTATGGCCTGGTCAATCTCTATGCCGATTACCGTGTGCAGCCTGACTGGGCCCTCTTTGTCCGCGCCAACAATATCTTCAACAAGGATTACGAGACAGCCGATAACTTTGCAACGGCGGGGGCGAACGTCTTCGTCGGGGTTCGTTACACTCCGAAGTAGGAGGCCTGATGCCCACCCGTCGCCGCGCCCTGCTCATTCTCGCCGCCCTTGCCGGGCTGGCGTTGCTGAGCATTGCGCTGGCGCTGATGGTGGGCAGCGTCAGCATTCCGTTCAACGAGGTTCTGGCTTCATTGTTTGGCAGCGAAAGCGGCCTGTCGGGCGATGTAGTGCGCAGTCTGCGGCTACCGCGCGCACTGGCCGGCTTTGCCTGCGGTGGCCTGCTGGCGCTGGCCGGTGCCTTGCTCCAGGTCTTGCTGCGCAATCCGCTCGCTGACCCTTACGTGCTGGGCATTTCCGGTGGTGCCGGGGTCGGTGCCTTGTTGGCCATTTTGTTTGGCTTCGGTCTGGTCGGCGTCAATGGTTCGGCCTTTATAGGCGCACTCGCTGCCATGCTCGTTGTTTTCGGGCTGGCGCACGGCGACGGTAGCTGGACGCAAACCCGCCTCCTGCTGACCGGTGTCATTGTCGCTGCCGGTTGTGGCGCTGCTGTCGCGCTGATGCTCTCCATCGCGCCGGATAACAAATTGCGCGGCATGCTGTTCTGGCTGATGGGTGACCTCTCACAGAGCAATGACCCGCGGCTGGTGCTCGGTGTTCTCACTGCCGTTCTGCTGGTCTCGCTGCCTTTCTCGCGTGAGCTGAACCTGCTCACACGTGGAACCGACATGGCGCAAACCCTCGGCGTGCACGTCACTCGTTTGCGGCGTGGCGTATACCTTGTCGCCTCGCTGGCCACCGCAGCGGCGGTAACGCAAGCCGGCTCGATCGGCTTCATCGGCTTGATCGTTCCGCATCTGGTTCGTCTGGCGGTGGGCAACGACCAGCGTCTGCTGCTTCCCGCCTCGGTACTCGCCGGCGGCAGCCTGCTGGTGATCGCCGACACCCTGGCGCGCTCCATCGTTGCCCCGCAGCAACTCCCGGTCGGTGTCCTCACCGCGCTGATCGGTGTGCCGGTATTTCTTTTCCTGCTCACCCGTGATGCGCAGACGGGGCGCTGAAATGAGCAGCAAATCCCCTCTTCTCGAAGCACGCCAGCTCACCGTCGGCATCGGCGCCAAGACGTTTTGCCGCAACCTCGATCTGACGCTGCGAGCCGGTGAGCGTCTGGCTATTCTCGGCCGCAACGGTGCCGGCAAATCGACCCTGCTTTCGGTACTTGCCGGACTGCGCGCACCGCAGGCGGGTTCAGTGCTTATAAACGGTGCCAGCTACGCAACGCTCGGCGTGCGCAAGAGCGCGCTCATTCGTGGCTGGTTGCCGCAAGTACGCGGTGATGCTTTCGCTTCAACGGTTCTGGAAACGGCAATGGTCGGCCGTCATCCCCACCTCGACCGCTGGGGCTGGGAAACCGACAAGGACGCGAAAATTGTCCGTGAAGCCCTGGCGGCTGTCGATCTGGACTCATTCGAACAGCGCGATGTACTGACCCTCTCCGGCGGCGAACGTCAGCGACTGGCCATTGCTACGCTGCTCGCCCAGGAACCACAACTGTTTCTGCTCGATGAGCCGATTGCCCACCTTGACCTGAAGCACCAGATTTCCATGCTTGAACTGTTTGCCGGCGCAGCGCGCGATTGTGGTGCAGGCGTCGCCATGGTGCTGCACGAACCCGCTCTGGCCTGGCGTTTTTGTGACCGGGTAGTGTTGATCCATGGCAACGGTCATACCGAAACCGGGTCAGCCAGGGAAATGCTCAGCATCGAGCGGCTGTCTGCACTCTATCAATACCCGCTGCATGCCATCGAGTGCGATGGCCGGATAAGCTTTATCCCGCGCTAAGCACCAAGGCACAGAGGATAAAAGCGTCCCCAGGAAATGCAATGAATGCGGTTTGCCTGGAGTACCTTTGCTGACTTGGTGGTGAAAACCTTGCCCAATTGGCTGGCCGTAATTGGTGATTGATTTTCGCTTGTGTTTTGTACAATGTTGTCTGAATACGTATTCAGATGGCTCAGTACGGCCAGAAAGAGTCAACCAGGATTGATCTCCATAACGGGCTTGAACTGTAGCGATTCACCTTAAGCCGTCATGAATCAGCGCCGTCGATTCATCTTATTGCGCTTACCGATGCCGCTAGCTCGCAGTAACCTCCATCGAAAATGCACCACCGGAAATAGCGGATCGTTCATTTGTAATAGTGCCAGATCACATTCGAAGGCATTCCAAAAGTATTGGCGAAATCATCGGATACTCACCGTCTGCCCCTTCCACACCGGATCCTGCCAGCGGTAAAAGAGGCTCAGATTGTTAGGCTTGTCGGCCTGCTTCTCGACCTCCAGGCTTTCCATGCGCAAGACTTCGAAACTCTGCCGGTAGCGGCCATCGATCTTGTTTTCGCGCGCGACGAGCACTTGCGCATTGCCGGGAACCCAGCCGGCAAACTCGACGTAGCCGAGGGTCGGGCTGTCCACTCCCGGCGGCAGGATGTCTAAGCCCCAGCCCGCCGGCCCTTGCCGGAATACCCACATTTCACGCCAGGTATCGAGCGGCTGCACGGCCAGGGCAAGGGCGCTGCCCTGGCGATTGGCAGTGGCCGAAGCCGGCCAGACAAGGCCATAGGTACAGCGGGTGAGCAGCGGATTCTTCTGATCATGCCTGGCGTCGACCAGATGCACGCATGTTTCCCCCGGCTGGCCGGGACTGAAGGCTAGCGACAGGCTGGCCGGCAGCCGTGCCGGATTGAGCGGCGCTGCCGGTTCGGCAGCCCAGCGCGAGGCGCCGACGCGGATCGCCGCGTCGCTGTAAGCCGGAGCATCGCTTTCCGCCAGTTCGCCCTTATTGATTGCAGCCAGTTCTTGCAGCGCACGGCTCGCCGCCGCCTGCACAGCCGGCTGGCCGAGTTCCGCTCGGCGGGCACGCTGGTAGGCCAGGCTCGCCCAGACTCCGGCCTTGCGCAGATGCAGGCGATTCTTCAGCACCTCGGGCAGCGTGCCTGTTTCAACGCGATCAAGCACTTCGGCACGCCAGTTGTCGAGGTTGAAGCGCTCGGCAGGAGTCAGGCCGGGCGCTACACATTCGTGCCGGGTCAGGGCCAGCGCGGCCAGCGCCTTCTGGCTAGCGCTCGCCGGCAAGGCCAGCACCCGGCGATGGGCTTCACCTTCGTAACAGAGCTGGACCTGCCCTTCGCGCTCGAAGCTTTGCATATTCACCCCGTAAGTGGCAGCCACTTCAAGATGTGCGGCGATGGTTTCGCCCCCGGCTGTGCCCTGGCGCAGCGAAGCGCGCCGTGCCAGCCGTTCGGCCATGGCGCCGAGGGCGTCGAACGCCTCGCCGTCGATCGCGGCGGCCGGGGCGGCATGCAGATAGGCGGCGGCATAGCTGATCCCGAGCGCTTCCGATCCCGGTATGTCGCGCAGGAAGCGCAGCACCGAGAGCAGTTCCGGTGCCGCTTCCGGAGCCAGCGACTGGCTGCGTACCTGCGTGGCGCGAATATAGCCGGCGCGTTCCCGGCGGTGATCGTAGACCTGCAGGTAGTCGCCCTTCTGGCCTCGGATTTCCAGGCTATCCCCCTGCCAGAGAACGGCCTGCTGAGCTGCGGATTCTCGCGGCGCGGCACGCAGGGCGGATTGGTCCTGGGTGACGATGGCGATTACGGCAAGAGTCGTAAGCAGCATGATCATTGCTCCGCATCGGCGTTGTTGCCGCCAACCTGGTTTTCCGCCAAGCCCTGCTCGTTGGCGCCAGACTGGCGGGCCGACTGCGCCGCATTCTGCCGGCTGGCGCCGAGCAGGGAGGCGCCGATAAAGCCGCCGTCGGCGGGCGGCGGCGCGATGATCACCGAAATCTTGTCGGAGAGCTTGTCGGCCAGCGCCTTCTGAATCAGCAGCGGATGCCTGGAGATCAGGGCACCGTCGCGTGCCAGTTGTTCGCTGCTGATCTTGCCGATACGATCCTGGCGGTAGGCATCGGCATCCGCAAGCTTGCGCCGCGATTCGGCTTCGCCGGTGGCTTCGATCTGGCGTGCCTGCGAGCTCGCTTCGGCGTTCTTGATGCGGGCGACCTTCTCGGCCTCGGCTTCAAGTCCGCGCTGCTCGATCTGCTTCTGCTTGAACGGCAACACGTGCTTCATGGCTTCGGCCTGGGCTTTGGCCGCGATGATCTGTTCCTCACCGGCTGCTTCCGCGGCCTTTTCACGGCGCACCTTGTCGGCCTGGCCTTCGAGTTCGGTCTGTTTGACCTGCTTGTCCTTCAGCTCCAGCGTGTAGCGCATCTTCTCGGTGGCCAGTTCTTCGGCAAGCAGCTTTTCCATCCCCGACTTGTAGTCCGGCGGCAGGTCCACCTTGCCCATGGTCACTGTTTGCAGCTTGATGCCGTCTGCCTCCAGGCGCGGCTTCAGTTCGCCCTCGATAAGCTGCTGGATTTCCTGGCGCTTGCTCGAGAAAATTTCGCGCACCGTGTATTTGGCCAGGGTCTTGTAGAGCATACCCTGCACCACCGGTTCGACAATCTCGCCGTTGATATCTTGAGGCAGCGTTTTTGCCATCCCGGCAATCCTGTCCGGATCGAGCGCATAACGGACCGAAATATCGACGCCGATCGAAAGACCTTCAACCGACTGGAAGGGCGCTGCCCCGCTGGCGCTCATGCTGTCCGTCGGGCGATAGATCTGGTCGCGCAGCGAAAAGCGGCGCAGTTCATGCAATCCGGGAATCACCAGCACGGCACCATCGCGCACTTCGGTCGAGCCGCCGGTCAGTTGATTCAGACGCATGCCGATTTCGCCGCGAGCGACGCTCTGCATGGGTGGATGGGTATAGATCCCGTAGCCGCCGATGGCCAGCAGGCTCAGCGCAATGATGCGGCCACGGAAGCGCGGCAGGCGGCCGGCCACATTTTGCGACAGGGAACCGGCGCCGCCAGCCAGATGGCCGAGCGAACTGCGAACGTTTTGCACGATGTTTTTGACGCGATCCGACATGATGATTTTCTCCATTGACGATCGATCTTCACGGGTGAGACTGCGGCCCTGATACGGGAGGCGGGAAGATCGATGCGCACCCCGTTGCTGCTGGAAGCCATGTTGCAAGCCAGGCCGGGGAGCACTCAATGCCGTTGCCGGGGCACATTCGTCAGCCGGCGCTAGCGAGCGATCCGCAGTGTGAACAAACACTCACGAGCCTGGCGTGATCCGGCGGCGAAAAAAGGCGATACTTGCCAGCATCGAAGCCAGAAAGCATCGGGAAAACATCATGTTCAAGGTCGCCGTCATCGAAGATGACCTGCCCACCAGCAACCAGCTCAGGGCCTGGATTCTGTCCGCCCGGCCGGAAATCGACATCGATCAGTGGTTCACCCGCGATGACGCCGAGGCCGCCATTGCTCGCGAGGCCTATGACCTTGTCGTTCTGGATATCGAGCTGGGGCGTGAGCGCCACGCCGGCGTGGCCATCATCAACGCAATCAACAAGGGCCGTCAGGGAACGCCGGTGCTGGTCGTTTCGGCAATGCCGGCGACCATCTACCGGAGCATCATGAAGGCGCTCGATGCCTGGGACTACCTGCAGAAAACCACTTTCGAGGAGAGCGATTTCATCGACACCTTCCTCGAAATCCTGCGCGCCAGCCGGGATCGCCAGCACGGCAAGGCGGAGCCTGTGGACAGCGATGAACTGTCGCTCGACCCGCTGCGCCAGAGCACGCCGCTGTGGCGCGGCAAACGCGTTAACCTGCCGCTCACCGCCCAGCGCATCCTCGCCGCGCTCTACCAGCGGCGCGGCCAGGTGGTCTCCTACGATGATCTCTTCCAGGTGGTGAAGAGCGGTCGCAACCGCGACAACATCCGCAAGCACATCAGCACCATCCGCGAAGCATTTCGCGAACTCGACGAGGATTTCGAGCGTATCGAGAACATCCCGATGCGCGGCTTCCGCTGGTCCGATCAGCCGCCGGCAGGCGGCAACAAATGAAAGCGGCGCTGGCCTGGCTGGCTTCCTTCCGGCTGCGCATCCTCTTTCGAACCTCGTTCCTGCTCTTGGCGCTGGCCGTCGTCGCCATGGCCATCACCGTGCTGCAGGAGGAGAAGCAGCGCAGCTTCGACAACTACAGGGCCAGTTTCGCCAAAACCAAGGAACAGATCGTTGCCCGCCTGCACCACCCGGCCGGCCAACTGGCGCTGCTTAATCCGCGCTTTGGCAACGGCCTCTCGGCGGGCCGGCCGGTGGTGTTGCCCTATTCGGCCATCGACTTCGACGACCAGAACAAGGTGCGCAACGCCGTCGAAATGGCCGGCTGCCTCGTGCAGTACAAAAACTCGGGCAGCCTTTGCGTAGCCATAGGCACCAATCCCTGGGCCGGCGGCTTCATCTATGCCGCCGGCACCTTTGCCAGCGGCCCGCTGGAAGCGCACCGCATCGGCGACGAATTCCTCGATGGCGCGCATCGCCTGCGCGTGACGGCCCGCCTGCGCGGACACACCTATCGCTGGATCGCTCCCTTCGAACTGCCGGCCACACCCCCCGGCCCCCGCGCCGAAGGCGTGCGCGGCCGCTTTACCGGCTACCTCGAACAGGCCGGCCGCGACTATACCGGCGCCAGAACGGTGAGGGAGTTCCGTGGCTGGGTATGGCAGGACGGCCAATGTCTGGATGACGCCGGCACAGGCGCCAGCGAACAGACGGAGTGCACCAGGAAATCCTTCTTCTCGCTGCGCCTGCCCGTCGACGTGCTGCGCGACGCGCTCTTCCAGCGCGAAAAGCCGCAATGGCCGCCACCCGACCTCGACCAGTTCCAGGTTCGCGTCGAAGTGCTGCCGCCCGGCGACGGCGCGGCGCTTTTCGACAGCAGCGCACCCGGCGCCGTCGCCCCGTTTTCCCTCACCGACCTGACCAGCCTGCTGCTGCCCGGCGAAACGTTGAGTATCCGCAAGGCCGGCGCCAGCGACGGCGACGTCATCCAGCTTGCCGGCAAGGACGAAGCCCTGGAGCAGACCTCGCCGCTGCTCACCCGGCTGATCCGCGTGCTGCCGGTGGAAAGCCTGGAGGCGCCGCTCGTCGAACTCGTCGACCAGGTGGCAACACCGCTGGGCAATTACCGTCTGCTGCTCAGGGGCGATGCACGCAGCGTTAACCGGACCCTGAGCGCCGTCGCCACCCGTGTTTCATGGTTTGTCGGCGCCATGCTCGGTGCCATCGGACTGGCCTGGCTGGTCATCGAAATCGGCATCATCCGGCGCATTGCGCAGCTCACCAAACGCACGCGCGGGTTGTCAAAAACGGTCCATGCCGACGGCGGGCTCGAGAGCTACCGCGGGTACGACTGGGCCGACCTGCGCGGCAGCGACGAGCTGGGCATTCTCGCCAGCGGCCTCAACGACCTGCTGCGCCGGGTCAAGGAAGACGCCGAGCGTGAAAAAATCCGCGCCGAACAGGAAAAGGACCTGTGGCACGCCGTCGGCCACGAGATCATGTCGCCGCTGCAATCGCTGCTGGCGCT
>NZ_JAEUOI010000117.1 GCF_016790145.1 Propionivibrio sp. | reverse complement strand
CCGTCTTGATCTTGCCGATCATCGACACCGCGATGCTCTTGTGTGCGCCGATCTGCGCCATCCATTCGCGCAATGCGGAAATGGTGATCTCGCGTCCGATGATGATCGCGGCCAGTATGGCGTCAAGCCTGCCAAGCTGAACCAGCATGATCAGCGCAGCGGCAACGACCAGTTTGTCGGCCACCGGATCGAGAAATGCACCAAAGGCCGAGGTTTGATTCCAGCGACGGGCCAGATAGCCATCCAGCCAGTCGGTCACTGCCGCGACAACAAATATCAAGGTGGCGGCAAGGTTGCGCCCGATGTCATGAAGCCATGATTCCGGCACATAAAAAACCGCAATCATCAGCGGGATCATGGCGATTCGCAGCCAGGTCAGAAGAATCGGTATGTTAACGGGCATCAATGCAACGCCGTGTAAATTGTTTCGGCCAGTTCCCGGCTGATGCCCGGAACTGCGGTCAGTTGGTCAATCCCTGCATCGGAGATGCCTTGCAAGCCGCCAAAATGAGTAATCAGGGCCTTGCGCCGCTTCGCCCCGATGCCGGCGATCTCGTCCAGTCGGGAAGTCCGTCGCGTCTTGCTGCGTTGCGCCCGATGGCCTGAAATCGCAAAGCGGTGAGCCTCATCGCGAATTTCCTGAATCAGGTGCAGCGCCGGATGTTCCGCTGCCAATTGTACCGGTTCGCGAGCGTCAGCGAAGACAAGGATTTCAAGACCCGGCTTGCGCGCTTCACCTTTTGCCACACCAAGCAAGGGCAAATGCGACAGTCCAAGCTCTTCGAGCGCCGACAAGGCCGAACTCACCTGCCCTTTGCCGCCATCGATCAGGATCAGCGCTGGCGCCACACTGTCGCCGCTGGCGACTTTTGCATAACGGCGCAGCACGACCTGCCGGATGGCGGCATAGTCGTCGCCAGGCTGGATGCCTTGAATATTGAAACGTCGGTAATCCGACTTGCGCATTCCGTTACCCTGATAGACGACACAGGAGGCCACCGTTGATTCTCCCTGTGTGTGGCTGATATCGAAGCACTCGATGCGCGTTTCCTTGCCCTCCTCCACGTCCAGGCCGAAAACCTCTTGCAAGGCCACAAGCCGGGATTCCTGACGGGAAATCACGTTGCGGCGAGCGAAAATGGCCAGTTTCGCATTCTGCTCGGCCATCTCCACCCACATCTTCTGCATGGTCAGCCGGGGCTCCAGGAGCGGTACCGGGCGGCCGGCGAGTTCGGCCAGTACATTGCCAAGCTCACCATCGGGAACGGCACGATTGAGGTAAATGCGCATCGGGATCGGGTGTGCCAGATAGTGCTGGTTCAGGAAGGCGCACAGCACCTCATCCGGCGAGCTGTCGGCGGCATTGCTTGGAAACTGCGTCTTGTCGCCCAGATGGCGGCCACCGCGTACCATGGCGAGGTTCACACAGAGCATGCCGCCCTCCTCCACCACAACCACGATATCGACGTCTTCGCCCTTGTGGCTTTCGACGTACTGTTTGTCCTGTACCTGACGCAAGGATTGAATCTGGTCGCGATAAACGGCGGCCTGCTCGAAAGCAAGTTCGCTGGCGGCCTGATCCATTGCCTGACTCAGTCGCCCGATAACCTCCTGTTGCCGCCCCTGCAGGAACATCGCCGCCATCTGCACATCCTGTGCGTAAACCTCAGGGGCGACCAGATCGACGCAGGGCCCGGAGCAACGCTTGATCTGGTGCAGCAGGCAAGGCCGCGAGCGGTTGTTGAATACCGAATTTTCACAGGTGCGCAGCCGGAACATCCTCTGCAGAAGGTTGACGCTCTCACGCACGGCGAGTGATGAGGGGTAAGGCCCGAAATAGTCCGAATTGCGGTCGGTGTTGCCACGAAAGAAGCCGAGTCGAGGAAACTTGTCGTGGGTGATGACGATATAGGGATACGACTTGTCATCGCGAAAAAGAATGTTGTAGCGCGGCGAGAGGCTCTTGATCAGGTTATTTTCGAGTAACAGCGCCTCGGCTTCCGAACGGGTTGTGCTCGTTTCAACACCGGCGATCTGAGCCACCATCAAGGCGATGCGCGGACTCGGATGGTTCTCGCGAAAGTACGATGCGACGCGCTTTTTCAGGTTCTTGGCCTTGCCCACATAGAGCACCTGGCCTGCGGCATCGAGCATGCGGTAAACACCGGGCAACTCGGTCAGCGTGGCGAGCAGGGCTTTGGCGTCAAACTTTTCGTGCATGGGGTGAGAGCGGTTAGGATGTCGTCTTTGATCTTATCACGCCTGTTTGCTGCGTCCATGCCCGCCTCAGCCAATCCATCCAGATGGGATATTTTCTGCCAGGTCATCGACAATTATGGCGATATCGGTGTGTGCTGGCGTCTGGCGCGCCAGTTGGTTGACGAACACGGCTTTGGCGTTCGCCTGTGGGTTGATGATCTGGCGGCCTTTCAGCGAATTTGCCCGGAAATCGTTCCGCGATATTCCCTCCAGACGGTACAAGGCGTTGAAGTGCGTCACTGGGATGCCGATTTTCCCGAAATTGACCCCGGCGATGTGGTCATCGAGGCTTTTGCCTGCCACTTGCCCGAACGATTCATCGCCAGCATGGCTGGGCGCAAGCCGGCGCCAGTGTGGATCAACCTCGACTATCTGAGCGCCGAGGCCTGGGTATCGGGCTGCCATGCCCTGCCCTCGCCGCACCCGCGCCTGCCGCTCACCAAGTATTTTTTCTTCCCCGGTTTCAACGAAACCACTGGCGGCCTGCTGCGCGAGAACAGGCTTGACCAGCGCAGGCAGTCTTTCTGCGCTTCGCCCGAGCAGCAAACCGGCTTCTGGCGAACGCTCGGCTTGCCGCCGCCACCTGCGGATATCCTGCTCGTTTCTTTGTTTGCCTATGAAAACCCGGCGATTGGCGATCTGCTCGCTATTTGGGCGCAGGGCAGGACGCCAGTCTGTTGTCTCGCACCGCTGACACAGACTCGATCGGCCATTGAAGCATTCGTTACTCAGCCCTTGCAGGCCGGCGATGCGCTCCGCCGGGGAAACCTGGAAATCCGGATGCTGCCCTTCATCGCACAGCACGAATATGACCAATTGCTGTGGTCGTGCGACATCAACCTGGTGCGTGGCGAAGATTCCTTTGTTCGCGCTCAATGGGCAGCAAAGCCGATGCTGTGGCAGATCTACCCGCAAGACGAGGACGCGCACCTGACAAAACTCGCTGCCTTCCTCGACCTGTATTGCGCCGACCTGCCGGAAGAAAGCCGCGGGGCAGTTCGCCAACTCTACCGGGCGTGGAATGGCGACAAGGACGCCGGCCGGATCACAGCGGATTTATGGGCAGAGTGGATGTGTGCGCTTCCCGATCTTCGCCGGAACGCCCTCGACTGGGCTGAAAAGCGGGCAAAACAGGAAGATTTGTGCAGTTGTCTGGTGCGTTTTTGCCGTTCCAAGTTATAATGTTCGGCTAAATTTTACTCGTCATTACCGGATCGCACTATGAAAACCGCACAAGAACTTCGCGCAGGCAACGTCTTTATGGTCGGCAACGACCCGATGGTCGTCCTCAAGGCTGATTACAGCAAATCCGGCCGCAATGCCTCGGTCGTCAAGATGAAGATGAAAAACCTGCTGACCGGCTCCCCGTCCGAGACCGTCTATCGCGCCGACGACAAGTTTGACGTCGTTCAGCTCGACCGCAAGGAGGTTACCTACTCCTATTTCGCCGATCCGCTGTACGTCTTCATGGACTCCGAGTACAACCAGTACGAGATCGAAGCCGACTGCATGGCTGACGCCCTGAGTTACCTCGAAGAAGCAATGCCCTGCGAAGTGGTGTTTTACGAGGGCAAGGCCATCTCGGTTGAAATGCCGAACAGCCTGGTGCGCGAAGTTATCTACACCGAACCCGCCGTCAAGGGCGATACCTCGGGCAAGGTGATGAAGCCGGCCCGCCTGTCCACCGGCTTTGAACTCCCGGTTCCGGCCTTTGTTGAAATCGGCGACAAGATCGAGATCGACACCCGCACCAACGAATACCGCGCCCGCGTGAAGTAGGTTTTCCAGTCCAGCGTTGACAAAAGGCAGCCTTGGCTGCCTTTTTTGATTCGATCAGCAGGAATACATCAGAGCAGAACCTCTGCGACTTTGACCCCCGCAAGAAACGTCGGGTCATCCTCTAAAACAGGCAGAGCAACAGTCGGCAGCAGCCGTGCAACGCGGGTTGAACGTAGCGGGTCGAGTTCCGGCTGCCAGCGTTCCAGTACATCGCCCACGGCGTCCGGCGCATTGCACACGAGCAGCATGTCGCAGCCGGCGTTCCATGCGGCGCCTGCTCTGCAGACGATGTCGCCGGCGATGCTGGCGCCTTCCATCGACAGATCGTCGCTGAAAATAACGCCGTCAAAGCCGAGTTCCTCGCGCAGCATCCTGATCCAGACCGGAGAGAAACCGGCCGGGCGGGAATCCACTTGCGGGTAAATGACGTGCGCCGGCATCACGGCGTCGAGTCTGAGGCGACGGTAGGGTTCCATATCCGTGGCCAGTTCGGCCAGGCTTCGCGGGTCGACCGGAATGGCGACGTGCGAGTCGGCTTCAGCCCAGCCGTGGCCCGGGAAGTGCTTTCCGCAGGCAGCCATTCCGGCACGGCGCAATCCCTCGATCAGCGCACCGGCGAGTTGTGCCACAACCAGCGGATCGCCATGAAACGAGCGGTTGCCGATGACGCCGCTCCGCTCCCAGTCGAGGTCGAGTACGGGCGTGAAGGATAGATCGACGCCGTTTTTACGCAACTCGGCGGCCAGCACAAACCCGATATCATGCGCGGCGCTTAACGCCTCCTGCGGCTTTTCCTCCCACAATTCACCCAGGCGGCGCATTGGCGGCAGGCGAGTAAATCCCTCGCGGCAACGCTGCACCCGGCCCCCTTCATGGTCGATGGCAATGGGCAGCGATGGCGTGCGCAGTGCGTGAACCTCGGCAGTCAGCCGGGACAGTTGCTCGGGCGACTGGTAGTTACGTGCGAACAGGATGAGGCCGCCGACCAGCGGGTGTGTGAGGCGCTCACAGTCGAGCTCGCTCAGTTGCAGCCCGGCGATGTCGATCATCAGCGGGCCACGCGGAAGCTTTGTCGGCGTTGTCATGGCTTAGTTAGATTCCAGAACGACAAAGGCCAGGGCGTAGTCCTGCTCGTCGCTGATTGAAAGATGGGCGACCAGTCCGCGCTCGCTGAGAAGCTGCGCGAGTTTCGGGGCGTAGTCGAAAGCCGGTTTACCGAGCGGGTCGTGCACAACAGAAATACTGGGCAGCGTGGCCGGCGCGGCAACGCCGATGCCGAGCGCCTTGCCGAAGGCTTCCTTGGCGGCAAAGCGCTTGGCCAGGAAGCGCGCCGGGTCTCTGGTTTTTTCGAAGTCGGTGCGCTCGACCGGCGCCAGCAACCTGGCCAGTGCCCGTTCGCCGTGCCGCTCGTACAGCCTGCCGAGCCGCTCGACTGCGACGATGTCGGTGCCGATGCCGGCGATCATCGGGTGCGTGTCGGTAAATTCGGCGACAAATGCGCTTGCGCCTCGCGCATGAGACGCTTCATTTCACGCACCGCTTCGCGCAGACCGACAAAAACGGCGCGGCTGACAATGGCGTGGCCGATGTGCAGTTCGCGGATACCGGGTAAGCGGGCTACCGGCTGAACGTTGAAATAGTTCAGTGCATGGCCGGCATTGAAGCGCATGCCGTGGCGGCGAATCGCTTCGCCTGCGCTGCGGATTTTTTCAAGTTCGGCGAGTACCGCCGGGCTTTCGGCATCGCGCCCTTTATGGTGGAAAGCGTGCGCGTAGGGGCCGGTGTGGATTTCGCATACGCGTGCGCCAATGCGTGCCGCCGCGTCGATCTGATCGACTTCGGCGTCGATGAAGACGCTGCTGATGATTCCGGCAGCGGAAAGCCGCTCGATCGCCTTCCCGAGTTTGGCCTCCTGCGACACGATGTCGAGACCGCCTTCCGTCGTCACCTCATGGCGACCCTCCGGCACCAGCATGGCCATTTCCGGCTTCAGGCGGCAGGCGATTTCGACCATCTCGTCGGTCGCTGCCATCTCCAGATTGAGCTTGATCTGGGTCAGCGTGCGCAGTTTCTCGACATCGGCGTCCTGAATGTGCCGGCGATCTTCACGCAGGTGAACGGTGATGCCATCGGCACCGCCGAGATGTGCCTCGACGGCGGCCCAGGCCGGCTCAGGCTCGTAGGTTTTGCGTGCCTGACGAATCGTTGCGATGTGGTCGATATTTACGCCCAGTTCGATCATAGTTCCTGTAGCTCCATAAAAATCCTGCGGGTCTCCAGACCCTTGCCGCCGGTATAGTGCGCAATCAATGTGCGCATCAGTTGCTTGGCTTCAAGCAGCGAACGCGGATCGGAAAAATCCTCGTGCGCCAGGTCAATCAAGGTCTTGCCGCTGACCGACAAGGCCGAACTGCCAGCTCGCAGGAGTTTCACCGGGCCGTGTTCGATTTCGTAGGCGTAGTGTCCGGCAATGTCAATGGACACCCCCCTAGCGTCTTTTTCCAGCGTCAGTCCATAGCCCAGTTCCTGCAGCATGTCCCGCTCGAAGCAGCGCAGGTCGGATTCCTTCAGCCTGTCGGCAAAGCGGTGCAGGGTTTCAGCATATACCGAGAACAGTCGTGCGTGGGCGTCTTCACGCGGCAGCAGGTGCATCAACAGTTCGTTGAGGTAGTAAGCAAAAAACAGCGCCTTGCCCGCCAGCAAGGGTTGTCCGCCCTGCCACTCGGTTTTCATCAGGGTTTGCACTTCGCCCTTGCCGGCCCACGCCAGTTCGAGGGGTTGAAAGGCCAGCAACAGGCCGCGCAGGGCAGATCGCGGGCGCCGCGCACCGCGCGCCAGCAAGGCAACCCGGCCATAGTCGCGGGTAAACACTTCGACAATCAGGCTGGTTTCCCGGAAGGGATAGGTATGCAGCACGAATGCGGGCTGTCCATCGACCTTGTGCCGGTGCATCACGTCAGCGTTCTCTCCAGGTTTTACTCGTAGCCCAGGCTCTTGAGCAAACGCTCATCGTCGCTCCAGCCTGACTTGACCTTGACAAAGACTTCAAGGAAGACCTTGCCATCAAACAGGCGTTCCATGTCCTGACGCGCTTCCGAGGCGATCCGCTTCAGGGTTTCGCCCCCCTTGCCAATGACGATACCCTTGTGCGCCTGGCGATCGACGACGATGGCGGCGCTGATGCGGTGCAACGCCCCATCGAGTTCGAACTTTTCCACTTCGACGGTCGCGCCGTAGGGCAATTCGTCGCCAATCAGGCGGAAGAGTTTTTCTCGGATGTATTCGGCAGCAAGAAATTTTTCGCTCTTGTCGGTGATCTCGTCCTCGCCGAACAGCAGTTCATTGTGCGGCAAATGCTTGCGGGTTTCGGCGAGAAGATCGTCGAGTTGACTGCCCTTGGCGGCACTGACCGGAACGATGGCCGCAAAAGCATAGTGAGCGGCCAGTTTGGCAAGGATGGGCAGGAGCTGATTCTTTTCCTTGATCTGGTCAATCTTGTTAACCGCCAGAATGACCGGGCGCTCTGCCGGCAGAAGCCTGATGACCGCCATGTCCCTGGCGTCAAAATGTTCTGCATCGACAACCAGCACAACGACATCAACTTCGGCCAGCGCCTGCGTCACGCCGCGATTCATCGCCCGGTTCAGGGCATTGGTATGTTTGGTCTGAAAACCGGGGGTATCGACAAACACGAACTGGGCATCTGGCCTGCTCAGGATGCCCATGATGCGATGACGGGTCGTCTGTGCCTTGCGCGAAACAATGCTGATTTTCTCGCCGATCAGGCGATTGAGCAGCGTCGATTTGCCGACGTTCGGACGGCCGACGATGGCAATTGTGCCGGATTTAAGTTCGTTCATGCCTGCTTCAGTCTTTCCAGCGCGCGCTCGGCGGCCATTTGTTCCGCCGCACGACGACTGCTGCCACTGCCTTCAGTCCGGATGTGCAGCGCATCGATCGCGCAGGCAATCCTGAATTGCTGCACATGGGCTTCCCCTTCGGTAGCGCTCAGTGAATACTTCGGGAGCGGCAGCCGTCTGCCTTGCAGATCTTCCTGGAGGCGTGTCTTGGCATCCTTGATCGGTTGTCCGGGGACAATGGCGCCAAGCATGTCGCCATAGAGGCGCGCAATGACGGCGCTGGCGGAATCGAAACCCGCATCCAGCCAGATGGCGCCAAACAGGGCTTCGAGAGCGTCGGCAAGGATTGAAGGGCGTTGCGCCCCCCCACTCTTCAGTTCGCCTTCGCCAAGCCGCAGATACCTCCCCAGAGACAGCGACAAGGCCAGTTGATGCAGGCTGTCCTGACGGACGAGATTGGCGCGCAGTCGCGAAAGATCGCCCTCGGGAATAGCGGGGAAACGGTCAAAAAGCTGCCGTGCGATGACGCCGTTGAGGATGGAGTCGCCGAGAAACTCAAGCCGCTCGTTATGCGGAGAACTGTGGCTGCGATGCGTCAGCGCTGTCAGCAGCAGGGAGGAATTGGAGAACGTGTGGCCGATCACCTGCTCAAGTTGATTCGTCATTCGCCTTATTCGCGATCACGGCCCGAGGCAGACCCCTCAAACTCGATCAGCAGACTGACATTGTAAAACAGGGGGATGCGTTTTTCGTAGGCAAAAGCAATGACGACGTCGTTGCCTTCTTTGGAAATATCGAGATCCGCCGGCGTGATTGTCTTGATATGCTCAACTTCCGCATACTTGTCGTAAGCGCTGCGAATTTCAGGAACGGTCTTGCCGCTGGAGTTGAGTGCGGTCGATTTGACGCTTTTCTTGATCTTGTAGTAATCGATGACTTCTGGCGCGACCTTTATCCCGAGCATGGCGACCACCGCGATAATTATGCCCCAGAACATCAGTCCAGAAAGCGCTACTCCACGCTGTTTATTCATAGCAGGAAACTCCCCTATTTAAATGAGC
>NZ_JAEUOI010000106.1 GCF_016790145.1 Propionivibrio sp. | reverse complement strand
ACGCACCGCCATCGGAACATCGCCGTGTCCGGTAAGAAACACGATAGGGATCGTAATTTTTCGCCGGTGCAATTCGTCCTGCAGATCGAGTCCGCTCATGCCGGGCATACGGATGTCCAGCACCAGGCAACCCGACTGTCCATGTCGTAGCGCCTTCAGGAAAGAGGTACCGCGTGGAAAACTCTCGATGAAATCGGCGAATCCACCGAGCCGCCGAGAATCGCAGTGATCATTGCCGCCCCGGTCTGAGCTTCACTGCGCCAGGAGGCCACACCGCGCAAGGTCGATCAGTTGTTTTCGAGGCGGCTGTAGTCGAGCACCGCCGCCTCGTCAGGGGCCCGGCGCCGCCATTCGGCGTGCAGGGCATCGCTCAGCGGCCAGAAGCGGCGGTCGCTGCGGCGTACGCCGAAATGCTCGGTGAGCGCCGTCAGGCTGGCGGGATCGGAAAGCCGGGCTACGGCATCGACAAAATCGGGCAGTTTTTCCGGGTCGACCGCGAACAGCGCGTTTGGGTAGGCGCCGGCGATCCCGTCAAGCGCCAGCAGCGTATCTTCCCCGGGCAGGCGGCGGGCATCCTCGTCGAAGATCTGGGCGACGTTGCTGTGCGCGCTGTTGCGCACCAGGGATAGGGCCGAGACCTTGCCGCCCGGGCGCTGCAGCAGCAGGATGCTCAGTTCGGGCATCACGGAGGCCGGGATGCCGCGGATTGACGACAGGCGCTTGAGTTGCCCGATTTCGGCGGCGTCCAGCCCGAGCTCGCCTTTCCAGTCCAGCGCCGGCGCGCGAACCGGGGCGACGCGAGCGCGCACTGCTGCGTACAGCTCGCCGAGAGTGTCGGCACTGTGGTAGCGCATCCCGCTTGCGCGCGGGAAATAGGCGTTGGCATCGGCGAGATAGCGGGTCTGCGGCTCGCTGCGACCACGGTACCAGTGGTCGAGCACCGCCTGACGGTCCTTGATCGGCAGCAGGGCGAGGAAATCGAGCTCGCCTTCCATGCGCAGGAAATCCATGTAAAGACGGGTCGCGAGCTGGTGGCCGATGTTGCCGTAGATGTCGAAGCCGGCGAGCAGCAGGTAGTGCATGCGTTCGAAGAGCGGATAGCCGAAGACGACAGCGGTCTGCGGTCGCTCGCCGACCAGGCCGCGTATAACCGATGCGCTGTCGAAATGACGGATGACGGTGAGGCCGGCCGTCGGGTTGCCACCGTCGCCGTCCCAAAGATGTTCGACCGTCGGCAGATGGCGTTCGTCGACCTGCGCCAGTACCTGACTCTTGGTCTGCAGGTGCCTGGTCTCCAGCTTGGCGTAGTCGCGCCAGGCGAGCAGGCCGACATTGCTCCGGTGGGCGGCGGGCAGTTGCAGGTTGGGTGCATCGGTGTCGAGCAAGCGGGCGACGAGCTGCGATTCGGTGCTGTCCGGCGCACGGAAGACGACCCAGAACTGGTCCTGGATGACGTTGAGCGCTACCTGACCACGGCAGACCGGGCCCATCATGAAGCCCTGCATGATGAACCGGGCATCGTCGAGCATGAAACGATAGCGCGAGTCGACCGGCAGGTCGCGGAAGGTGGCGAACGGATTGGACGCCTGTTCCGGGTCGTAACCGGGCAGGGACGTGACCAGGTAGTCGGGCTTCAGGAACCAGCCGCGCAGTCGCTCCATGCGTGCGCCATCGAGCTTGAGCGGCATGAAGGTCTTGGCCACCGGCGTCGATTCGAGCGGGCGCAGGCGATACCAGATGCGCGGGACGCCGGGGTCGTCGAACGGGCGGCGGGTGGCAACAACGTCGATCGCCTGACCGGGCGCCGTGCGGCTGCGCACCAGCTCGAAATGGTGGCCGGGCGCCTCGGCGAAATACAGGTGCCCGGCGTACCAGTGCTCGTAGATGTAGCGCGTGACCAGTTGTTCCTTGGCGCTGTCGCCGTTCAGGAAGCTTTCCCAGTCAACGACGCGTGCCAGTGCGGCGGACGGCAGCGCGGCCGCTGGCGTATAGGGCGCGCCGCTCTCCAGCCAGCGTTCCAGCGTCTGCTGCTCGGCCGGGCTCAGCGGCGGCAGGGCGAAGGGCATGCCGCGCTCCGGGTGCTTGCGGGTGTAATGGTCCGCCGCCTCGGGTGTCACGCAGATCTGCGCGCGCCCGAGGGAGATATCGATGTCGCGGCTGTTCAGGCGCCCGCCGTCAGGCCCGGGATGCTCCTGCTTGAGGGCGAGCAGGCGGTACATCACACCGCCCTCACGGTTGGCCTCCGGCGTTTGCGCCCGTTCGTTGAGCACCGGGAAGAAGCCCTTGCGCCGCCACTCGGCATTGCTGAGGGCATCGAAACCGAGCCGCGTCGGCGGGTCGGCGAGCAGCCGGTTGGCGTAGACCTGCGCTGGATTGGCGCCACGCGTTATTCCCGAGTAGCTCGCCAGGTTAAGCTGGCAAGGAGCGTCATAGCAGGAATGGCACGCTACGCAGCGCCGATCGAGGATCGGGCGCACGTCCTGCCAGTAATCCGGGGCGCCGCTGACGGAGGCGACCGGGTGGTCGAAGCGCGCCGGATCGGACTTGCCGAAACGCTCGTCAAGTTCCAGTGTCGTGACGATCGTGGCGCAACCGGCGACAAGGGCAATGAGCAACGGAAGCAGCGGGCGCATGACGTGTCTGGAGTTCGTGAGTGGCTGCCATTTTAGCGCACTTGCCACAGGGTGACCGGAGACAAGCGGCGTTGATCCGTCCTACCCAATGCAATATAGTTCCGGCTGGCACAACGAATGGAGGCGAATCAATGAAATCAGCACAGATCATCGCTGCGGGACTAACCTTGTTGACCACGACGTCGGCCCAGGCAATCAATTCAACCTACGCGAAGCAACTCGAACGCTCGGGCTGCACGCAGGTCACCGAGGCCCAGGGCTGCGATATCAAGAAGAACAAGGCGGAAAACGCCAAGGCCGGGTTTGTGACGGACACATCGGCGAATACCGCGACGGCTTCGAAGCAAACCCCCTATGCCGGCAACTGGGTGGCCAAAGGGAGGGCCGACGCAACCGTCGCTACTATCCGCATCGACAACAAGGAGCGTGTCTGGGTCAATGGGAAGCGGGTCCAGGCCAAGCGCAGCGACGGGGCGCTGGTTTTCCGGGATGGGTTCATTACTTACACCATCCAGGGCGATCGCCGGCTGAAGGGCGAAGACTACTGGTCGGATTCCGATGCCAAGTCCAAGGGTCCCATCGTCAGCGAATGAAGCGCACTGTTGGCCAATTCTGGGACACCGCCCTGCGTCAACCCCACACGTTCACTGCGGCGTTCTCCACTCTGGCCTGGCTCGGCATCCTGTTTGCTGAATCTGATCACCTGCCATCCTATGGATTACTTTGGTTTTTTCCAATCCTCCTTGCGGTCGGGCTCTCGGTCTACTTTCGCCTTCCTGCGTACGCACGTTTGAAGTCTCTTGCCATTTCTGAGCAGCGGCGGCGCGTGACAGTCGACTGGCTTTGCGTTTAACACCTTAATTCATGGCCATGGAATGGCCGGCGGGGAAATCCATGGCTTCGATCGGCATTTCGGGAACACAACCGCCTATCAACTCGGCACCTGAATTCGCCTACGACGCAAGCAGCACCGAGGGATATGGCCTGCGAAAAGTATTCAATGGTGGCAGAGGTTTTCGACGCGCCCACGAGACGCAGACCAAGACGTCCGGGCGCCGCATGTATGAGTTGGAAAGCCTGGTGCGGTACCAGAACGAGCGCAATCTTCGTCGATGCGCTCGTATCCACTACGTGCACTACAGCTATCGGAGCAATCGGTGAGCCATCAAATACCGGCTAAAATTCACCGTGGCACCCGGAGAAAATACGGATGCGGGAATTCAGTTTAGCGGGCATATTCATCATGGCTGGCGGACGGGGCAACTGGGCCACCTTGCTCGTCAGCTTCTGGCTGGCCGGCTGTGCTTCCCAGACCGTCTGGCAGAAGCCGCCGCAGGAAGCGGCACAAGCGCCACGTCCCGACAGTCACTTCGCACCGCTCGAAGCCGCAATCGCCGCGCAACACGGCACCGACTACTCCGGCTTCAACCTCCTCGAGAAGAGCGACCGCGCCCTTCTCTGGCGCCTGGCGTTGATCGACTCTGCAAGGCACAGCATCGATCTACAGTATTACGTCTGGTTCGGCGACACGCTGGGCCGGTTGATGATGGACCGCGTCATCAAGGCCGCCGATCGCGGCGTCAAGGTACGCATCCTGTTCGACGACCTGAGCACGATGCTGCACGACATGACCCATGTCGAGATGCGCGACAGCCTGCTTTACCGGATCGACCGCCACCCGAACATCCAGATCCGCGTCTTCAACCCCTGGGACGATCGCTCATTGTTCGGGCGGGGCATTGGCATCGTCAGCGATTTCAAACGATTGAACCGGCGCATGCACAACAAGCAGATGGTGGTGGACAACCGCGTTGCGATCATCGGCGGGCGCAATCTGGGCGATGAATACTTCGGTCTCAATCCCGAATTCAACTTCCACGACCTCGACGTGCTTGGCGTTGGCCCGGTGGCCCGGCAGGCCAGTCAGGTTTTTGATCGCTACTGGAATAGTGAATGGGTGCGAGCCATACCCAAGCTGGCGACGGATGCAGAAATACCACCTGAAGACGAAATCAGTGCCAGCGCCATCCGCAGCATGATGGCCAACCCCGGCCTGCAGGCCATCGAAGCGGGGCGTACCGACTGGACGGCGCAGATCGCTGATTTGCCCGAACTGCTGGCCGCCGGGCGCAGCGAGGTGCATACGGATTCCCCGTCGCGCAGCGCCGAAACCCATAACCACATGCCGGATGCCATTCGTGCCCTGATGCGTTCGACCAGGAGTGAACTGCTGATCACCAACGCCTACATCATTCCGGATGCGAACTTCATGGCCGACCTGCGCGAGCTGGGCGAGCGCGGCGTCAAGGTGCGCATCCTGACCAACTCGCTGGCCTCGCACGATGTGCCGGCAGTGAACAGCCACTACGAGAAATGGCGCGAGCCCATCCTGGCGACGGGGGCGCAGCTCTTCGAACTGCGCTCGGATGCCGAGATGCGCGGGGAACTGGCGGAAATCGCCCCCTTGCGCGGCGAATTCGTCGGTCTGCATACCAAGGCCATGGTCATCGATCGCCAGCGCAGCTTCATCGGCTCGATGAACCTCGATCCGCGCTCCGAGATCCTCAATTCCGAGATGGGCGTCATTGTCGAAAGCCCGCCGCTGGCCGAAAAACTGGCCGAGCGTATGCTGCGCGACATGGACGGGGCTAACAGTTGGCAGGTCATTCGCAGCGATGACGGGGAACTGCGCTGGCGAAGCCATGCCGGGGAATTGAGCCGACAGCCCGCTCGCAGTTTCTTGCAGCGTGTCGAAAATGTTATCTTCAAGTTCTTCCCGGTCGATCTTTACTGATCATGCCCATGGATAACAAGAAACGGTTTCCTCTCCTCAGCAGCCTGTTGCCGCTGATGCTCCTGGCTGGCTGTGCCGGTTTCGAGCCACAGCCAGGGCCGCCCGCCGAAACCGGTGGAAACTATCGTCTGCTGACCAAGCCATTCATCGCTGTCGGCGATACCCAGGAGCATCTGTCGACCGGCTATCCAATGCATGACAACGACAGTGCGGTCGATGCCTACGTCGAGGTGGCACAGCGCCCGCCCGAGCAGGCGCTGTTTGGCCGTCGCCTGCTCGAATGGGCCTTGTCCAGCCATCCCGAGGAGCCTTACATCCACCTCGGCGACGTCATGGATCTCTCATGCCGGATTGAAGCCATCCGCATGACTAGGATCTTCCGCGCAGCGCCGGCGGCTGGCGCCATCCTGCCGGGGAATCATGATGGCCTGTTGTTCGGTATCTATTCCTTCAACCTGCTGGACGCCCAGCTTGATACCGATGCGCGCAAGTGGAACCGAGCCTGCCGGCGCGGCGCGGCACCCGAGGACAACAGGCACAAGGGCGAGAACGAGGGGTTTTCGAAACGCGACTTCATCAGTCTTTACATCGAAGAACACGCTGCGCGGACGCCGCCCAAGCCCGGCCTGCAGCCGCCTCCCAAGCGGGGCGAGCATGTCGCGAGCTGGCGCAATCCCGATCCGGAGGCTTTTCTTTCCGGCATCGAAGCCAAACTGCTGGATGGCATCGTCTACGCCGATTCCTACTTGGCGCAACGGATCAAATTGCCGCGAGCACCGGAGGCTGATCGCGACGTCATCGTCATCGGCCTCGACACCAACCAGGCCGGTGCCTTGGTCAGCGCCTGGGATACCCTCATGGGGCGCAGCCCCGGGAGCGTGGGGCACATCCATCCCGATCAGATACGTGCCGTAACGCCCTGGGTCGACGAAGCGGTTGCCAGGGGGGACATCGTCATTTTCGCCGGGCATCACAACTGGCGCTCGCTGGGTCTGCCGTCGCGCGTCATGTTGCGTTCACTGATGAGCCAGCTCAAGCACCCGCTGGTCTATTTGTCGGCGCACACCCATCGTGGCTTCTGGGCAGAGCATCGGGTCCTGGCCAGTCGGCCTGTCCTTGAAATGAATGTCAGTTCGCTGTCGGACTGGCCGATTGCCTACCGGCGTATCAGCTTTGCCTATGACGAGAAGGCACAGCGGCTGCTGGTCAAGGCCGATCTCCTGCCCCGGGGCGACATGCCCACCAATTCCTATGCCGATCTGCTGGCCGCCTGGGAAAAGCAGACCTGTGCCCAGTCCGACGTGCCCCTGGTGCACCTCCGGCAGGAGGACTCATCACTGGTTGAGCAGCAGCGAAATTCGCGGGGAACGCTGGTCGAGTGGCTGGTGCAGTATTTCAGCCCGTTCTGCGAAAGTTGCGAGCAATCGCTCTACGTCCATGCCCAGAATTATCAGGACGAACTCCTGCAAACGCTGATCCAGGTCGGTAATGACCTTGGACGCAACCAGCACCAGTTGCACGAAGTCGCGCTCCCGGCCTGGTGTGGCGGAAAAGACTACGTCGCCTGCACCAAGGCGCTCCTGGATGAGCGCGCCGAGGGCTACCAGGCCAACGTCGACCTGTTTCGCCGCAAGGCGACGCTGGTTGCCTTGCTCAATGAGCACCTCGACGCACTGGACAGCCATCGCGCCAAGTCTTACATGACCTGCCGGGCCGTTCTGGCGGCCAAGATCGATTTCGATGCCACCGATGACAATCACAATTTCAACCGTGGCGAAGCCAAGCGGCGGGCAGAGCAATTTTTCCGGATTGAAGCCAGCGTGGGGATGGATTGAGCGTGCACCGCTCCCTGCAGCTTGCTGCTGCCATCGCGCTGGCGGCGATGGTATTGGTCCACAACGCCGGCTGCGCCCGGGCCAACCGCTACGATGGCCTCAAGGCATTGCCGCTCGAAGAAGTCAAACCCCGCGTCGCACACCGGGGCGCCGACCAGGCTCCACGGGTCGGCATCGCCTTCGGCGGTGGCGGCGTACGCGGCTTCGTTCATCTCGGCGTCCTGCGCGCTCTTGAGGACGCTGGAATTCGCGCCCACGTGGTCGCCGGAACTTCCGTCGGCGCCCTGGTGGCCACCCTCTATGCCAGCGGCTTGAGCGCTGGCGAAATCGAGTCACTGGCCAAATCGGCAAGCCGCTACGAGTTGCTCGATCTCGTCGTCAGTCGCGAGGGCGTCATCAATGGCCAGGCCTACGCGGCCTGGATCCGTGCCGTGACCGGCAACCGGACCCTGCGCGAACTGCTGGTGCCGCTGGGTATCACGGTGACCGACCTTGCTGCCGGCAAGGCTCTGCTCGTCGTCGATGGCGACCCGGGCGAGGCAGTCCAGGCCTCGGCATCCGTGCCGGGCGTGGTGATCCCCGTGCAATCCAATGAAC
Organism: Propionivibrio sp.; assembly: GCF_016790145.1. Lineage (GTDB taxonomy): Bacteria > Pseudomonadota > Gammaproteobacteria > Burkholderiales > Rhodocyclaceae > Propionivibrio. Next base: position 1,252 of record NZ_JAEUOI010000106.1, on the reverse strand, counting down.
ACACCTATGTCGACGGTGGCGTGCTGACGATCGTTCCGGTCCGCTTCGTCAGGGCCATGGGCGCAGATGTAGTCATTGCGGTCGACATCTATTGTGGCAAGCATCCCGCGCTACGCGGCAATGCCCTCGACACCGTGCTCAAGACCTTCCGGCTGCAAAGCTGCCTGCTCAGCGAAGCCGAGACTGCCGAGGCCGACATCCTGGTTCGCCCGGCATTCGAACCGGATAACCCGGTCAGCTTCTCCCAGCGTGACGAAGCAATTTTGGCCGGTTATCAGGCAATGAAGGCTTCACTACCTGCATTGCTGATCCGCATTGCTCAGCCTAAAGGGGGCGGCAATTAAGCCTGCCATTGCCCAGAATAGTGGGCAATGGCAGGCGGGTTGGCTGCGATGCCCGACCTGTTTCAGCCAGCCCAAGGCAAAATGGTTTAGGGAGGGCGTGATGCGGTATCACTAAATCCGTCGTTGATTAACGGAACGAGGTTCGCGATGCGCTTATACCTGTTGGTCTGCAAGCTCAGCACTTGTGACCGGGCGCACATTACAGAGCCTGGCAACTGCTTCATTCATCGATAGGCGCTTCCAATGGGAATCGCTCAGTAATCTTGAATTTAAAGAAACTGTTCAGTTTGCACAAAGACCAGGCAAGCCCCGAGGTCATCGACATCACAATCCGTGAAAACACGCGATTTGATGGCACCAATCCGTGGGTACAAATGTTTGCCATCGTCGTCGCGTAGGTTGGGCTCAATGTCAATTCGACCGCAGTCATCTTCGGTGCAATGCCGATAACACCTCTGATGGGGCCGATCATCGGTGCAGGTTACGGCGCCGGCATCCATGATTTCGCGCTGATCCGTAAGGCACTACGCAATCTTGCAATATTCGTCAGCATTAGCTTATTTGTCCATCGCAAAGTCGGCAGGTGCGCACCGGCAAAGTGCACGTTTCAAGCATCGCCCTCCGACGCTATGAAAAGACTGAACAACTGGGCTTGCGTTGCGACGCCAAGCTTCTCCCTGATGCGGGCGCGGTGAAATTCAACGGTCTTGACACTGATGCACAACTCGTCGGTGATCTGACGGGTCTGCTTGCCCTCAAGAATTCGGTCCAGCACTTCCCGTTCGCGCTCGGAAAGCGTCGCCAGCCGGGTTGCCAGGTCAAGGGACAAATCGTCATGCCGGTTCGTCTGCTTGCGGCGCTCGCCGTCAATGCGCAAGGCGTTGAGCACGGCCAGAACCAGCCGCTCC
>NZ_JAEUOI010000123.1 GCF_016790145.1 Propionivibrio sp. | reverse complement strand
GTCGTGCGTTACCTGCTCAAACTCATCGGACTCTTCTTTCAGGGTGTCGAGCGCGGTGCGATCACGATTGCGAACTTCGAGCGGGAATGGGCAATGCCGACCTTCAAGATTGTGCGCCTGCTGGTTGTCATTCTGGCGCTGGTGGTGGCCTATCCCTACATTCCCGGCTCAGGGTCGGACGCCTTCAAGGGCCTGACGATATTTCTTGGCGTCATCTTCTCAGTCGGGTCGTCCTCCATCATCGCGAACCTGATTGCGGGATACACCATGATCTACCGGCGCGCGTTCAGGATCGGGGATCGCATCCAGGTCGACGACATCCGGGGCGATGTCACGGAGACCCGCCTTCTCGTGACACACATCCGCACCATCAAGAACGAGGAGATCATCGTTCCGAACTCGGTGATCCTGAACAGCCATGTCATCAATTACAGCGCGTTTGCGAAGAACCGAGGGCTCATTCTGCACGCCACCGTCGGCATCGGTTATGAAACGCCGTGGCGCCAGGTCGAGGAGATGCTCACGCTCGCGGCCGGGCGCACACCGGACCTACTCGGGGACCCGCCTCCCTTCGTGCTGAAGAAATCGCTCGGGGATTTCGCCGTGACGTACGAGATCAATGCGTATACCGGCGATTCCCATGGAATGAACCGGATCTATACAGCATTGCACGGGAACATCCTCGATGTGTTCAACGAGTACGGCGTGCAGATCATGACGCCTTCCTACGAGAAAGATCCCGAACACCCCAAGATAGTGCCGAAGGAAAAGTGGTATATGGCGCCGGCGATGAAACCCGGCGACAAGGCGTGACCTCCGGCGCGCATTTGAGGCGATCTGAAATATGGCCGGCCGGTTCCGTAATCTTCGTTGGCCGCTTTGGAGCGCCTTGGCCGTCAGCTCTGGTTCGGAGAGTGCCCGATGTCGTCTCGGCGCAGACCTTGTTTCCCTTCAACCGATAGGAGCCAACTCATGGACTGAGGTTCCCTCGGTTTTTTGTCTGCCAAAGGGTGAATTTCATGCAACACGAAAAACAAGTCACTGTACGACGCCAAGGGCGTCCATTGCCGCGCGGCGGTTGGCGGCCAGGGCGGAATGTTTACCGGCGCGGCCGCAATCGCTCGCGGCGTCTGCCTGTATCAGATCACCGCTAGCGGGTTATCGGCGACGCCCACCGTATCGGGCACCAAGTTCTTCAAGAACGCCGACCTCAAATGAGGGCCGTTGCGGTCGACGACAATTTTGTTGTGAATTTTGAAATAATGATAAGCCGCCAAAGAAACCCAACGAACGTATCGATCGATCAGAGAGGTTTGACCCATGACCAAGAGCAGTGACATCAGCAAGACAGTGCCCAAGGGCGAACGGCGCAAAGCGTCGCTCCCGGAGTTTCTCTCGCGGCCGGAACGCTTGGCGGCGGGCAAGGCACTGCGCGAAACCGTGCCGCGCGAGCGCCATGCCGAGTGGCAGCCGCCGGCCAAGCGCCACGACCCCATCGACGTGCTGGAGGAATCCAACCGGGATCGAATGCAGGAACTGGTGCCTATCCGCTATGGGCGCATGCTGCGCAGTCCTTTCACCTTCCTGCGCGGCTCGGCAGGCCTGATGGCCTACGACCTGTCCACCACCCCCAGCACCGGCCTGCGGGTGCAGGCCTGCGGCGACTGTCACCTGCTGAATTTTGGTCTGTTCGCCACCCCCGAACGCAATCTGGTGTTCGACTTGAACGATTTCGACGAGACCCTGCCGGCTCCCTGGGAGTGGGACGTCAAACGCCTGGTGGCGAGCTTCGCGGTGGCCGCCCGGGACAGTGGTTGCACCGACAAGGACGCGCGGGACGCTGCCGTCGCCTGCACCGGTACCTACCGGGAACACCTGCGCGAGTGCTCGAAGAAGAACCCGCTGGAAATCTGGTACGAGCGCCTGGACTGGCAAACCCTGATCGACCAGGCGCCAGACGCCAGGCTCAAGAAAGCACGTGAGGACGTTGCCGCGAAAGCCCGTCAGCGGATCGGCGAATATCTGTTCCCCAAGCTGGCCGCCCCGGTCGGCGGACACCATCGTCTGGTGGATCAGCCCCCGGTGCTTTTCCACTTGGCCGAGAAGGGCGTCGAGAAGCGATTCCGCGAGGGCCTGGCGATTTACCGCCAATCGCTGCCTGACGATCGCCGCGTTTTGTTCGATCGCTACCGCCTGGAGGACTTTGCGGTGAAAGTTGTCGGTATCGGCAGTGTCGGCACGCGCTGCATGGTGGGTCTGTTTTCCTCCCCGGAAGGCCATCCCCTCCTCCTGCAATTCAAGGAGGCCTGTCCCTCGGTGCTGGCGCCCTATGCCGGCAAGAGTGCCTATGAGAATCAGGGTCAACGGGTGGTGGTGGGGCAGCGGCTGATGCAGTCCTCCAGCGACATTTTCCTGGGCTGGACGCAGGGCCGTCGCGGTTACCATTTCTTCGGGCGGCAGTTGCGCGACATGAAGTTGTCCATACCGCTGGAGGGTGCTTCGGCCGTGCAATACAAACGGTACGCAGGAATGTGCGGGACTGTTCTGGCCCGCGCCCACGCCAGGTCTGGTGACGCCGCGAAGATCAGTGGCTATCTCGGCAAGACGGAGGTCTTTGACGAAGCCATGGGCGACTTCGCCCTGGCTTACGCCGACCAGACGATTCGCGACCATGCGGCGCTGGTAGCGGCGGTGAAAAAAGGACGCCTCAAAGCGCTTGTAGAAGAAGATCTGTGAATTAGGAGTGGAGGCGACCTGCTCGGAGGACGCATAGGCCGCGAAGTCGGCGATTCGCTCCGTTGCGTCAATTTTCCGGAGGCCAGCATGTGGTTTGGCAGCGCCTTCGAGTACGGAGCGTATCGACATGCAAATTGAAAGATTGACGAAGAAGGTGCGGCTCGAGTTGATTGAGTATGCGTTCAACGTTGTCTATCTGGCCCTCGTCTTCGCCGCGTTCACACAGTACCGACGATTCCTGCTCGCCGAATACAGCATCACATACACCAACTACTGGTTGGGGCTGTTCGCAGCCATGCTTCTCGGCAAGGTGATCATGATCGGCAGCGTCTTTCGTCTCGGGCGATGGCTTGAGCACAAGCCGCTGATCATCCCAACGATCTACAAGGCCCTGATATTCACCATCTTCGTCCTGGTCTTCCGAATCGTCGAATATGCGATCAAGGGATTGCTACACGGCGATGGACTCGTCGTAGCGCTCGGCGAGTTCTTCGCGCAAAAAGGGATAAGCGAGGTACTTGCCAATAGCGTGGTCGTTCTGGTCACCTTGATTCCATTCTTCGCCGTGAAGGAACTGGGCCGTGTGCTCGGGCGCGAACGGATCGCTGCGCTCTTCTTCCGGAACCGAGTCGAGCAATGACCAGAGCGAATAGTGGGAAGCGAGGCGGACTCCTGCGCCACTACCTTTCCATCTTCGGCGTGTTGGGGATAGCCTTGGCGATCGGGATGCACTCGGCGTGGTCGGCCACAACCGATGTCGCCGCGAGCCGTCCATTGAGTGTGGTCACGACCCCCGTCGCACCGTTCGTTCTCCCAAAGACCGATCCACCAGCCGGCTTCAGCATCGACCTGTGGAACGAGGTGGCGCGGCGCATGCATGTTGAATTTGTATGGCGGGAGGTCCCGCAGCCCGAGTTGCTGCAGGCGGTGCAACGAGGCGACGCCGATGTCGCCATCGCCGCGATCACCATGACAACAGAACGCGAGATGCTCGTGGACTTTTCGCATCCCTATTTCGATTCCGGATTGCAGATCATGGTGCGTGCACAGCAGGAAAGCCGGTTCCTGAGCGCCCTTCGGTCGATGCCGTGGCAGGCCATCGGACACCTCTTCGCGGCAGCGATCGTCATTGTATTCTTGCTCGCCAACGTGCTGTGGCTCGTCGAGCGGCGCAGAAACAGCAATTTCGCGAAGGGCTACCTGCGGGCGATTGGCGAAGGCCTGTGGGGAACCATGCTCATCATCGCCACCGGCGAGCATGGCGACCGCGATGCACCGGGCGTGGTCAAGCGGGTCACCGTGGTATTGATGTGGCTCCTCGGCGTCGTGCTGATCGCCCAGTTGACGGCCATAGTCACCTCGTCGCAGACCGTCGAGCGCCTCCAGTCGAGCATTCACGGCCCCGACGACTTGCCAGGCAAGACGATCGCCAGCGTGAAGGGAACCATCGCCGGAGACTATCTGGCCCATCGCGGATTGCCTTTTGTCAACGTGAACTATGGTCCCGAGGCCATCCGGATGCTCAGCGAAGGCGAGGTGCAAGCCGTCGTGTTCGACGCGCCAACCCTTCAGTACTGGGCAGCGAAGCAGGGGCAAGGCGTGGTTCAAGTCGTCGGTCCACTTTTCCGACAGGAAAAGTACGCTATCGCCGTTGCGGAGGGTAGTGATCTGCGCAAGAAAATCAACGAAGCGATACTCACGATCTACGAAGACGGAACCTACGAGAAGATTTACGCGAGGTGGTTCTCAGCGAATCAGTAACTCGGGTGCGAAACAAAGTTTGGGTATCCGGTTTGCGATAGGCCGGGGGGGCGAAAGTGAGTCCGGGTACCCCATGTGCGAAAAATTACCGCCCCGTTTTACACAAGCCTCCTGACGGCTCTGGTCGACCAAGAGACTGACTACAGATTAGTGCCAACGTCAGGTTGGAGATCAGGTTGCCGTCACTTGCTCACCTTGATATTCGACCCACTCGAACGTCTGTTCATGGCCTATTCTGTTGAAAAACTCCTTGACATGCCATAGGCATTTCTGATATGATTATGGCATTGTTAAGGAGGGTGCATTGCCATGATGGGTCGCCAAGCAACAGGCCGCGAGCAACTGTTCTACACCTTCAGCATGGAAGACCATGTGCCGGAGGATCACCTGCTCCGGGGCATTCACCAGTTTCTCGACTTGACTGCTTTCCGGCAGCATCTGGAACCATTCTATAGTCCCGTCGGACGCCCCTCGATTGATCCGGAACTGATGATCCGCATGCTCATCGTTGGCTACTGCTTCGGGATTCGTTCGGAGCGGCGCCTGTGCGAGGAAGTTCATCTCAATCTGGCCTACCGCTGGTTCTGTCGGCTGGGGCTGGAAGATTCGCTGCCGAATCACTCGACATTCTCCAAGAACCGGCACGGTCGCTTTCGCGACAGCGAAGCCTTTCGCCATTTGTTCGAAGGCGTTCTTCAGCGCTGCATGGCCGAAGGACTGGTGCGCGGCGAAGGCTTTGCGACAGACGCCAGCATCGTCAAGGCCGATGCCCAGCGGCAGAGTGGCGTACCGGGGAATGAACCGATTGACTGGGGCAACCCGGACGAGGCAACTCGACCAGTGCGCGAGTACCTTGCGGCATTGGAGGAGGCTAATGATCCGGAGGCACCGCGCAAATCCATTTCGCTGACGGATCCCGCAGCCTCCTGGACCGCTGCTCCGGGTGGTCCGGCCTTCTTCGCTTATTCGACCAACTATCTGATCGATCTCAAGGCCGGCATCATCGTCGATGTCGAAGCGTCAGCCGTCAACAAGACGGCCGAGGTTGATGCGGCCAAGACGATGATCGAGCGGGTCGAGGACACGTTCGATCTGAAGCCAGAGCGCCTGGTCGGCGATACCAACTATGGTTCAGCCGCCATGCTCGGCTGGCTGGTCGATGAGAAACAGATCGAACCGCATGCGCCGGTTTGCGACAAGACCGAGCGTGAGGATGGAACATTCTCCTCCAGCGAGTTTGAGTGGAATGCGCAGACCAACGAATACCGCTGCCCCGCAGGCAAGGCACTTCGCTCCAATTGGCGTCCCTTCAAGAATCCCCGCACACATCTTTCCAAGGCGGACACCATCGTCTATAGGTCAAGCCAGATGGACTGCGCCAAATGCCCGATGAAAAATCAGTGCTGCCCGAACACGTCGATTCGAAAGATCGCCCGCAGCATCCATGAAGACGCCCGCGACGTGGCTCGCGCCATTGCCACAACCGATGCCTACGCACAGTCACGCAAAGATCGAAAGAAGGTCGAAATGCTGTTCGCTCATCTGAAGCGCATCCTGAAGCTGGACAAGTTACGATTACGTGGCTTCAGCGGTGCGCAAGATGAGTTCTTGCTGGCAGCAACCGCACAGAATTTACGACGAATGGTGATGTGGTTAATGCCAAAAGGACCAAATGCAAGTCTGGTAACCGCGTAACAGCGGGTTCACGATATCTCGCCTTCCGTAACTCACAACCAGTTCGATGAAAACTTCAAGCTCGGACCGACGGGCCTCGTTCAGCAAAAAATAAAACTGAGTTTTTCAACAGAATAGGCCGATAGCCGTCCGCTTAAATAATTCCCGATAGCAGCTCTTCGAAATTTCATCGAAATTCCAAGTAGTGTATCAAAAGATTACATCGACGCCAGCACCCGATTGCAGAAGGTGCATAGCCGAATGGCGCTTACTTTAGCCCGATGATGTTGATGTCAGTGGCGTAAGCGTTTGAATTTGAGGCGAGAAGGAGGTGGCTGCCCCAAGCGTCATGGAAAGCTTTCCATGACGCTTTTTCCTCAATCCTTTGCCCGCAGTACCAACAGTGTTCCTTGCGGTTCACCTGCAGTTTCCGGCGGTACTACGGGTTTACCCTGTTCCGCGTATATTTCTGAGCGGGGCGGATCCCTCCTTTTCGCCGGCGGCACACTGTCCACGATGACCCATTCACAAAGAGCCATACCTGACCGCTTACCATTTTGGTTCAAGCCTATCAGCACCTTTGGCTTG
>NZ_JAEUOI010000086.1 GCF_016790145.1 Propionivibrio sp. | reverse complement strand
CCCGATTCTGGTCAAAGGCCCAGGGTCGGCTATGGCCGATTAGCGGTCATTGATGGCGATATTGTTAGCGTCCGCAGTCTGGAGCGCTGCTGCCGTTCATATTGGTAATTTCAGTGTACCGCGAAACGGATAGAGGCCATTTCTGATGATTGGCCCCTATGGGACCTGCGTGTAAAACGTGCAAAATTTTTGCCAAGAATGAAAGCACCAAAACAGCCCTCCCTACCCAGGGAGTGGTCATCGCTATACTTGATTGAGTGTACCAGTGCCATTTCGCAGACATCCCGGAGGAAGTTGGTCTATTCAGGTAGAAATGTCTTGCAACGGGATAATCTCGGCACCAGCCTTAATTTTGTCCAGGTAGTCGGCCCATGTTTGCATCATCAACCGACGTTCTTTCAGAAACTTGGTACGGTTATAAGCTGTACCCAACACATCTGGAACGCTATGTGCTAATTGATGCTCGATTACTGCTGGGTCAAAATGCAATTCTTCATGCAGAATCGTTCGAGCCATTGCTCTGAAACCGTGGCCGGTAATATCTTTTTGTGTGTCATATCCAAGGCGACGCAAAGCAGCATTTACCGTATTTTCTGACATTGGTTTTTGTGGGTTTCTACCTGCAAAAACATACCTGCCGTGGCCCGTAAGAGAAAACATATCCTGTAAAACGGAGATTGTCTGTGTCGCAAGTGGAACGATATGGGCGTTCCCCTTTTTTGAAGCTATATAACTCCACTCCCCTGCTTCAAAATTGATTTGTGACCACTCGGCTTTCCGGAGTTCTCCTGGACGAACGAAAACTAAAGGAGAAAGCCTGAGTGCACAGAGTGTTGTATAGCTGCCTGAAAAACTATCGAACGAGCGAAGCAGTTTAGCTACCCCCGCTGGATCAATTATTGCCGCAAAGTTCCTTCCCTTAACCGGTGGCAGAGCACCTCTCAAATCTACCGAAGGGTCTCGTTCACATAAACCATGTGCCACGGCATATCGAAAAATCTGGCTACAGTTTTGTAGCGCACGATGAGCCGTTTCCAGGACACCACGGCTTTCGATTTTCTTGATGGCTAAGCGAAGCTCGAAGGCTTTAATTTCAGCTATGGGCTTTCCGCCAATCCACGGAAAAACATCACTTTCTAGCCTGCGAATAATCTTTGAGGAATGGCTGACAGCCCAGTTCGGCGAGAACTTGGCAAACCATTCACGAGCAACAACCTCAAAGCTGTTTTCCGCCCTGTCATGTCTTGCTGCTTTCTGGATCTTGCGGTTTTCACCAGGATCGATACCATCGGCAATCAACCGCCGAGCTTCGTCTCTTCTATCCCGTGCAGCCTTCAAGCCAACTTCTGGATAGACCCCCATGGATAGAGTCTTTCGCTTACCGCCAAATCGATAATCCAGGCGCCACCATTTGGCCCCAGTCGGATTAACAATAATATAAAGACCCTTTCCGTCTCTGAATGGATAGGGTTTTTCGCTTGGTTTGGCATTGCGGATTGCAGTATCAGTAAGAGCCATGACAGTAACTCCTTTTGGGGATGGAGCAGTTACTGTCAATGTTACTGTCGTTTACTGTCGGATTGCAATAGACAAGCTGGGATTTCTATAGACGACAAAAAGGCCAGAACCCTTGCTATTACTGGGGATTCTGGCCTTCTATGGACTTTCTGGGAAGTGTTCTGGGTGGCCAGTCGCGGAATCGAACCACGGACACGCGGATTTTCAGTCCGCTGCTCTACCAACTGAGCTAACTGGCCAGGAAAGGCGGCATTATAGCGAGTCGACTCTGCTTCGTCAAAAGCAAACGGACGCCAGGACACTACCTGGCCACAATCAAAGATCAGGCAAAACCGGTTTGAACAGGCTTGAGAACACCAGACCCTGAAGCGAGCGGATGATGCGCCGGGAATACCACGCGCGCAATCGAGCCAGGCGCCCGTTCGCCCTGATCAGCAAATGAATGCGGTCGAAGACTCGCAGCAGCCCGGTGTAACTCGGCGATTTCGCGCACGATGGCGAGACCTAGTCCGCTGCCCTCGCCACCACTGCCATCAACGCGGTAAAAACGGTCGAAAACCTTGTGCGCGTCTTCATCGGAAATACCGATGCCGCTGTCTTCAATTTCAAGCAAAACAAAATCCCCCTGGGCAACGACCCGGGCGGTAACCTGCCCTTCGTCCTGCGTGTAGCGCAAGGCATTGTCGAGCAGGTTATTGATCATCTCGCGCAGCAGGAAGACATTGCCCATGATGTGCACCGGTCCGGCCGGCTCATAACCGAGGTCAATTCGCCGATCAAGCGCACGCACCACCCAGGTTTCAACGATTTCGTGCAGCAAACGATCAAGATCAACCGGCACCAGTGCCTGTTCGGAATGCTCGCCGGCTTCAGCGCGCGCCAGCGCCAGCAACTGGTTAACCAGATGCGAAGCCCGATCAACGCTGCTCGAAATATTTTCCAGGGCGTAGCGCAGTTGCTGCGGGTCGTTTTCCCGCATGGCCAGTTGAGCCAGCATTTTCAACCCGGTGAGCGGCGTGCGCATCTGGTGTGCCGCATCGGAAATGAAGCGTCGCTGTGCGTCCATGTTCTGCTGCATGCGCGCCAGCATGGAGTTGAAGGCTTCGGTCAGCGGTTGTAATTCCTCAGGAACACGGCCTGCCGCAATCGGCGAAAGATCGGCCTCACGGCGCATCTCGATGCGCTCGCGCAGTCGGGTCAATGGACTCAGGCCCTGTGACAAGCCAAACCAGACGAGAACGACGGCGAGTGGAATGATCACGAACTGGGGGAGGATCACGCTGGCGATAATCTTGTTGGAAAGCTGCGAGCGCTTTTCAAGCGTCTCGCCGACTTCGACCAGTGCCCAGTCTGCTCGTGGCGCGTCCGGCTCCCCGAGGTACATGAAGGCCACCCGCAAGTCCTGCCCCTGGTAGTCATCATCGCGGAAATAGACTTCTCCCGGTTCGACCTTGTCCGGGACTTCGGACGCTTTAAGCATCGGCAATTCCGGATCGCCCGCAATCAGCTTTCCGCCCCGCCCGAGCACATGGAAATACACGCTGTCGATCTCATCCGAGCGCAGAAAGGCACGTGCAGACCCGGGCAGGGATATTTGAGGCTGGCCCTCGACAAACCTGACCTGACGCGAAATAGCCGTCACCTGTTCGCGCAATGTCTGGTCGTAGGGGTAATTGGCCACACTGGTGGCGAAGTAGTGTGTAACAGCGATACTGATCGGCCATACAAAGAGGAGTGGCGCCAGCATCCAGTCCAGAATCTCGCCAAACAGCGAGCGCTGGATGTCAGGATTTGACTTCTTGCGCAGACTTTTCAAAGCAGTACCCAAGACCGCGTACGGTTGCGATCTTTACACCGCTGGTTTCAATCTTTTTGCGCAAGCGATGAACATAAACCTCAATCGCGTTGTGGCTCACTTCCTCGCCCCAGCCGCACATATGTTCAACCAGTTGATCCTTGCTCACCAGCCGGCCAGCCCGGGTCATGAGAATCTCAAGCAAACCCAGTTCGCGTGATGACAGATCGATCATCTCGCCATGCAACAGCGCACAGCGATGGATCTGGTCAAAGGCCAGTGCGCCGCACTCGATCACCGGCGCAGTGCCCATCGAGCGCCGGGTAAGCGCACGCACCCGCGCTTCCAGTTCGGGCAATTCGAAGGGCTTGGCCATGTAGTCGTCGGCACCCAGGTCCAGCCCCTTGACGCAATCGCTGGTGCCGTCAAGTGCCGTGAGAATCAGCACCGGCACGATCGATTTGCGTGAGCGCAAACGGCGCAGCACATCAAAGCCGGACAGCTTGGGCAGGCCAAGGTCAAGGATAACGAGATCGTAGGCGCCCGTGATCAGCGCATTGTCGGCATCGGCGCCATTGGCAACCCAATCCACGGCATAGCCTGACTGGCGCAAGGAACGTCCCAGCCCGTCGGCAATAATCCGGTCATCTTCAGCAATCAGTATTCGCATGACCCCTCTTCAATGGCTGGTGCACGTAAGGTTTTTGTAAGCCACTGCTTATACCATACAAATGCTGTTCTCCTTTATGGCCTCAGGAGTTTCGGCCTCGGCCTGAACTTGGGGGGTGCCTGAAACTGCACCGGGCGCTCCCCGCCATTTTTATCTCCGGTACAGCCCGCACACCACCCCGTCACATAGCCTGACGCAAATGAAATATTGTGCCACTTTTTGTTTCGGCACAACATCCCGGCTTTTGTTTCACCCAGAAAAAAACCCCTGCATGGTAGTCCCATGCAGGGGATTTTTGGCGAGCGGGCCTGCGCAAACAGGCCGTTTCTGCCTGCGACTTACATGCCCATATCCATGCCGCCCATGCCACCCATGCCGCCCATGCCGCCAGGCATACCGCCCATGGCCGGCTTGTCTTCGGCCAGTTCGGCAACCATGCAGTCGGTGGTCAGCATCAGGCCGGCGATCGAGGCTGCATTTTGCAGCGCGGTACGCGTTACCTTGGTCGGATCCAGCACACCCATTTCGACCATGTCACCATACTCACCGGTGGCTGCGTTATAACCGTAGTTACCCTTGCCATTAACCACCTCATTGACTACTACTGAGGGCTCTTCGCCGGCGTTGGCGACGATTTCACGCAGGGGCTGCTCCATGGCACGCAGGACAATCTTGATACCGGCGTCCTGATCATGGTTGTCGCCCTTGAGCGAAGCCAGCGCCAGACGGGCACGCAGCAGCGCCACACCGCCACCGGGGACGATACCCTCTTCAACCGCTGCACGGGTTGCGTGCAGCGCATCTTCAACGCGCGCCTTCTTCTCTTTCATTTCAACTTCAGTTGCCGCACCAACCTTGATCAGGGCCACACCGCCGGCCAGCTTGGCGACACGTTCCTGCAGCTTCTCGCTGTCGTAGTCGCTGGTCGATGTTTCAATCTGGGCGCGAATCTGCTTGACGCGCGCTTCGATGTTGGCGGTAACGCCGGCACCGTCGATCAGCGTGGTGTTTTCCTTGCCGATCTCGATCCGCTTGGCCTGGCCGAGTTCAGCCAGCGTGGCCTTCTCAAGGGTCAGACCGACTTCTTCAGCAATGACCTGGCCACCGGTCAGGATGGCGATATCTTCGAGCATCGCCTTGCGCCGGTCACCGAAGCCCGGCGCCTTGACGGCACAGGTTTTCAGGATGCCACGGATGTTATTGACGACCAGGGTGGCCAGCGCTTCACCGTCGACATCTTCGGCAACGATCAGCAGCGGACGCCCGGCTTTGGCAACTTGCTCAAGCACCGGCAGCAGATCGCGGATGTTGGAGATCTTCTTGTCGTAGATCAGAACATACGGGTTGTCCAGGATGGCGCTTTGCTTGTCCGGGTTGTTGATGAAGTAGGGGCTGAGGTAACCGCGGTCGAATTGCATGCCTTCGACGACGTCGAGTTCGTTGTTCAGCGACTTGCCGTCTTCAACTGTAATGACGCCTTCCTTGCCGACCTTGTCCATCGCACGGGCAATGATTTCGCCGATGTCGGCGTCGGCATTGGCGGAGATCGAACCGACCTGGGCGATTTCCTTGTTCGTCGAGCACGGCTTGGAGAGCTTCTTCAGTTCTTCGATGGTAGCGATTACCGCCTTGTCGATGCCGCGCTTCAAGTCCATCGGGTTCATTCCGGCGGCAACGTACTTCATGCCTTCGCGAACGATCGACTGCGCCAGCACGGTGGCGGTGGTGGTGCCATCACCGGCGATGTCGGAGGTCTTGGAAGCGACTTCCTTGACCATCTGCGCGCCCATGTTGGCGAACTTGTCTTTCAGCTCGATTTCCTTGGCGACGGATACACCGTCCTTGGTCACGGTCGGTGCGCCGTACGAGCGCTCCAGAACAACGTTGCGACCTTTCGGGCCGAGGGTGATCTTGACTGCGTCGGCCAGGATGTTCACACCCTCGACCATGCGGGCGCGTGCGGAATCGCCAAATTTAACGTCTTTTGCTGCCATTGAGATACTCCTAATAATTCGGTAGTGGGGTGAATCCGGATCGTATTACCTGGCGTTACACGCTCAGGCTTCGACGACGCCCATGATGTCTTCTTCGCGCATGACCAGCAGTTCCTCGCCATCAACCTTGACGGTCTGGCCGGAGTATTTGCCGAACAGGATGCGGTCGCCGACCTTGACGTCGGGAACAATGTACTTGCCGTTATCGTCGCGCTTGCCTGGACCAACGGACAGGACCTGGCCTTGATCAGGCTTTTCAGCAGCGGCATCGGGAATGACGATACCTGAGGCCGTTTTACGCTCCTCTTCGAGGCGTTTGACGATCACGCGATCATGTAAGGGACGGATTTTCATTCAATTTCTCCTAGGGTTTATAACAAGTAACGACTAACTGGCCAATATCTAGTGCGGAAAGCAGAGCGCTTTCCGACTGTGTTATTAGCACTCACATCTAGCGAGTGCTAATAATAGGGGCGAATGCTCTGAATTTCAAGACGTAGCAGTGAAAATTGACAAAAAATTTGCCATCAGTAAGGGGTTAATTATTCTGTATTCAAAGCAGAAACGTTTCCATCACATCAGCCGATGAGCATGGTGGGAGATGCATATCGTTGCTGACCGGCTGGATTAGCGATTGAGCAAGGCGTGAAATCCAAGGCTTCAAAGCACGGGTTGCCGGGTTTTGCTAAAAAAATGTGGTTAATTAACATTTATGTGCAATATAATTGCCATCTCTAACCAGCGCAATCGCTCAAAATCATGAATACTCACATGGCTTCCAAACCGCAGCTCCCTTTGGTCGTCCTCCAACAGTTCCGGATGATCTACGGAAGCATGCGTCACTACTTCAAGGAGGTTGAAGATCGATGCGGTCGATCGGGTTCGCAGATGTGGATACTGCAAGAAGTCCAGCGCACTCCGGGCCTTGGCGTTACAGAGCTGGCAAGCCGCATGGGCATTCATCAATCTACCTGCAGTCTGCTCGTTGAGAAGCTGGTAACCAAGAACTGTTTAGTTAGAAGCCGTCCGCACGAAGATCAGCGCAGGGTTGGTCTGTGCCTTGCTCCGGACGGCCTCAAGGCGATCGCAGCCCTTCCTGGGCCAGCCGAGGGCATTCTCCCCGCAGCGCTTGCATCAATACCAGATGTGGTACTACAAACTTTGTATATAAATCTAACTGAGTTGATTCGGCATTTGCCTGGAAATGGAAGTGGCTTTGCCAATATCCCACTTGCCGATATGGCCAAGCAACAAAGCGAAGATGACGAATAACCAAGCGGTTTCAGGGCGTTCACAACTGTCTTCAAGAGAAGCGGTTCGTTTCACATTGCGAATCGGCTGCTGTTTCTCTTTCGCTTTATTTCTCTACGCTTGCAGTGCGACCCAGACCATTACGCCGATTCCCAAGAACGAAGTGCTGGCCTTGACCACCGGCTCTACCTTAGCTCCTGCTGATAACCTCAATCCTCCCGTCGCGGCGGACAAAGCGATTGCACCCATCTCTGATGAAAATAACATCTATTTTGCTCTGCGCTCCGCCATGGTTGACGAAACGCAGACAGAGAAATTGCAGCACCATGCCCATCGTCTGAAAATGAATCGCAAGCAAATAGTCTCGCTGGTGGGGCAATCCGATGACCAGGGGAGCAGAAACTACAACTTGGCGATCACCGAAGAACGGCTCATGTCTGTGGAAAGACTGCTTCGAAGCTACGGCGTGCCGGCTCGGCAAATTCGTATTGTTCGCGTTGGCCGCGTGAAGAATCCGGTGCCATGTACGACAAATGAGTGTCGGCAACAAATGCGCAGGGTCGAATTAATCTATTCGCCATGATGGTCAGGAAATATCCCTTTGTTGTAATAACAAAAAACTCTTGCCTGACGCGATGCTCTTGCCAGACTCGCGAATCTTACCTTAACGTACTCCACAGAATGGCGACTGCCCAGCAATGTTGAAAAGCGTCATGACAACCGCCTTGATTTGCTCATCGTCGTTGATTGTAACGGCCTGCAGTACTGAAGATGTCCGAGGTGTTCTTGTCGGCAATTTTATCGATGAAGAAACCACGGTTACTTCAATAGTCATACCGGCGTCAAGAGGCGGTGAATACCATATGCATTTTGGTCTTCTTCAGGACAAAAGAGTGTGCTTGCTGTCCGGCGATATTCCGACGGCACCCCTTTCTTTTTTCCAGCCTTGCGAGGGCTTGAGCGGCCCTGCAAAAATTTCATGCAATGACGGCCGCTCGCTGAATCTGCGATGGTTCCTGACCTCGTGCCAGGGAGGTTACGGCCGTTCCGACGAGCACGCTGACTCACGTTTTTTCTTTGGCTTTGGTGACACCGAGGAGCGTGCTCGCGATCAACTGGACAAGGCCCGACAGGCGGACTGAAGACGTGTCGATAGAATTGTTACCTGAGAAAACACCAGCTCGATATAACGAGCAATGGCTGGAGAAGCTCCGAGATGTGCAAAGAATCACCATTTTCGCTGGGCCACCTTTGAATGCGCGTCTAACCCAAAATCACGCCCACTCTCGCGCGCGACTTGATGGATCCCCATGAATATACGACTGAAGTAGGGATGGGGGCTGCGAAGAAATTTCATGACATTCGGGTTGTTGTGCCTGACTTTGTCAATCACTACGGCATGTCATCGAGGTAACGAATATGGAGTGCTCGTGGCAAAATTCGATGATGAGGGCCAATTGTTCAAGACCAAGATTCTTCTTCCCACGGCAGAAGACAACTATCGATTCAATTTCGAACTACGCCAAGGCAACGTGGTGTGCTCATTAACTGGCGAACTCCACGAAAAAGAGGCTCCTCTTGCTGATAACTGCGACGGAATGAAGGGTGATGGGAGGATTACATGCAACGATGGCCGTACCCGCAGACTGCGCTGGTTACTGACGTCCTGTATCGGTGGGCACGGTCGATCCATCGCGGGAAAGGGTGAGAATTTCTTCTTTGGCTTTGATCACAACAAGGACAGGGCGCTTGATCAACTGGCAAAAGCTCAGCGGGCCAACTGAGTGCGGGCAATGCACTTGGGAACGAATTGATAATACCTCGACTTCATGGCCCATAGAGTGAATCACCAGATAACTGCATGCTTACGAGGAATACGATGAACAACCATCCGCAACAACGTAAAAGCTTCATGTGCTCTGTTGTATTTTTCCTGGTTTGTGGTTGTTCGCTCGTCTTGGCCCAGCCCACCCAAGAGCGTATTCATCAAATGGGACATAACGTTATGCCCTTTGACCTGGCCAAAACAACGCACATCTTCCATATGACTGACTCGGGTGGCGTACAGCGAGTTATTGTCAAAGATGCCAGCGCAAAGGATCAGGTGGAGTTGATTCAGAGGCGCCTCGAACATGAAGCAGAAGCCTTTCAGCGTGGCGATTATTCGGATCCAGCGTCACTGCACGGTAAAGACATGCCGGGTCTGAAAGAGCTTCAAACGGGGGCCAAACAGATCATAGTCGTCTATTCGGCACTGCCGAACGGCGCGGAAATCAACTTCATCACCACGAACCTTCACCTGCTGACGGCAGTTCACCGATGGTTCGGCGCTCAGTTGTCTGAGCACGGTGCTGACGCAACAACCGAATGAGGGGTCGCCCCATAGCGGCCGCTCTGGGGCAAGCAGGCCTTAGAAACTCGGGATATTGCTTGGCTAAGCAATGCCCAAAGTGACGATGCCATGAATTGATGGTCCATACCTTGAAAAACTACTCTGGAGTGCTCATGTCTTATTCCTTTCGCGCGGCAGTCATTGTTGCAGGTCTTGCGCTGGCCATTTCCGCACAGGCTGCAAAACATCCCGAACGGGTCACCAAGCTAGCCTCGGTACCTGTTGCTTCGGCCGATATTGATCTGGCACATAATCTGGATTCGGTCGGCGAAGAACGCTTGCAGGCCGTAGTTGATCGTTTCAACAAGGAAAATGGGAACTTGATCAAGCTGGTCCGCCAAGCAGAGGGGGGGAAACCGGCGAGTCTGAATCTGATTCGCCGCTATGACCTGGCCGAGGTATTGAGTCAGCCGAAAAGTTATATACCCCTCTACGGCATGATGGCCAAGGCGGGCTACCCGTTAAAGGTCGGTGACTTGTCGAGCGACCTCAAAGCGGGTGTGGTCGATGCGAAAGGCCGGTTGGTGGCTCTGCCGCTGATCTACTCGACGCCGGTTTTGTTCTTTAACAAAATTGCCCTGCGCAAGGCAAAGCTGGATCCCGAGATTTCCCCCAAAACCTGGTTCGAGATGCAAGGCATGCTCGACAAGATTCAAGAGGCAGGTTATGCCTGCCCTTACACGTCATCCTGGCCGGTATGGGTGCATATCGACAATGTCGGTTCACTGTCGGGCGTTCCGGCGATGAGCGAAAAAGGAGAACTGACCTTCAACGGATTGCCGCAGGTCAAACACGTTGCGATGATGGCAACCTGGGTCAAGTCCGGCTATTACCGCAACTTCGGGCGGCGAGACGAGGCGAGTGCAAAATTCAAGAGCGGCGAATGCGCGATGATCACCACCGATTCTCGTGAGATCGTTGATTTCCGCGACATCAAAGGCGTCGAGCTCGGTGTGGCGCCCTTGCCTTTCCATGACGATATTTTTGGAGGCCGACAGCACACGATGGCTGATGGCGCTTCTCTGTGGGCTGGCGCCGGCTATTCCAAGGCTCAGTACAAGCAGGCGGCCAAGTTTATCGCGTACCTGCTGACGCCGGAAATGCAGATTGAGCTGGTTCGTGCCTATGGCCAGTTGCCGCTAACCCCCGCTGCACGTGCCGCTGCACGCAGCAAGCTCCTGAAAGACGACGACCGGACCTTGCAGGTGGCCTACGCCTCTATTGACGGCAAGGGAGCACTGCCAAGTGTTCGCGTTGCCAATATCGATCCCATTCGGATTATCGTTAACGAGGAACTGGAAGCCGTCTGGGCAAACAAAAAGCCCGCAAAGGAAGCGCTTGATATGGCCGTTGAACGAGGGAATGCCGTGCTGAGAGCAAGACCTGATCTGAAGAAGGCACAACCCTTCTGAGACCAGGCTTGAGGTCGCGCCTGATTATTGGCTTTGACACTCTATGGAAAGAGCGATTGATCATCATGCAAAATCTCAGCGAGCCAACTGAATACGGGCGCCCCATTGTGGGCGAAGTTAGATAATGGCTCTGCTTCGTGGCCCGTTAAGTCGCTTTCGTTGGCAAACGCGTATTACGCTCTGGCTTGCCGCCCTGTTTGCCGGCCTGATGGTGGTCGCATTCGCCAAACTGGCTGAGTTGGCCTTGGCGCTATTCGCGGCGCTGTCCTTAGGCCGTGCCTGGGTGCCTTTTCTGCTGGCCCCGGCCATCGGCATGCTGACCGTCTGGTTAACGCAACGCTATTTCCCCGGCGCCCAGGGTAGCGGCATCCCTCAAGTCATTGCCGCTACCCGACTGGCCGCCCAGGGAAAGGCCGTCAATACACTGCTCTCCCTACGCATCGCATTCGGCAAAATTTTCCTTGGCGCCTTTGCTCTGGTTGGCGGCTTCTCAGCAGGGCGTGAAGGCCCATCGGTTCAAGTCGCGGCTTCAATCATGCACGCTGTGCACAAGTGGCTTCCGCATTCGCGCGCCTTGCGCGTACAGGATTTGATTCTGGCGGGCGGCGCCGCCGGTATAGCCGCGGCATTCAATACACCGCTGGCCGGCATCGTTTTTGCCGTGGAGGAACTGGGACGCCGACTGGAAGCCCGAACCAGTGGCGTATTGGTCAGTACGATCATTCTGTCGGGTCTGGTGGCCGTGGCCCTGCTCGGGAATTACAACTATTTTGGCCATCTCAAGATCGTCAACCTCAATCGATCCATTGTCCTGCCGATCATTGTTGCCGGGATTGTGTGCGGACTTCTCGGGGGACTTTTCAGCCGTTTGATGATCTGGCCGCAGCAAAGCAAGGAATCTGTCATCTGGCTTTGGCGCGCCAGGCACCCGGTGGCCTTCGCCGGATTTTGTGGTGTCTTGGTGGCAGTCATTGGATGGGTGGGGGGCAGTCTTTCCTATGGGAGCGGCTATCAGATCACTTCCCAGGTCGTGTCCGGGCAACTCGTGCTTCCCTGGCACGCGCCATTCTCTCGATTTCTGGCCACCCTTGTCAGCTATTACTCGGGAATTCCAGGAGGGATTTTTGCGCCTTCACTGGCCGTGGGTGCAGCGCTGGGCTCCAATCTTGCTCAATTGCTCGGAATACCTGCCGAGACGATTCCGATCATCGCCCTGTGCATGGCAGGATTCTTGGCCGCCGTAACGCAGTCTCCAATCACTTCGGCGATTATCGTCATGGAAATGATCGACGGTCACGAGATGGTCATCAGCTTGATGGCGGTGACTTTGATTGCCAAAGCGGTGAGTTCCCGCTTGAGCCCCGAACTATACCAACAACTGGCACTCGGATTTCGACCAACGAAGATTATTTCGCCGCCAGAGAACAGCCAATGATTCAGCACATCATTGATAAGCCCTGGATTGCCCTCGCCCTGCTGCTTGTCCTGGTTTTATTGCATGTTGGTGTTGCCATCCGCATACGACGCGAAGACAGGCTGAAAGATCGTGCTTGCATTGATCGCAGGGAGATGCCACGACCGGAAGCGGATCGTCGAAAAGATCAAGGCTAGCCCGAACTTTGACCCAACAAATTGGCTGAAACTACGCATTTGAGCGGGTTTCGCCCCTTTTTTCGTTTATGGCATACCCA
>NZ_JAEUOI010000051.1 GCF_016790145.1 Propionivibrio sp. | reverse complement strand
TATCGGCAACAACAGCAGCTCGATTTGTTGCAGGAACAGTTACGGGTTCTCTACGGGCAGATGCAGGCCCATGCCGAACCTGCCGAGCCGCGAAATTTGCGAGAAGAAATTCCGCCGCATTATTGACGGGCCGCGCTACCTGATCGCCAGTTGAATCGTCCGGTTTTTCTTCAGTTTGCCCATAACGTGCATTTCGCAGGGCTTGCAGTCAAAGCGCAGGGTCAGCTTCTCATTGCCGTTGATCAGAACCATCGGGTCGGGGCGTATGCCCTTGACCTGTTTGGGGCAGAGCTTGAAGCTGTAACGCAGGCAGTGCTTGGTGATCATCAGCGACACCTCACCCCTTTCGGTGTGGCACTCATAGGCCGGCTCGATCACGCTGACCCCGTGTTTCTCGTAGAAGGCACGTGCTTTCTTGTTGAAAACATTGCCCAGATAGCTCAATGCGGCTTCCGGGTAGATGGCGGGAGGATCAACCGGGGCGCAGCGAGAAGGGCGTTGATAGGCGGCCATGCGAGCGATATCGAGTGCTTCAAACGTCGTGCGGCGAAGCGCATTGAGCGCAGAAGCCGGCACGAACCATGCGGTGTCGATGGCCAGATCGATGGATTCGACGCTGTAAATGGTGGAGCCGAGTTTGCTCAGATTCTCGCGCAGGGTGCTGAGCGCCCGCTCGGCATTCTGCGCGGGCTCCCTGGCGTGTGGCAGATGACCAACGGCGCTGACCCCTTCATCGTCCTCTATGTGCAGGGCAAAGCCGTCCGCTGTTTCCTCAAAACGTAGTCTGGCCGGGATACGCCGCTCGGCCGACTTTTTCTCCAGTTGACGCTCGAATTCCTGATCGTGATTGCGATAGAGGCTGGTGCCCACCCGCAGATCGCCGGGCAGCCTGCCATCGCTGAGTGTCGGGAAGAGGCGGTAGCCAGCGCCTGCCACTTCGGCACGGTTGATACGCAGCCCAACGAGTTCCTGATCGGCATTGAAGTAGGTCACCCCATCGCCGTTGTGCAAGGGCGCATCACTACTTGCCTCAAAACTGTCGCGTCCGATCCCGATCACCGTGCCAAGGGGCTCGCCGACGAATTTTGGTGAGGCAAAGGCGCCAATATCGGCCTGGCGGTCTTTCAGGACGTAGTCGGTCGAACCACGGTTGAAGGTTTTTTCGGGTTGCGGGGTAAAGAAAAACGTGCTGCGTCCTGAGGAGCTGCGCCGGCAATGGGGCAGTTCCTCGATGATGGCATCGAGCTGCTGGCGGTAATGCGCTGTGATGTTCTTGACGTAGGAAAGATCCTTCAGCCGTCCTTCGATCTTGAACGAACTGATGCCGGCGTCGATCAGCGCCCGCAGGTTATCGCTCTGATTGTTGTCTTTCATTGACAGAAGGTGCTTGTCCTCGGCAATGATCCGGCCCTCCTGATCGGCCAGCGAGTAGGGCAGGCGGCAGGATTGCGAGCAATCGCCCCGGTTTGCACTGCGTCCGGTGTGAGCGTGGCTGATGTTGCACAACCCGCTGTAGCTCACGCAGAGCGAACCATGCACGAAAAATTCGAGGGCAGCACTCGTCTGTCCGGCGATTTTGCGAATCTGCTCGAGCGAGAGCTCGCGCGCCAGAACGATCTGCGAAAAACCGACTTCTTCGAGAAAGCGGGCTTTTTCGGGTGTCCGGATGTCGGTCTGCGTGCTGGCGTGCAGTTGAATCGGCGGCAGATCGAGTTCAAGCAGACCCATATCCTGGATAATCAGCGCGTCGGCACCGGCGTCGTAGAGCTGCCAGACCAACCGCCTGGCTTCTTCCAGTTCCTCGTCGTCAAGGATGGTATTGAGGGCGACCAGAACCCGAGCATTGAAGCGATGGGCGTGGCTGACCAGTCGAGCGATGTCGGCCACCGGGTTGCCGGCGTTGGCACGCGCGCCAAAGGCCGGGCCGCCTATATAAACGGCGTCGGCGCCATGGACGATGGCTTCGATGCCGAATTCGGCGTTTTTGGCCGGGGCCAGCAGCTCCAGAAGCTTGCTTTTGGGTGGCATGGGGGAACAATCGATGGGCATGGCGCACATTGTAGTGCCATGCCGGACTTCCTGTAAGCGCCGTTTGAGCCCGGCAAATTATTAAAACTCTGTGTCAACCGGTTCTCAACGACGGCGTTAATTAGCACATGGGCGAGCATACGCCATACTTGACGGAGACAAAAATGGGTAGTCTGAGTAATGAATCCTTTGATCAATTCCTGGATTCTCTGAAACAAGCCGGTGTCGCGATCAGCAACGAACTTGAGTTGCGCGAGCGTCTGGCCGAAGCGCAACGCTGGCGTTTCGCCTTTGCCACTCTGGCTTCCAACGGTCGCCCGCTGGGTATCCGTTTTCAGGATCACAGCGCCGGTGTGAACGAAGCCGAGATCCACAGCGCATTTACCCGGTTCCAGTTTCCGGAAAGCATGGAAGTGGCTTTTGCCGCCAGCCTCCGGGCAGAGCACTGATCAGCGGTTTGTCGCGCAAGCGTTTGTCGCACAAGAACGCGGCAAACCCGTAAGAGTCCACTTATTGTCGGCAACCCGCCGGTTTCAGGTGGAATAAAAGACCCGCAGAGTCAAATCTGCGGGTCTTTTTCAATGGGCGAAAACATCGGCCTTAGCGGGTGATCGGCTTGTAGCGAATCCGCTTCGGCTTGGCGCCTTCCTCGCCAAGCCGGCGCACCTTGTCCTCTTCGTATTCGTGGTAGTTGCCGCTGAAGAAGCTCCATTGCGAGTCGCCCTCGCAGGCCAGGATGTGTGTGCAGATGCGGTCGAGGAACCAGCGGTCATGCGAGATCACCATGACGCTGCCGCCGAATTCGAGCAGTGCATCTTCCAGTGCGCGCAGGGTTTCGACGTCCAGATCGTTGGACGGTTCGTCGAGCAGCAGCACGTTGCCGCCGGCGATCAGCGTTTTGGCCATGTGCAGCCGTCCGCGTTCGCCGCCGGAGAGCGTTCCGACCTTCTTTTGCTGGTCCGACCCCTTGAAATTGAAGCGACCGATATACGCGCGTGACGGCGTTTCGTACTTGCCGACGGTAAGGATGTCGGAGCCGCCGGAAATTTCCTCAAACACGGTTTTATTGCCGTCGAGGCAGTCGCGGCTTTGATCGACGTAGGCCAGCTGGACGGTGGTGCCAACTTCGAGTTCGCCCGAATCGGGCTTTTCCTGACCGGTAAGCATGCGGAACAGCGTTGATTTGCCTGCACCGTTCGGGCCGATGATGCCAACGATGGCGCCGGGCGGGACGTTGAAACTGAGCTTCTCGATCAGCAGACGCTCGCCAAAGGCCTTGCTCACATTCCTGAATTCGATGACCTTGCTACCCAGCCGTTCGCCGACCGGGATGAAGATTTCCTGTGTCTCGTTGCGTTTCTGGTATTCGACGCTGGAGAGTTCCTCGAAGCGGGCCAGACGTGCCTTGCTCTTGGCTTGCCGAGCCTTGGGGTTCTGCCGTACCCACTCCAGTTCCTGCTTCATCGTCTTGATGCGGCCGGATTCCTGTTTCGATTCGGTTTCCAGTCGCGCTTCCTTCTGTTCAAGCCAGCTTGAATAGTTGCCTTTCCAGGGGATGCCTTCGCCCCGGTCGAGTTCGAGAATCCACTCGGCGGCGTTATCCAGAAAGTAGCGGTCGTGGGTAACGGCGACCACGGTACCGGGGAAACGCACGAGAAATTGCTCCAGCCACTCGACCGATTCAGCGTCGAGGTGGTTGGTCGGTTCGTCGAGCAGCAGCATGTCGGGTCTGGACAGCAGCAGCTTGCACAGGGCCACGCGGCGTTTTTCGCCACCGGACAGGTTCCTGATCGAAGCGTCCCAGGGCGGCAGGCGCAGCGCGTCGGCAGCCAGTTCGAGCTGGCTGGCGAGATCGGAACCGGCGGCGGCGATGATTGCTTCAAGCCGCGCCTGCTCTTCGGCCAGCTTGTCGAAATCGGCGTTTTCTTCGGCATAGGCGGCGTAGACGGCTTCGAGCTTTTCCTGTGCCTGAACTACTTCACCCATGCCGGATTCGACTTCCTGGCGCACGCTCAATGCAGGATCAAGCTGGGGTTCCTGCGGCAGATAGCCGATGTGCAGTCCGGGCATCGGCGTCGCTTCACCGATGATGTCCTTGTCGACACCGGCCATGATGCGCAGCACGGTCGACTTGCCCGAGCCGTTGAGGCCGAGCAGGCCGATCTTGGCACCGGGGAAGAAGGAAAGGGAAATGTCCTTGATAATCTGGCGTTTGGGCGGAACGATCTTGCCCACGCGGTTCATTGTAAAAACGTATTGAGCCATGGCTGGAGTATTGGAGTCTTGGGTTCTTGGTCAGGAAATCGGATAGGCGAAAGGCCGACTATACGGGCTTGGCGGGAAAAGGCCGTAGCTTACCCGAGAGCGCCCAGAGTGGGCGGAGATGCAGGCGATGGGCCACGGCAATTCAATGAGTCAGCACCAGAATAACGGTACCGTTCAGCATCAGGTCCGGAGGGTTTCATTGAGCGTGATATCGACCATCAGGTCGTTAGACAGATTTTCCAGATCATGGGTCAGAGCACGGACATCAAGCGCTGGCGAGGCGGTCAGCTCGGCGTCGGCATGGAAAAGTATCGCCGCCGACATCGGCGCACTGGCGATATACGTGTTGAGATCTTCAACATTGACCGCGTGCCGGGCGAGAACCTGGGATACCTCACGCACAATGCCGATGCGGTCGTGGCCGACCAGCGACAGCTTCAGCCGTCTCTCACCCACTCTGGATTCGCCTGAGTCTGTAGATTCGGACACCTCGGACGTGATGCTCAGGCCGGGCAGCCTGGCCAGCGCAGTCTTGAGCGCCTCGAGCTGATCTTTGCCGAGGCTGACGCACACGATCCCGGCGAATTTGCCGGACAGGTGCGACATCGATGACTCCAGCCAATTGCCCTGATGATCACTGATGACTCGGGCAAGCTGCTCGACCAGGCCAGGGCGATCATCGCCGATGGCGGTCAGAACGAGTGAAATACTGCTTTTGGCGCTCATGAGGTACTCCGGGCAGGGTGAGGGCGTCATTGTACCCTGTGCCGGAGGCGCTAACGCACGAGGCCCTGTTTGCGCAATGCGCCGGCCACACCCTTGCCGATCTGCCGGTGTCCCTCGCTGTTTGGATGAAGTTCGTCGAGTTTGAGTTCCGGCTTCGAGAGTGTGTCGGAAAGTATGTCTTCGATCACGGGGATATTCTTTTGCTTGCCAATCCCGACATAAAGCGGCGCGTCTGAAAGGCTGGCAAAGACGACGCCGGCAATGTTTGGCTTGGGTACCGCCATCAGGATTGGCCGGTATCCTCGGCGACTGATTTCGCCGATCATCGTTTCGACATTGGCGGCAATGCTTGCTGGCGACTGGCGACGCAGCATGTCGTTGCCACCGAGTTCGATAATGACGGCAAGTGGTTGATGTTCGTCGAGCAGCGCAGGCAATCGTTCGTTACCCCCGGCTGTGGTGTCGCCACTGACCCCGGCATTGATGACCTGCCATCCGGTCTCGGCGGCAAGTGTTCTGGTCCAGGCCTGTTCCGGACTCAATCCGTAGCCGGCGGTAATGCTGTCGCCGATAACCAGCACCTTGGCACCGAAAGGAATGGCCTCGTATTTTTTCCCGGAACAGGCGAGCAGCGCGCTCATGAAAATGAGCACAGCAAGCCACAGCCCGAAGTGCTTTTTCAGTAAGCTGGAAATCATGGGAGGGGTCTCGGGAGTCATCAGGCACAAGAATAGGCCAAATCGACGTAATGAGCACTGTATCTGGACTGAGAGTCCGGGAAAAAATCATTGCTGCTTCCACGCTCGTCACCCCGGCGCAAGCCGGGGTCCAGTTCGTTTATCCGATTGTTTTAATGGATATCAGAGGAAGGCACTGGATTCCGGCTTGCGCCGGAATGAGCGCGAAGCCTGGCCTCGGGCCACGGCTTGGGAGCTGTTTATCAATTTATTTACAGCCACTGAGATAAACCGCCCGATTGAAAACTGCCCAAGTGACCTGAAATCGCAACCCCCGACCTACCATCCAGAAAACCGGATCATTTCTCGACGAAAGCGCGCTCGATAACGTAGTCGCCCATGGCGCCGATGTAGGGCGAGACCTTGAATCCGCGCTGGTCGAGCATGGTGCAGCAATCCTTGATCATGGCCGGGCTGCCGCAGACCATGGCGCGGTCGTGTTCCGGATTGAACGGTGGCAGGCCGATGTCGGCAAAGAGCTTGCCGCTTTCGACCAGGTGGGTGATCCGGCCCCGGTTCTGAAATGGCTCGCGGGTGACGGTCGGGTAATAAATCAGCTTGTCGCGCACCAGATCGGCGTAATACTCGTGATTCGGGAGTTCATGGGTAATGAACTCGCGGTAGGCCAGTTCGCTCACCGTGCGCACGCCGTGGATGAGAACCACCTTCTCGAAGCGCTGATAGCTTTCCGGATCCTGAATCAGGCTGAGGAAGGGAGCGAGACCGGTGCCGGTCGCCAGCAGGTAGAGATTCGTGCCCGGCTTCAGGTCGCGCAGAACCAGCGTACCCGTTGGTTTGCGACTGATGACGACGGCGTCGCCCACCGCCAGGTTCTGCAACTTCGAGGTCAGCGGGCCATTCGGTACCTTGATGCTGAAAAATTCGAGAAACTCGTCATGGTTGGCGCTGGCGATACTGTAGGCACGCGTCAGCGGTCGACCTTCCTGTTCAAGGCCAAGCATCACAAACTGGCCGTTGATGAAGCGCAGCCCCTCGTCGCGTGTGGTGCGGAAGCTGAAAAGGTTGTCGTTCCAGTGATGGACGGAAAGGACGCGCTGGGTGGAAAGATTGGCCATGGTCTGCTCTATGACAGTTTTTGAAGAAATAAATGCTATAACGCGATAACATATCTGTAAAACAGATTATTTAGATAATTAATATCCATGGAGTCGATATGAGGTTCACCTTGCGTCAGATGGCGGTGTTTGTTGCGGTGGCCAGGCAGGAGAGCGTGTCGCGCGCGGCTGAAGCGTTGTCACTCTCGCAGTCGGCGACCAGCACGGCACTGGGCGAGCTCGAACGGCTCTACGCCACGCAGCTTTTTGACCGCGTCGGCAAGAGCTTGCGGCTCAACGAACTCGGGCAGTCGCTGTTGCCGCAAGCGGTGGAACTGATCGAGCGGGCCACGGCGATCGAGACCGTGCTCGAAGGACGTGCCGGTTTCGGCAATCTGCGTATCGGCGCGACGCTGACCATCGGCAACTACCTGGCGACGCTGATCGTTGCCGACTATCTCAAACGGCATCCCGAAAGTTCAGCCCGCTTGCAGGTGCACAACACGGCGACGATCATCGATCAGGTGGCGCGCTACGAACTCGACTTGGGGCTGATCGAAGGCAATTGCCGGCATCCCTACCTGGTAGTCGAACCCTGGGTTGAAGATGAACTGGTGGTGTTCTGTGCGCCGACCCATCGTCTGGCCTTAAAAGGCTCGGCGACGCTAGCCGAGCTTGCTGGCGAGCTCTGGATTGTTCGAGAGTCGGGTTCCGGAACACGCGAGACACTGGATCAGGCGCTACGCCATCATCGTTTCGACCTCAAGGTACGTCTCGAACTCGAACACACCGAAGCGATCAAGCGGGCGGTGGAATTGGGCCTCGGCCTCGGCTGCATATCAAGACTGGCCTTGCGCGAGGCCTTTCGGCGCGGAAGTCTGGTCGCCATCGAAACCCCCGAGCTTGATCTGCTTCGGCATTTCCAGTTTCTCTGGCACCAACGCAAATTCCAGACCGCCGGCATGCGTGAATTTATCGGGCTGTGCCGCGCGATGACCGCTGGCGTCAAACGCAGCGACGAGATCGAATGGCCGTACATCCCTTGATAGGCAACTCAAGGCGATGGACTTTCACTGCCAGCGCCTGGATGGATTAGCGCGCATTCTGACTGACCGCAACTCGCCTGACGCCAAGGATGAGCAGGGCCATCGCCCCTGAGCCCAAACAGAACCAATGCAGTGCGGGTAGGGAGGTAACCCGGAACAGTGGGTTGGCATCGCTGAAAGGTGCAAACGGTGTGATGTCGAAGTGCATGACGCTGTCCAGAACGATATGCGAGCAGGTTCCTGCCGCTGCACCGATTGCAACGGCCAGGAGACTCAGGCTTTGCCATTGGAACGGATTCGGGAGCCAGAACAGGCGCGCAAACCAACGGCATGCAAGGAACAGCGCAAAGGTGGCCAGCGCCACCAATGAGGCGCCCACATAGGTATGGAAGAACCGATGCAGACGCTCCTGGTGAGCGAGCATGTAGTACAGCGGCTCAATATCTATCAGAACGTTTGCCGCACAGAAGGCGAGAAAGCTGACATGCCTCGGTGCAAGGACGTGGATTACTGCACCAGGGCCGAAGTGAAACGGAGTGATTGGCATATGTTGATTCGCTATGTAGAAGTCACCGGCGCTGCTCAGCTTTATCGCGCAGCGTCCCCTGCACCGCAGGGTTGGGTGTCGGCGCCAAAGCGAACATTCAACGGCCAGACGTTACGCGGCGCTTTGTCGCGGGGCGACTTGATTGTTTGGTGGCTCGCGGTTCGGTCAGACGGCCCGTAACGTACTTGTGAAGAACGCTGGCAATAAGCGTCTGGTACGGCACACCTTCCTCAAGTGCCTTAACTTGAATGTCGCTCAAATCGCCAGAAGACAGACGGATGTTGACCCGGCGATCCTTAATGGCCGTAGCGCGTGCTGCTGCCTTGAACTTCGCTAGCTCGGCCTTCGTGGCAACGGACTTCAGTTGGCCTTTCTCAAAGGCGGTGAGGACTTCATGTTCGTAGGCATCAATTTTCGGCATCTGTTTCTCCTTGATTCAAATAGTCTTTCGTTGCCTTGCGGCTCGGGATTATGGTCTTGAGAAAGAAATAGTCTTCCTCTTCAACAAACGGCACCAAATGGACGTAGTTTTCACACGCGACCACGAGAACGCGCTGCCTTGGGTATTTCGCCTGTTTCGGATGAGCCAGGATGTCCAGCAACCCACCGGCCTCAATTGAGACAACAATGTTCTCAAAAGAGATACCCCGCTCAGCTTTGACGGTCTCGTTCTTCTCCGGGCTCCAGCGATATGGTTTCATAAGGGCAGTTTACGCCGCTGTGTGCCTTTTGTCACCACGCCGCGCAGATGCTGACTTCATGACGCCCAACGAATGAAAGGGACTTCCCCGTCCCGAGGAAGCGAATACGCAACCGCACGGCACCGACGTGCCAAAATGGTGATTCTGAAGTCATCCATTTAACGAAACTCGAAAGGGGAAATCCATGAGCATTGTCACTGTTGGAATCGATCTTGCCAAGAACATCTTTGCCGTGCATGGCGTCGATGAGAACGGCAAAGCCGTACTGATCAAGCCGAAGGTCGCGCGGGATCAACTGTTGCCGCTGATCGTCCAGATATCCCCGTGCCTGATCGGCATCGAAGCCTGCTCCGGTGCCCACCACTGGGCCCGGCTGTTCCGGGGCTACGGCCACACCGTCAAACTGATGGCGCCGAAGTTCGTCACCCCCTACCGCCTCTCCGGCAAACGTGGCAAGGACGATGCCGCCGATGCGGCGGCCATCTGCGAAGCTGTCACCCGACCCCACATGCGCTTTGTCCCGATCAAGGAAGAACACCAGCATCCGTAGTGGCTTTGCTCGCGTCTTTTGCGAGCTTAGCCCACTACGCAGGGGCTTCATCAGATCATCCTCACACTGCACCGCACGCGACAA
>NZ_JAEUOI010000040.1 GCF_016790145.1 Propionivibrio sp. | reverse complement strand
TTGACTTGTCGAATCCAAAGCAATTTTCCGGTGTTCGCCAAGCTCAGCCTGTCATTTCGATTTAGCCGAAGTTCAGCCCTTTTACCTTAACTGATCAGCCATGAAGATCACCCGCTTTTTTTCTCAAGCATCAATTTTTTTGAGTTCTCCGATTAAAGTCAGCCCTGTTCTTTCTTGGAGCTAAATTCAAGCCTTGCTTCAAGCGGAGGGTTTGTCTTTATTGGTCACTCAGATTCTGCTGACTGCCGGCAATTACTACTTTGAGGTTAAAGGCACTGCAACTAATGGCAATGCCGTGAACTCATCAGCGAATGCGTATCTGCTCTCGAGACCTGTTCCCAAGCCCGAGACGTATGCTCTGTTGCTCGCAGGCTCTGATGGGAACGATTGCACGTCGCCGCAACAAGTCCAAGGCCGAGTGATTTACTCCCGGCGTTGCTTGAAATAGGCTTGCTTTCCAGCAAGCATTTTTACTCCCGGAGTTTGTTGCCAGCCCAAGAAAGACGTGAAGTTTTAACGCAGTTGGGATAGTCCCGGAGAATCGAGGCGGGTGCCGGTAAGATAGTTGTGCGCCGGGATCTGTTTTGCACTCTTCGTGCTTGCACGTTGGCCGGTGGCCTGGTACTTGCCGATCACGGCGGGTACATAGTTGCGCGTTTCCGCGAAGGGCGGGACGCTATTGCCGTGGCGCCTGACAGCGCCTTCGCCGGCGTTGTAGGCGGCAAGAACAAGATCGAGCCGGTTGTCGAAGCGTGCCATCAGGCCGCTTAGGTGGCGGGTGCCCGCCCTCAGGTTGGCGGCGACATCGGCAGGGTCGCGCACCCCTTGCAGGCTTGCCGTTTCAGGCATGACCTGCATCAACCCGACAGCGCCCTTAGGAGAAACCGCTGCGGGCTGATAAGCAGACTCGACGGCGATGATGGCATGCACCAACTCGGGATCGAGCCCGGTTTCGTGGGCAGCAATCGCGATCTGGCGCGCAAAGGGACGCGTATCGTCGGGCCTGGAGAAGCGGTAACGATCATCGAGTTGATATGGCGCGTGCTGGTAGAGTTGCTGCTGCACGCCCAGCGGCGAAAGCCGGTACGGCGATGTCGTCTTGTCAGCAGCAAGCGCCGCACTCACGGTGAGGGCGCCGCCGAGCAAGATAAGCAGGGGGAAGTAAAAGCTTCGATACATGATCGTGGCCGTCAATGAAACAGGAACCCTGACCGGGCCTCCACTTTTAGAACACATTTTTGATATTCGAGATGTCAGCGTAGTAAGTTCTGTCCATCCTACAGTGACTAACCCTGACTGACAATGGCCCGAAAGTACTAATCAAGAGGCGTATTCCGCACATTCTGCAACGCATTGCTTCTTTCGGACTAACGTGTACGGATTAGTCGCCCCCGCATGTTGAAAGTCACTGGCCTGACCGTCTCCCTTCCTTGCAGGGCGCATTCAGACTTGCACGCCGGAATCGCTTGATGGGCAAGAAACATGCTCGGTAAATTCCCGATTTCGTCCCCCCCGATCCTGAGAGCAGGGTGTGGTTCGAGAGTCGCTGCTGCGACTTTTACGCCAATCAGACTGATCCGGGCACAAATAGGGGGCAGTCTGGCGACATTTCTGCGTCGGCGGAACGTTTCAATGACATTGAGACACCGGCTATTTGGGTATCGAGGTTGATGGCGCTCTGGAAATTTCCGAGCAGACCGAGATCTGTGATTGGGAATGGTGGCCGTCAACCGGCCTCCCTCAAGGATTCAAGCAATGACCACGGAGACCGTGCCCCGGTTTGCCGCCTTCCGCGTTTGGTCCGCACGACAATTTCGTCATCCATGCCCAGTTTGGTCAGGAATGCGAAATGCTGACCAATCGTGACGAAGGCTGATCGGCAAGTGCACGGTTTCGAGCGTTGTCAGTCTGCTCGGCGAATCCAGACCGCAAGCGATTACTGACAAGCGAAGGAGCGAAAACAAAAAAGGCCACCGAAGCGACCTTTGTTGTTTAATGCTGGCAACTGATTACATCTGTTTGCGACGACGCACAATCGTACCCATCAGGCCCAAACCTGCCAGCACCATCGAGTATGTTTCGGGTTCAGGAACAGTGAAGACCAGATTGTCATTTGAACTGAACGACGTAAACGAGTTACTGCTACCCACTTTGAATTGAGCTTGTTGCATGCCCGAACAGCAGCCTTCAAGACCGTAAAGTTGCAGAATGTGATTACCGGCACCAAGAATCAACGAAACATCAAAGGATTGGCTCTTGTCGTCATAACTGCCGGCCCACCACATATCGGTCGTTTTGAAATCCTGCGCTACGCCATCAATAAAAATGGCGCCGCCTCGGCCAAAGTCTACACCCGAACGAATTTCCCAGTTACCTGCCAGAGCAGCGGAAACACCAAAACTGACAGTTGACTTGAACGCGAAGTCCGTTGTGCCCGTACCAAGAATATTCTGGGGAATAACGTTGTCGTAGCTCATAACCGAAACGGAACTAGTGATGGCGCTATCGACCACGCTCTTGTAGTCGGCGGCACTAACCTGTGTACCCGCTGTTGAATAGCCGGTACCTATTTCGATTATGCTCGCGTGTGTGATCAGCGGACTGACAAGGCATGCAATGCCGGCAAGATTGGTGAGGATTTTTTTCATATTGTCCCGATCAAATGATTGTAAAGAATTTCAATACCGTGGAACAATTATCACCACCCTACCAACAAAGGTACGTGCACTAAGTCACGATATTGAAGTTATTTCTCGCTAACATTTCTATTGTTGCGTGGCGAAAAAATGTCATAAGCACTTGGCTTTCGTTGCGCAACGAACAACCGAAAGATATCCGGTTGACCCTTGGATTGATTGTGAGCAGTGTCATTTTGCTGGCGTTGCTGTCAGCCGGCTATTTTTTCTTGTGAGTCTAGCCGTTCTTCGCGGCCGCGGCTGTCATTGGAAGAATGCACCGATGATAAAAATAACTCATGTGCCCCCGCCCACGCCCGAAATGAATCGCCTGCTTGCGGCAGCGGCTTTGATCCCCATCAACGAGGCAGGCTTGGTTGACTAAAAATATCAACGACACGAGCCTCGCTAATGGCTTCTTTATGTAAATGAGCGACAGAGAATATTTCGAACAACCCGTACCGCGTCAAACTGGCACAAACGGTGGAAATCGGCTTGAAAAGAGTCAAACCGACTCTTGCGTCAGTCGACGCATTGACGTCTTGGGTCGAATTGTTTGTGCCGATGCTCTTACGTTTTCGTGCCCAGAAATGGTGCAGATGTTAAGGAAATACATTAACTTTCAAGAGCAAGCTCATCATCCATTGGAAGACTATAAGTTGTCCACTTTTTCTGTGGACAACCCTGTGGAAAACATATGAAAGAATGATCAAAGCGCCCGTAGGCAATGGGTTTCAGTTACATTGCGGTTTAGTTAAGCAGAATTACAACTTATTGTTTTTAAAAATTAATTTATTTTTCTGCATAAATTATTCGCCAATCGCTTGTTGCGACGCAATAAATCACTTTGGTCTCATTTTTTGTGCATAAATCAAGCCTTGAAAGGCGATTTTCTCAACGAAAAAGCCACTAATAAGTGGATGACTGCCTCATGCACTTAACCAGTGCATACTTGTGATACGCGCCCTACCAGTTATCGGCAATGTCGCGTTTCGCAAGTGGAACCGGGACAATCCACAAACCTGGGCGCGCGCCGGTTGAAACTGCTGCGTCCATTTGCCCGCTACCTGAGGCAGTTCGATCCACGTACCGAAGTGCCAGAAGAGATAGTCTTTGGATCCGTCCGGGGCGCATGGCACCGCACATCTATTGCGAAGAGGAAATCGCCGACTTGCTGGCGGTAGCACGCAAACTCCAGCCCCATGACGGACTACGAGCCGCCACCTTTGAGACGCTGTTCGGCCTGATTGCTACGGCTGGTTTGTGAGCATCAGAGGTGCTTGATCTGCTGGACTCTATAGTTGAGTTGGGCTATCCTCGACAGGTAGCGAATCCAGTGTGACCTTTCTTGCCACCGCCTTGCGTTTCGTGCGTGCCTCCTGCAGTTCGGTCTGGGCAACCTGAATGTCGTGCAGGCACTCGGCCTTTTGCGCAATGTCGGCACCGCCCTCCAACGCGGAGCACGCGCCCAGTCTGGCTTGCAGTTTACGCACGCTCTGGCGGGCTCAACAAAACAAAACATAGCTATTACGAACTGAAAACCCCACACCCCGCAAACACTGGCGTGTAGCGGGGTGATCGTTTTTGGTGCAGAGAGTTTAAAGCCAGTATTCTGGCGGGCCAGAACGTATGCCAACACAAACTGTCTACGCCACAACCTATTGATTTAAAAAGGATGAAGTTCAGGCCACAATCCTGAATTCAGTCGCTTTGGCAACCGGACGCACATGGTTGCGCTCGCGCTTCATTTCGACGATACCGTAGTTCGACATGGTCTTGAGAGTGCGCGACAGATTGCCCGGCTTGCGTCCGGTCGTCTCAGCCAAGGACGTAATGGATTGCGGATTCGTTTTCTTGATTACCTGAAGCAACGCGCGATTCTCATCGCTCAAGACTTCGGCAAGAGAGCGCATTGAGGTAAACCAGATTTTCGGTTCGCCTGACTTTGGCTGGTGTTCGCCGCGAGCAATC
Source organism: Propionivibrio sp. (assembly GCF_016790145.1). Classification (GTDB taxonomy): domain Bacteria; phylum Pseudomonadota; class Gammaproteobacteria; order Burkholderiales; family Rhodocyclaceae; genus Propionivibrio. The sequence continues at coordinate 3,294 of NZ_JAEUOI010000040.1, read as the reverse complement.
GACAAGACCCGCTCCCGAATCTTGTCCTGCGGCATGATACCGATCACGATGGCTTTCATTTTTGTGTCGTCTCCTTCAGAACCCGGTCGACCTCGTTGAAAAAGTCGATCAGGAGTTGCTGTGCATCCTGAAACTCATAGGGCACGCCTTTGTCGCTCACATGCCGATGCTTGTGATCGTAGGTCATGCGCTGTCCGGCATACTTGAACTTCTTCGGCGGTTTTACCGCATGTGCGTTGTCGTATCCCAGAATCCTCTTTCCATAAGGCTCGTGGAGCGTCAAGGAATAACGGACCCCGTGTGGGACGTCTGCTGTTACCTCGACACGCCAAGCCTCGATCTTCACCCAATACCCACCGTCCTGATCAATGATCTGATCGTGTAGGTCTAGCAGATTTGCTATTCCGTGGTCTTCACGCATGACTCATTATATCAGCTGATGATAACTTGAAGTTGCAAATTCTGCTACGCAAAACAGGAACGACCCGAACGATCGCGGCAATAGGGTCACAACCTTGACTTCTTCCCTTGGTTACGGGATTTATGCAGATACCGCGTAACCAAGAGGAATCCGACATGCAGGGACCTGCGTACCCCATAACTCCGCTGCGCCAAATTGCAATCATTCTGGCGCACTGCGTCTTGCGAATCCAGAACAAACGATTGACTGACTGCGCTTACCGTCTGCCTGATCCACACCGGTAACCGATACAAGCTTCACGCAGTGGGTGGCAACTTTGTGCTCAGGTCCACAGGGAATTGCGGATCTCGATCAACCGTTTCATCATGACGGAGTCTTCGTCGTCATAGGCTTGCTCGATCTCGTTGGTCATGTCCATGGCTTGCTTACTCATGGCGCGATCTTCATCCGTGCGGTCTTCATGGAGGACAGCGTCGCCATAAGTGGCGCGCATGTATTCGCAGTAGGCGGACCAACCTCCCACATCCATGGGATCCAGGCGCTTCGGGCGGACATTTACCCACCAGTTGTAGAGTTCGCCAATTTCGGTGGCATTCTTGGCTTGTGGCGTCATCTGCCCGTAGTCTGGGTAGTTGGCTTTTTCCGCGTCCGTGAACTCGCGATCGGGATAGCCATACCAGCTTTCGTTGTACGCCAGGCCCTTCTCCCACTCCAGGTACGCCAGCCCCAGCTCGGGATAGTTGAAGTTGGTGAAGTGGCGAAAGGGCCACGTTGTCTTCCAGAACGGAAGGTGGCGGTAATTATCAGGATGGCTGATGTATTCCATCCAGGATTTCTGCTCGCTTACGAACCAGTCTAGTTCGTTGAACAGGCCGTGTAGCATGCGCTCGCCGGTCTCGTGCCACTCTCCATTCTTCAGCCCGGTGCGGCACACGTGGGTCTGCTCGACGAACCGGTTGTTGATCCAGTACGTCAGATTGTGCAGTCGGTCTATGGGCCAGTTGACAAAGTCCTGGGCCTTATCGAGAAACTCCTCTGTAAGCCAAAAGCGCAGGGGGTTCCGGGCTTTCGCATCCTCCTTCCAATCACGCCAGCCCCCGGCGGTTTCGCTGTGCGGCTTCGCAGTGCCGCGAAGCCAGTCTGCAAGCCGGGTGCAATTCCAATAGCGGATCCGCTGTTTCATGTGTCCTCCGCCACGTTCACGATCTCCAATCCAAGCGTCTTTGGCGCATGATCCAGCCAGAGGTCATCACCCGCACGATAGAAGAAGGAATCGTTGTCAACGATCCGGATTCCCACATCGGAGTGGGCCAGTCGGTAGTCCCGAAACTCCGCTCCGTGACGCACGCGGAGTAAGTACCCGTCGCCCACATCGGAAACCAGCAGCATGCCGTGGATGCCCTTGGCCGGTTCCACTTCCGCTTCGCGGCCGCAACGCAGCTTCACTTGTGTCTTCACGGTCATAGGTTCTTTTCCGATCGACGTCAGAAAATTCAGTATGCCGTTCACGAAGTAAGCCGAGAACTCGGTGCACTGGTTTTTGCCGACGTAGCAGTAGAAGCGGATCTCACCAGTAAACGGCAAGGGCTCCCAGCTTTCGTTGACGCGACTTAGCCTGCCGACTATACGAGCAAGTCCCTCGGCATTCGGATCGCTCCTGTCCTCGATATCGTAGTCCAGGTGCCACAAAGAGCCGTCCGAGCGGATTTCGTAGTTGTCCAGAAACTGTACCGGCGTGTCCTTGGTCTGGTATTCCAGATCGTTGTCGCCGGCATCAGGCAATGGATATTGGCACTTCAAGTAATCGAACATTCCCATGATGTTATCCTTTTCTATAAACGGCCGGGACCTTGTAAAGCACGAGGCCCGGAGTCCTTTCGGATCATCCGGGCCTCGTGGCCTGAGACCTTTCGGTCTGTCGGGCTAGGCTATCCATTTCTCTCCCGGATGCTTTTTGTTGCGTTTTTGTTCCAACCGTCGCACTGCGTGCGATCGTGATCGTATTCAAGCGGGTCGAACGCACTGATCAGGCAAACGGGTGACGTACCAAGCGCGCACAGCAACGAACGCAGGGACATCACCTCTACGGGCTGCCTCTTTTGTGATCTGTCGGTGTGGACACGCGTGTATTGCACGTCATACTCCTGGATGGTTTTCGGGAACTGTTGCCCGTGACAAATTAGCGCGAGTTATGCCGGAAAGAGTGGCATGGAGCAAGTAACTGGCTGATAGGCTTCCATATTTCGATCATGAAACCACCTGCCAACAAGAACAAACGCAAACCGAATGACGGTTACGAACCGCTGACGTTCAAACAGGACGACGTCAGGAAGATGACTGCCAAAGAGCAAGGCGAGGATCTCCTGCGTAGCTTGATCACCTGCCTGCAAAGAAAACTTAATCTTCCGCAAACGACGACACACCCACAAGCTGCCAGGCCCAGAAAGCAAGGGGCTGATCAATCAGTCCAACCGCTGCCCCTCCTCCACCAGATCGTCCGCAGGAGATTTGCAAGTTCCATTCGGTGATGGTGATCATCTCCGAAGAATTACTGGCCGAGCGCTGGTTCTGTTCTGTTTCACGCATTCAGCGCTGGCGCTCACAGAAGATCGGCCCACCCTACATCAAGATGATGGGCCGCATCCTATATCGGGTGAGCGACATTGAGGCCTACGAGCAGTCCTGCCTCGTCATCCCAGGGGAGGAGAAATAGTCCCATTTCTGCAGCTTAACCCGACTTCCGCTATTCGCCGCAATTTTTCCGATTTTTGATGAGCTTCGTGCGCATAAGTGTCTGATCGATATGGCATGGGAGTGAGCAAAACCGTCAAAACACGCTGTAGTGCCGACCTTGCCCCTTGCGTGATGCTTGT
>NZ_JAEUOI010000118.1 GCF_016790145.1 Propionivibrio sp. | reverse complement strand
AACTCCTCCTGGGGGTGAGGGTAACGGGCAGGCCAGCACCTTTCATAAATCGGGGTGGCGCATCCCTGCCCGAAAATCGAACTTGTAGTCGACGCTCAGAAATCTCAATGTCACTTCAGCACCGTGCCGTTCAGATCGTCCACCATACAGGCTTGCACGATGCATGCGCAGTCCTTGTCGCCTTTGAATCGGAGCGCGTGGGCGCGCGTCATATCCCAGCTTCCTAGCCAACTGCCGATAATGCGCTGCACGACGTGATCACATTCCCAACGGATTTTGCTGACTGCCGCCTGACCGGAATTCCGGCCGAAGGTTTCGACCATTTCGCCGACCGTGATGCTTTCACCTTAGCGTCATTCTACTGCCAGTGCGGCACCTTCGCTACGCGGGTCGGCGCCACCGCGCCAGCCAGCGTTGGCACCAACGCCTACACGTTCGATGCCGTTGGCTTTGTAAGGTAACGCGACAACGCTGATCTCCTGGTGCCCGAGTGCGATCAGTGCCGGGATCATCTTGGCGAGCGGTTCGCCCTGGGCTCCGGATTCGATGATCAGTCGGTCGCCGAAAACCATCATCACCGGCAGCGAGATGGCGGCCTGCACGGGCAGTTTCCAGTCGAGTACGGCAATAATCGATTTGGCGACCTGCGCCGGGATCGTCGGGCCGCCGGCCGCGCCGATCGACAGGACGACGGCGCCGCGATTGTCATAGACGATGGTGGGCGACATCGACGAGCGCGGGCGCTTGCCGGGCTGGACTCTGTTGGCAACGAGCGTGCCATCGACGACCGGCGCAAAATCGAAATCAGTGAGCTCGTTGTTGAGGACATAACCGCCGCTGACCAGTCCCGACCCAAACGCCCCTTCGACGGTAGATGTCAGTGATGCGACATTGCCGGCGGTATCGACCGCTGAAAAATGCGATGTCGAGGCGACTTCGCTGCCGTTGGACATGATCCTCGCCGGTGCACCGGGCGGCGTGCCGGCAACGACGGTGACCATGGTCTTTTCGGGGCTGATCAGCCGGCCGCGAGCGCGCAGATAGACCGGGTCGAGCAGGCCAGCGACGGGTACGCTGACGAAGTCGTTGTCGCCGACGTAAGTCGCGCGGTCGGCAAAAGCGAGGCGTTGGCTTTCGGCAAGCAGGTGCCACGTCACCGGATTGTCGGGGCCGAGCGCGGCAAGATCAAAATCTTCGAGCTGTTTAAGAATGGCGATGACCGCCAACCCGCCAGAGGATGGAGGTCCCATGCCACAGATCCTGTAAAGTCGGTACGGTGCGCAAACCGGCGGCCGCAGTTTGGCACGATAAGCGGCGAGGTCGGCACGGGTCATTCCCGACGGGTTCATGCTGGCGGAGGTCACGGTGGCGATCAGCGCATCGGCGTTGGGACCGGTGTAGAAGGCCGAAGGCCCCTTGGCCGCGATGGCCTCCAGCGTGCGCGCCAGGGGTTCGTTGACGATAAGGCTGCCGACCGGCCTGGGCCGACCGTCGGTCTGCAGGTACAGTGCGGCGCCTTCGCGGGTAAGTGCCAGGCTTTTGGCCTGGCGCTCGATGGCGTTGGCCATGTGTGGCGACATTTCATAACCACTGCGCGCAAGGACGATCGCCGGCTGGAACAGCGTCGCCCATGGCAGCTTGCCAAATTGCGCATGCGCGAGGGCTATCATAGCGATGTTGCCAGGAACGCCAACGCTCTTGCCGCCGGGACGCGCCTTGCCCGTTGGCAACGGCTTGCCATAGCCATCGAGGAACAAGGACTGGGAGGCGCTTGCCGGGGCGGTTTCACGCCCGTCGAAGCTGACCGGTGCGGCGGCGCCAGCCGCCTGGTAGACCAGCAACCCGCCGCCGCCGATACCCGACGATTGCGGCTCGACGACACTGAGCGCCAGCAGCGTTGCAGCACTGGCGTCGAATGCCGAACCGCCGGCAACGAGCATGGCGACACCAGCAGCGGCAGCGCGGCGATCGGCGGCCGAGACCATGGCCTGCGGCGGGAGAGCGTTGGCGCTGGTGTCGAGCATCAGCGGCACTGGCGCAGTGGCACAGGCCGAGAACAACAGCGAGGACAACAACAGCATGGGCAACAAAATCGAACGCGACACTTGCAACCCCTGATTCAATAAACCGTCGATTCTCGGGCCCCGGGCAGAGACCTTAAGTATTTCGGGCTAGGCGTCTGACTCTAGCACATCGTAAAAACCGCAGAACCGTCTCGGTGCACCAATTGCACCTGCGCGAATCTTCGCATAGATATCCGCTCTCTCTGTTAGAGGGGCGGGGGCGAGAAAATGTATTCGCTGGGCATGCTCCGTGCCAATCGAGCGATTCCGGCTGCCAAGCCGGGATACGCGCGGCAAGGGAAGGAAACGGGCAGGTCAGAAGCTTTCAAAAATCGGGGCAATGCTAAATCCATGCCCGTTAGTTGCACTTTTTGTCAAAGCTCAAAAGGATCAATTAAAAATCTGATCTGTGCCGTTCAGATCGTCCGCAATATAGGCCTGCACGATACTTGCGAAATCCCTGTCGCCTTTGAATCCGAGCGCATGGGCGCGCGTCATGTCCCAGCGTCTGGGCCAACTGCCAATAATGCGCTGCACGATGGGATCGCTTTCCCAGCGGATTTTTCCGACTGCCGCCTGACCGGAAATCCGGCCGAGGGTTTCGATCATTTCACCGACCGTCACGCTGACGCCTGGCAGGTTCAGCACACGGTTCAGGGCAAAGGCTTCGGCACCGAGCTCGTGTCCGAAGATCAGGCTGTCGATGGCCTGGCGGGGTGAAAGCAGCCACAGGCGGGTATCCGCCGTCACCGGGCAGACCGTTTCTTCGTTATTCAAGGGTTCACGAATGATGCCGCTGGCAAATGAAGAAGCGGCCTTGTTGGGTTTGCCAGGGCGCACGGAAATCGTCGGCAGGCGCAAGCAGCGCCCATCGATGAAGCCGCGGCGGCTGTAATCGGACAGCAGCAATTCGCCGATCGCTTTCTGGATGCCATACGAGGATTTCGGATTGAGCGCGGTGTCATCCTGAACCACCTCGGGCAGGTCGCCGCCATAGACGGCGACCGAACTGGTGAACACAACCCTGGGGCAATGCCCCAGGTGGCGACAAGTCTCGAACAGCAGCCGGGCGGCATCGAGATTGACGCGCATCCCGAGATCGAAATCCGCTTCCGCCTGGCTGCTGACCACCGCCGCCAGATGAAAAATGGACGCAGTTTCCGCGTCGACAACGCGGTTCAGCACCTGTTGATCGGCTAGATCGCCACTGGCGACAGTAACCCGCGGATCGGAAAATCCTTCGACAGGAACGATATCGAGCAGCACCAGGCTGACGATGTTTTCCTCGACCCCCGTCGCATTCCTCAGTTTTCCAAGGCGCAGAAGTTTTTTGGCCAATCGCCGACCGAGGAAGCCGGCACCACCGGTAATCAGAACTTTCATGTCATTTCCTTCATCCATACCAGCCCGTCCTCGGTTTTACCGCGTGGGCGATACTCGCAGCCGACCCAGCCGCCATAGCCCAGTTCATCCAGAAGACGGAACAGATGGCGGTAATTGACTTCACCCGCGTCGGGCTCGTTTCGATCGGGGACGCTGGCGATCTGGATATGCCCGATACCCTTGAAATTGTTCTTCAGCGTAATCGAGAGGTCGCCCTCGACAATCTGGGCGTGATAGAAGTCCATCTGCACCTTGAGGTTGGCCGCGCCGATTTCTGTGCGAATGGCATGTGCCTCGGTCTGGGTATTGAGGAAATAGCCGGGAATGTCGCGCGTGTTGATCGGCTCGATGACCAGCGTCAGGCCGTGCTCTGCCAGGGCTTTGGCCGCATGGCGCAGGTTATCGACCAATACCGCCCGATGTCGTGAGCGCTCGGCACCCTCCGGCAGCAAGCCGGCCATGGCGTGCAGCGTCGTAGTTCCCATAGACAGCGCATAGCTCAGCGCCTTGACCACACCGGCGCGGAATTCTTCTTCACGCCCCGGCAGTGAGGCTAGTCCTCGCTCTCCCGCCGCCCAGTCGCCGGGGGGCATGTTGAAGAGGGCACTCTGGAGTCCGGCTGCCTTCAGCCAGCGCGTGACATCGGCAACCGGATAGTCATAGGGGAAGAGGAATTCAACGGCAGCGAAACCGGCTTTCGCAGCGGCGGCAAAGCGTTCCGGAAACGGAACCTCGTTGAACATCATGGTCAGGTTGGCGGCAAATCTTGGCATGGAGAACCTTTTAAAATACTGTTTCAACGGGCTTGAGGTTGGTGGTTTTCTTCGGCAGCTTCGATACGCTCATGATGCCAGCTTGCTCCAGGCCTTGAGGAAGAAATCCGGCGTACCGAAATTGCCCGACTTGAGTGCGAGCGCCAGGGGTCGTCTGCCGCTGTCATTGCTTATTGCCGTTGTCCACGGCACACCCGGATCAATTTCCGGCCCGATACGCAGGCCCCTGACTCCGAGTGCCTGGACCACGGCCCCGGAGGTTTCTCCACCGGCCACGATCAGTTGCCCGACGCCTTGTTCGACCAGGCCGCTTGCGATGGCGGCAAGCGCTTCCTCAACCAGGCGGCCTGCCCGCTCTGCGCCGAGTTGCACCTGTACAGCCTTGACGGCTTCCGGTGTGGCTGTGGCGTAGAACAGTACTGGTTCGTTCTTGACGCGACTGTCGGCCCATTCAAGGGCAGCGCCAACGACATCCGTGCCGCTCGCCAATGCAAAGGGATCAACTTGGAAAGCAGGATGGGTGGTGCGCATGGCAGCGACCTGCCCCTGGGTGGCGACGGAGCAACTGCCCGAGATAACCGCACGCAAACCACCGGTATGTGGCAAGGCATCAGCCACAAGATCGTCGGCGAGCAGGCCGGCGCACCGGAAGTTCTGTGGCAAGCCGAGGGCAAGACCGGAAGCTGCGGTTACCAGCACAAGATCGGCACAGGCGGCAGCGATACTCATCAGGTCATCGTTGGACAGGGCATCGACCACTGAGAAGTTGTAGCCTGCGGCCTGTAGTGCCTTAAAACGAGCGCGGATGGCGACTTCGCCCTTGAGCACGGTCGAGTACTCGGTGAGGCCGACCTTGCCCTTGATCTGGGCTTGCAGCACGCGAACCAGGCTAGCGTCGGTCATCGGCGTCAAGGGATGGTCGCGCATACCCGAATCCGACAACAGCAGATCGCCGACAAACAGGTGGCCCTTGTAGATCGTCCGACCATTGGCCGGGAAGGCCGGACAGGCTATCGAGAAGTTGCTGCCGAGAGCTCTCATCAAGGCTTCGGCCACCGGGCCGATATTGCCACCGGGCGTCGAGTCAAAGGTCGAACAGTATTTGAAGTAGTATTGACGGCAACCCGCCTGTTGAAGCCAGCGCAACGCCGCAAGCGATTCGGCGACGGCCTCGGCGACCGGCGTCGTGCGCGACTTCAGCGCGATGACGAGAGCGTCGATGTTTTTGCCAACGTCAATAGGATCATGAGGAACGCCAATCAATTGCACCGTGCGCATGCCGGCCTTGACCAACATTCCAGCCAAGTCGGTGCCGCCGGTGAAATCGTCAGCGATACAACCGAGCAGAACAGTCATGGCAAGCTCCTCGACACAGAGACTGCATATATGATGCCCGAAAAAAAGCCCCCGATGGCGGGGGCTTTTCAATCGAAGGTAAAACGGCAGTCGCTTACATGCGCTCAATCATCGCATCGCCGAATTCCGAGCACGACACCTCGGTTGCGCCTTCCATCAAACGTGCGAAGTCGTAAGTCACGACCTTGTCGCCGATGGCCGCTTCCATGGACTTGATGAGCAAGTCGGCCGCTTCCAGCCAGCCGAGGTGACGCAACATCATTTCAGCGGAGAGAATCAGCGAACCGGGGTTGACCTTGTCCAGTCCGGCGTACTTCGGCGCCGTACCGTGCGTCGCTTCAAAGCAGGCGTACTTGTCGGAGATGTTGGCCCCCGGAGCAATACCAATGCCGCCAACCTGTGCCGCCAACGCATCGGAGATGTAATCGCCGTTGAGGTTGAGCGTGGCGATCACGTCGTACTCGGCCGGACGCAGCAGAATCTGCTGCAGGAAAGCGTCGGCGATAGCGTCCTTGATGATGATGCCGTTAGGCAGCTTGAGCCACGGGCCGCCGTCAATCTCGACACCGCCGAATTCGTTCTTGGCCAGCGCGTAGGCCCAGTCACGGAAGGCGCCTTCGGTGAACTTCATGATGTTGCCCTTGTGCACGAAGGTCACTGACTTGCGCTTGTTGGTGATTGCGTACTTGATCGCGGCACGCACCAGACGCTCGGTGCCCTCCTTGGAAACCGGCTTGATGCCGATCCCCGAGGTTTCAGGGAAACGGATTTTCGTGACGCCCATTTCGTCCTGGAGGAACTTGATGACCTTCTTGCAGGCATCGGAGCCGGACTGCCACTCGACGCCGGCGTAAATGTCCTCGGTGTTCTCGCGGTAGATGACCATGTCGATCAGTTCCGGATGCTTGACCGGCGAAGGCACGCCCTTGAAATACTGCACCGGACGCACGCACTGGTAGAGGTCAAGTTCCTGACGCAGGGCAACGTTCAGCGAACGGATGCCGCCACCGACCGGCGTCGTCATCGGGCCCTTGATCGAAACCGAGTATTCCTTGAGGGCCGCAAAAGTCTCGGCTGACAGCCAGATGTCGGCGCCGTACATGGTCGTCGACTTCTCGCCGGCATAGACTTCCATCCAGTAAATCTTCTTTTTGCCGCCGTAGGCCTTGGCTACCGCCGCATCGACCACCTTGATCATCACCGGGGTGATGTCGACGCCGATGCCGTCGCCTTCAATGAACGGGATAATCGGGTTATCCGGAACGGTTTGGCCGGGAACGATTTTTTGTCCGCCCTGCGGAATCTTGATCAGACTTTCGCTCATATCTACTCCATGGTTGTAATTCGGTTTTGTCCTGGTCACGAACCCGCACAGACACGCATCAGCCTTCCATGCATTTGCCGCAGAACCGAGTGTTTTTTAAATGCAGCGCCCGTGAGTGTAAAGAAAGCGCTGCGGGCCGTAATTCGAATAGCGCATTATCGCGGAAAACTACGCGCTTCGCCAGTATTTCATGATTCACATTTGTCATACATACTGGGCCCCCGGTTAATGCTACAATTTTCGTTTCTACGACTCATGGCCAACCAAGATGGATACCTGGATCGACAAACACCCCCCGTCATTACTCATTACCAAAGCCATGATCAATGGCTTCAACCGCCATTACCAGCATATCCGCCAATATGGTCAACAAGCGAAACTCCTTTTTGAAGCCGGTGACTGGAAGGGCGTACTGAATGCGGTCAGCGAACGCATCCCCTCCTACGACAATCGTGCGAACGAAACAGCCAGTCTCATCGAAGCTCGATACGGTGCCAATTCGCTCGACGACGATACGTGGCAACAAGTCAAACAGAACTACATAGGCCAATTGATCAACCACAAGCAGCCTGAACTCGCCGAAACATTCTTCAACTCGGTATGCTCAAAGCTTTTGCACCGCACCTATTTTCACAACGACTACATCTTTGCCCGTCCAGCGGTATCCACCGAGTACATCCTTTCCGATCCGCCCGTGTATTCAAGCTATTACCCCCAGCAAGATGGGCTTCGCCAGACCTTGAAGCAGATCATTACCGATTTCAACTGGCAACGCCCCTTTGAAGACCTCGACCGGGATATTACTTATGTCATGCGGACGGCCGAGAAGTATCTCGGCGGCTGGCCCAAGGCTGAACCCAATGTCCATATTCAGGTGCTGCATTCCGCTTTTTACCGGAACAAGGGCGCCTATATCTTTGGCAAGGCGATCAACGGCCACGTTGAGATTCCTTTCGCCGTTCCTGTCCTGCACACGCCGGAAGGCAAACTGGTACTCGATACCATTTTGCTCGATCCCTCACAGATTGTTCTGCTCTTCTCGTTATCTCGCGCTTACTTCATGGTCGATATGGAGGTTCCCTCGGGTTACGTTCAGTTCCTGCTCAGCATCCTGCCGAACAAGCCGCGTTCTGAAATCTACACCATGCTCGGTCTCGGCAAGCAGGGGAAAACGATGTTCTACCGCGACCTGAAGGAACACCTGCGCCACTCAAGGGACAAATTCATCATCGCACCGGGTGTTCTCGGCATGGTCATGCTGGTGTTCACCCTTCCCTCCTATTCTTATGTGTTCAAGATCATCCGGGATGTCTTTGCGCCAACGAAAGAGGTCGATCACGACACTGTCAAAGCCAAGTACATGCTGGTCAAGAAGGTCGACCGCGTCGGGCGGATGGCGGACACTCTGGATTTTGCGGACGTTGCCTTGCCGAAAAACCGTTTTTCGGATGAACTGCTTGAGGCATTGCGCGCGCACGTTCCATCGCTGCTTGAAGAAGACGGGGACGATCTGGTCATCAAGCACCTCTACATTGAAAGGCGCATGACGCCGCTCAACATTTATCTCGATGGCGCAACACCCGAAGAGATTGACCACGCCGTTCTCGAATACGGCAATGCCATTCGCGAACTGGCGAAAGCCAACATTTTCCCTGGTGACATGCTGTGGAAAAATTTCGGTATTACAAGATACAAGCGCGTGGTTTTCTACGATTACGACGAAATCGAATACATGACCGACTGCAACTTCCGCGTCATTCCGGAAGCCCCCTATCCGGAAATGGAAATGTCGAGTGAGCCCTGGTATTCAGTCGGCAGAAACGATGTCTTTCCCGAGGAATTTGCCTCCTTCCTGCTCGGATCGCCCAAGGTTCGCACGGCTTTTCTGAAGTACCACCGAGATCTTCTGAATGTCAAATTCTGGAAATCTGCGCAGGATAAAATTCTTTCGGGTCACGTTGAGGATTTCTTCCCCTATCCCGAAGAATTGCGTTTCTGCAAGGCATTCAAGGCAGGGTGACTCGGCAGCATGGCAAGATGAGAGACGAAAAAAAACCTCGCTGATTGAGCGAGGTTTTTTTATCCACGAGCAGATTACTTCAGCTTGGTTTCCTTGTACGCCACATGCTTGCGAACTTTGGGATCGTACTTCTTGATCTCCATTTTCTCGGGCATGGTCTTCTTGTTCTTGGTGGTGGTATAGAAATGACCGGTGCCGGCCGTCGATTCGAGTTTGATCTTTTCACGCATGGCAGAAGTTCCTTGTCAGATCTCGCCGCGAGCGCGCAGATCAGCGAGCACAACGTCGATACCGTTCTTGTCGATAGTGCGCAGACCGGCGGTGGAAACGCGCAGGCGTACCCAGTGGTTTTCGCTTTCAACCCAGAAACGGCGGTACTGCAGATTAGGCAGGAAGCGACGCTTCGTTCTATTGTTGGCATGGGAAACATTGTTCCCGACCATCGGGCCTTTACCCGTTACTTGGCAGACACGCGCCATGATTGTTGCTCCAGTTGATCTTGGGAAGAAAGCCGGCGATTCTAGCCTAAATTGCCGTGATGTTTCAAGCTATTTCTGATGACCCGATTACAGCAACCCGCGTTCGGCGAACGACAAGGGCTGTGACGTCCCGGCCACAATGAAGTGATCGAGCACCCGAACATCGACCAAAGCCAGTGCCTGCTTGAGTTCCCGGGTGAGCAGCTGGTCAGCGCTCGAAGGCTCGGAAACACCGGAAGGATG
>NZ_JAEUOI010000032.1 GCF_016790145.1 Propionivibrio sp. | reverse complement strand
GCCGACGTGAAGGAGTTCCAGCGCAAAACCGGAAAAGCGCCAGCCATCGTCTTTACCTTCCACGACTGGCTGACCGACGAGGATTATTACAGGAAGAATCCAACACTGCGCACGCTCAACAGCGACATGGAAGACAAGGGCGTTACGCCGCTACAGTTGGCGCAACAGTTGTCCGAGCAGGGCTCGATACTGGCGCTGACCTGGGCGATGCAGTGTTGCGATTGGACTTCTACTGCCTGGTGGTTTGGTCTGAAGAAGACCGAGATCAACCTGCCGCGGCTGCTCAAAGGCGACTTCGACGAATACATCCGCAGCGTGGCACGACAGACCAAGGCTTTTGGCAAACCGATCATGATGAGCCTGTTCTCGGAACTCAACTGGCAGGGTGCATTTGCCTTTGGCAAGGATGGTATCAGCAGCATTTCGCGGGTTGACGACATCTGCGGCCAGTATGGCGACCCGGCCTGGCCCGACGGACCGGAGCGGATCCGCGATGCGCATATTCGCGTGATCGATATCTTTCGCCAGGAGGGTGTCAAGAACGTCACCTGGTTCATGTATGCGAGCAGCGGATACATGGACCCCAAGGGCAGGAATTACAGTCCCTGGCTGCATCCGAAGTTCTTCTATCCCGGTGACGATTACATTGACTGGGTCGGCCAGAGTACCTACTTCGTCGACCCGGCATGGACCCATACGGTCAGCAAGGACGCAGCAGTGATCGAGCGCGCGTTGGGCCCTGGTTACACAGCCTGGGGTGAGACCACGCAGAGGCCGATGTTCCTGCCCGAGTTCGGCCCCTCCGGTGACAAGAAAGTCAACCGGGCGCCAGTGCTGCGAGAAGTAATGAGCCGGGTGCTTCCAGGTATGCCGCGGGTCAAGGCGCTGACGCTTGGCGATTTCCTCATTGCCGAGATCTGCTGCCAGTTGCCGCGGCTCGGCGAGCCTTATGCCGAAGAGATAACAGCATGGCGGCAAAGCGTCGGCGAAAATCCGAACTACCTGTTCAAGGTACGTACCGGACCGCCGTCAAAACCAGGCAATTAGTCAACGAGCACTGACATGATTCATTCAACAGTCAACCTTGAAGCCTTGCACGGCGAACGCGTGCTGGTCACCGGTGCCTCGGGTTTCATCGGTGCACACCTGACGCGCGCACTGGTTGGCTACGGTGCTCAGGTTGCGGTGCTGTTGCGGCCAACGGCTTCACTGCACAAGCTTCTCCCACTGCTCGAGCACATCCAGGTGTCGCGTGCCGACCTCTGCGATCCACAGTCCCTGCTCAGGGCAGTGGCCGAGATCCGTCCGCGCTACGCCTTCCATATGGCCGCGTTTACCAACGTCAGTCGCGACCGCAGCAATGACGAATTGGCGCTGGCGGTTAACCTCACCGGCACTGTGCGTTTGCTCAATGCCCTGGCCGACGTCAACGTCACGCGCATCGTCAATTCCGGCAGTTGCGAAGAGTACGGCGACATGCCGCCGCCGATCACTGAAGTTGCCGCTCCGCGTCCGGTGTCACCCTATTCGGTGTCAAAAGCGGCGGCCACCATGTGGTGCGAGATGGCCTACCGTACGCGCGGTGTGCCGGTGGTGACGATGCGCCCATTCTTGAGTTACGGGCCTGAACAGGAAGCCGTACGGCTGATTCCCCAGGCCATCCTGGCCGCGCTGCAGGACCGCGAATTCCCGATGACTCTGGGCGAACAGACACGTGAGTTCACTTACGTCGACGATATCGTCGACGGCTATCTGCGTGCCGCGCTGGTGCCGGGTATTGACGGCGAAATCTTTAACCTGAGCAGCGGTGAGGAAACCTCGGTACGTGCGGCGGTGGACCTGATCTTCCGCTTGGCCGGAAGCCGGGGGCAGCCCTTGTTTGGTGCACTACCCTATCGCAGCGCCGAGCTGTGGCGCAGTTGTGGCGATGCCAGCAAGGCTCGCGACCTTTTAGGCTGGCGACCGCGCACGCCGTTTGCCGAAGGCATCGCCAGCGTCATCCCCTGGTACCGCGAGGCGCTGCGCGCGGGTCAATTGACATGAAGGAGCACGACATGCAGGACACCCAAATCCTTCCAGGCGTCACCCGGCGCAAACTGCTCAAGCGCGAAGACACGCGCGGCTGGCTGGTGAAACTGCTGATGCGCGAGCATATCAACGGCCCGCTCGATTTCGGAGAGATCTACATCACCGCAGCCCATGCCGGTCAAGTCAAAGGCAATCACTTTCACGAGCGAGCGAGCGAGTGGTTCTCTGTCATCCAGGGACGCGCCCTGATGTCGGTGCGCGTCATGGCAAGCGGGGAGTCGGCACTGGTCGAACTGAGTGCGGATGCGCCTGAAATCATCAAAGTTGCCCCCGGCGTGGCGCACGCCTTCAAGAACAACGGCAGCGGAATGATGCTGCTGCTGGCCTATGCCGATGACCCGTACAACGCTCAGGCACCGGACGAGCAGCGCGTCGTGCTGCTCGAATCCGATGACGCTACACCCTGAGCCAGGCGCACCTCTTCAATCGCCATGCACATGCAGCACACTTCACCGAACATCCCCATTGTTCTTATAGTGGGAATGGTTCTGGGTCTCGCAACCGGCCTGTTCGGGCTGAAAGCGCTGTTGCTGATCGTTGGCGCACCAGTGGTGCTACTGCTGCTGGTGCACCCGCAGTGGTGCTTTTGGCTGCTGGTTGCGGCCATTCCGGTGACCATCGACTTCGGGCAGGGCTTGACCGTCACGCGTGTGGTCATTCCGGTGGTTGCTCTCGGCATCCTGAGCAATGCGCTGATTCGCCGCTGTCCGTGGCCGAATCCGCTCGGCAGCACGGCGGCTCGCGTGGGTTCGCTGTTTTTCCTGTCGATCCTGCTCTCGCTCGCCGTCGCCTTGCTAACGCAGCGGGTGCCGCTGGACATGCTGAGCCTAAACAAGGAACTGGCTGGCTACGCTACGCGGGTGGCCATGTTCTTCGTTACGCTGAGCTTCGTGCGACGCCCTCAGGATGTTCGACAGGTGGTGCTGGTACTCGTGCTCGTCGGTATCCTGGAAGCACTGATCGTTATTGCGCAAGTACACTTCCGTCTGGTACTGCCCGGTGACTGGCGTTTCTCGTCGATTGCCAGGGTCGATTCCACCGAAGGCACCTTCCGCGCCGAGGGTACCACGCCACACCCGATCTACCTCGCCGGCTTCCTGCAGATGGTCTTGCCTTTCGCTGTGCTCCTTCTGTTGCGCGCGCGCCTGTTCTGGCGCTTGCCGCTGGCGGCAGCCATAGCCCTGATGCTGTACGCCTGGTACGCCGCTTATTCACGCAGTTCACTGCTTGCCCTGGTGCTGATGCTGGCCGTTGCGCTGTACTTTTTTACCCGCTTCGGCCGTGCTGTCGTTGTCATCGGATTCCTCGGCTTTCTTGCGCTGTTGGCCGCGCATGCGTGGAGCCTGCCCGATCTCGCCCAGACCCTTGAGGAGATTCGCCACTTTGGCAAGGCGGTGCGTAGCGATCAGCTCACTTCCGTCGCCGGCTCACTCCAGTTTCGCATCGAATCCTCGGTTGGCGGCTGGAACCTGTTCATGGCGCACCCGCTGTTCGGCGTCGGGCTGGGACAGGCCATTCATGAGTACATGCAATACCTGCCTGGCTGGGCAGTGAGCCCCTTCCATCCCGCAGAGATCCACAACAGCTTTTTTCAAGTCGCTTCCGAAAGTGGCGTCTTCGCCCTGTTTTTTCTTTTGTGGCTGTGGTTCATCGCCTTCCGCGGCGTTGCCAGCGCCTGGAATGATCCCGAATTATCCTTTTATGCACGTGCCCTGTTCGTCGCCCTCGTTGGGCAGGTCTTCTTTCTGAGCATGACGCCGATGGTGCGCGACATCTGGTTCACCTTGCCGCTGGCGGCGGCCTTCGGCGAGATCATGACGGTCAAGGCACGCAAGCGCGAGGACCAGCCTGACGCGCCGCCACAAACTGCGTCCACCAGCGCCTTGGGAGCCGCATGACCCTGGCCATCTACATCCCTGCCTACAATGCCGAGCGATTTGTCGGCGAGGTTTTACGGCGAATTCCCGCAGACATCCTGGCACGCACTTCCGAGATCGTGCTGGTGGACAATGCCAGTAGCGACC
>NZ_JAEUOI010000116.1 GCF_016790145.1 Propionivibrio sp. | reverse complement strand
ACCCGGTACTCATCCGCAAGTTGGGATCGCGGAGAATCGGGACGAATGATGCCCGCCGCCGAAAGCATTTCCAGATCAAGTTCAACGCGCCGGGACATGACCATTTCCGGCGACTGGAGAACCATCATCTCATCCTGTTTGGCTGGAGGGTGCAACTCTTCCGGAGGCACGGGCGGTAGCGCCTGCTCAACCATCGGCTTAGAGACAGTCTCGGCAGTCTCTGCCGACGGGGAAGGTATATCAACCCCCGCCTGGCGCAGTTGCTCCAATCGTTGTGCCGCTTGTTCAATGAGGCTCATCGCTATTCCTCAAGCAGTACGGATTGAAAAAACAAACAGAAACGCAATCCCCATACCATAGATGCCAACAAGTGATGCGAAAGCAGCAATAAATCGCTTGAGATCCTTTTTCTCCTTAAGTCTATCCGCTTCTTCCACCTGTCTTGAAACCGTTCCGAGCAAGGGGAGTCCGCTCACTTCACGCAGAGCACGAGCGTCGAAGAAAACAGGGCGAATCTGGCTCGCCGCAAAGGGCACGAAAAGACCTGCGCCCAGGGCCAAGGCCAAGGTCAAAGGCAAAAGCAGAAGACGATTGGGTGAAACGGGCCGCGGAGAAACCCGCGGCGGATCGATAAGGCGGAATTCAACCCCCCCGGTACTGGCATCCATTTCGCCGGAAATTGTAGCCGACTCACGACGTGAGACCAGACTTTCGTAATTCTTCTTGTCGATCTCGTAATCCCGATTGAGCTGGGCGAATTGAGCCTCAATCTGTGGAATCATCTTCACCGAGTCCTTCAACCGGTCGTAACGCGACTGATACTCGGCCACCCGGACACGCAAAGAAGCCACAGTCGCCTCGTTTTCGGCGAGGGATACCTTGAGTTGCTGAAAAACCGGGTTGTTATTGACCAGAGAACCCGGGCTGGAAGGAGCAACCTTTTTCCGGGCAGTAATTTCCTCACGCTTTTGCTCTTCCAGATCCTTGATCAAGCGTCGCGTACTCACAACGTCAGGATGCTTCTCGGTATAGCGTTGCAACAATCCGTCAAGGTTGCGTTTCATGGTATCGATACGACCATCGATCTCGGGAACAGAAACGCCGGTAATCGATTCGGGAGTA
This sequence comes from Propionivibrio sp., assembly GCF_016790145.1. Classification (GTDB taxonomy): domain Bacteria; phylum Pseudomonadota; class Gammaproteobacteria; order Burkholderiales; family Rhodocyclaceae; genus Propionivibrio. The sequence goes on along the minus strand of NZ_JAEUOI010000116.1, from coordinate 11,691 downwards.
TCCGGTAACAGTACAGGTTCCTCTCCGACGATCTGCCGCTTGAGTGCATCACGGGAATTTTCCGCCTCACGCAGTTCAAGCTTCGATTGTTCAAGTGCAGCACTGATCTCGCCCATGCGGCCGAAATAATCCTTGCCGTCAGAAGACTGCATTGCGAGGTTCTTCAGCTTGAACTCCTTCAGACGGTTCTCCCCTTCTTCAAGTTTTTTCTGATAGACCTGAATCTGGTCATCTATGAATTTCTTGGCGGAGTCCGTATCCTTGCGCTTGTCGCCGAGGCTTGATTCAACAAAAATGGAAGCCAGCGACTGCACTACCCGCTTCGCCTTGTCCGGATCCTGGTCGTCATAGGCCAGCGTATAGAGATTGTCACGTGAAGTGCTTTTGATGGTCAGCGACTTCATCAACCCCTCAGCCATAGCGTCCTGCGCTTCCTTGGATTTGATATTGAGATCAAGATCAGCCATGCGGATCAGCTTTTCCACATTGGGGCGGCTGATCAGCGTCCGGCTCAGAATCATGATCTGCTGGTCGAGGTTGGGCTCGATCGTAAGACCGGCCATCAGCGGCTTGAGTATGGACTGGGTATCGACGTAAATACGCGCCGAAGCTTCATATTTGTCAGGAATACGGAAAACCGTAACGACACTTATCGCCCCGACGACCCAAGCGACTATCAACCCAAGCCAGCGATGCTTCCACATCCCTCGCAGAATAGTCATCGCTTGTCTGATTAATTCATCCATCGGATTCTGTTTGTTTCCGCTAGTAATTTAGAACAAAACTGCTGTGTCCGAAGACGCCACTGGTGTCAATGAGATTAAATCAGAACCAGCTACGTGGAATGATCAGCACGTCACCCGGCTTCATTTCAACATTAGCCGACACATCGCCGCGTTTGATCAGATCCCCGACACGCACCCTGTACTGCTTGTTCCCTTCGGCCGAGCGCAGGAGCGTTGTAGCGTTACCGTCGGAAAAATCGGTCAGTCCACCCACTACGATCATGACATCGAGCAGGGTCATGTTCTGCTTGTAAGGCAGCGTCTGCGGTTTGGCTGCTTCGCCCACCACGCGGATCTGCTCGCTGTAAGGCCCGACAAAGCCGGTAACGATGACCGTAACGACCGGATCGCGAATGAACTGGCCGAGCGCGCCCTCGATATCGCGGGCCAGCGCCGAAGGATTCTTTCCCATCGCCGGCAGATCTTCAACCAGCGGTGCTGTAATCTTTCCATCAGGTCGCACCGGGACGGACATCGAAAGCTCAGGATTGCGCCATACTACGATATTGACCATATCGCCCGGACCGATGAGATAATTGTAATCTGGCGAAGCCGCCATAGTAGGGGCAGGCGGATAACTGGAACAAGCGGAGAGCAAAGCCCCCAGCATCCCGATTACGACCCAACGCAACGCGGTACCCACACCGCCATACAGGCTGACAAACATACCAATCTCCTTTAATCGACTACTGCCCCATGGAACCCGGATAAATCAAAAAACGTGATACTAGCGGAAAAATACCACCAGCAGGGGCTTGCACGCTCCAGAAATATGCCGCAACAATTAGCAACACCCGATTTTTGTAGTCAAAACACGACAATTCGAGACCTTGCATACGGCTCAGTCTCGTGTAAACTGCTCGCAGCTTTATATTACTCATAGGAAAAATGCACGTGATGTGCTTAAATTCATCATGGCTACCAGGAAATCTCTGCTTGAAGATTTTTTGAATTTCTCCTTGCAGCCGACGCATGGCTGACTGATCAGAACACAATCAGGATACTTATATTCATGCATTCAGAAGGCCAACTAATTCACACTCCTGGGTATTTTTTCAGGAATACTGACTTTGTCTGCCCGCCGAACGCGGTTTTGGGCGAACGACGCAGTGACAGAAATCGGCTTTCCGCAAACGACAGCATTCTTGTTGTGCGGAGCGATTTTCATGTCCAAGTTGCAGACACTGAAGAACGGCTAAACGAGGTCAGTGCGCTGATCCGCCGGATGTATTCCTGGCGCGGTTATCGGTTTGACAAACCCGATTCAAGGCCCCGCCCAAACCATATAACCCTGCAAGCCTGCAAAGGCAAGGACACCCTCGGCACCTTGTCCCTTAATGTCGATTCTGAAGACGGGTTGCTCGCTGATGATCTTTATTGCAGGGAAATCGATGCCTTGCGCAGGCGCGCAGATACCGTATGCGAACTGACCGGGTTCGCCGTCAGTTCCCGCTTGGGCTCCAATGAATTGCTGGCAACCCTTTTCCACCTCATGCATATAATGGCCCGCCACTTGCATCGCGTCACCGACGCCGTGGTTGAAGTCAATCCACGCCACGCGCCTTATTACCAGCGTCTTCTTGGTTTCAATCAAATCGGGGATAGAAAAACATGCAGCCGCGTCAACGCCCCGGCGGTGCTGCTGCACATTGAAACGGATTTCATCGAAGAACAGATAGCCCGCCACGCCGCATGCCTCGAGCAAACAGAAAAATCACTCTACCCCCATTTTTTTTCCAGCCACGAAACCGAGTTCCTGCGTCGGCGAATGCAGGAGTTGAGCCAATTGTTTCCGGCATCGCGGCGGCAATACGATTAAATATTCGGGCACCCTTGTGAAGGTTGTTGCCCCCCTGCTTTCGGGTTAACTACCATTCCGGCTTCACGGTAGCCAGACAGGTGCAAAAAAGCCAATTCCACCTACATAGGACATGTGCATTGAAACTTGGCGCACCGTCCACCGGGCGCTGTAACCGTGATTCAGTTTGCGGATGCTGTGAGGGATAGACCATGAAAAGATGCCTCAAATGCCTGATACCCGATGCCGTACCCGACATATCACTATCTTCGGACGGCATTTGCAATCTGTGTCACGACAGCGGCCAGTTGGCGTCCGAGACGGACAAAGAAGAGGCAAACCGCCGGGACTACGAAACCGATTTCGAAAAGACCCTGGCACAATGCAAGGGCCAGGGCGAATATGACTGCCTGGTTCCGCTGAGCGGCGGGAAGGACAGTATCTATCTCCTTTACCGGCTCAAGGTCGAGTGCAAGCTCAAGGTGCTGGCTTTCACTGTTGACGTAAACATTCCCGCACTGGCCTGGGATAACATCCGGCGCGCACTGGCCAAGCTCAACATCGATCACATCACCTACTCCCCCTCGAACGATTTCTACGAGAGAACTTTCCGCTACCTGCTGCGCAACCAGGAGAAACGCGGTGCCGTCTATACCATCTCCTACGTTTACGCGCCACTCTTCGAAGGCGACGCCATCAAGCTGGCCATCGAGAAAGGCATCCCCCTGGTGCTGGCAGGATATTCACCTGGTCAGCCCGAACCCGAGCGCATGCTCTACGAGTTTTCGCGCAAGCTGATCTGCGAGACGGACTGGACACCGCCCGAACTGGCAAGCTGCGGCGAATTCAGTGCCGACGATCTTGGCCGCTTTTTCAAGCCTGGAGACTATCCGGCGGGAACACACTTCCCGCGCTACCTCGCCCCTTTCCATGCATGGCCCTACAACCAGGAAGAGATCATGCGCAAGGTTGTCGAACTCGGACTGGTCGCCACCAGCAAACACGCCAATCCGATCCACAGCAACTACCCAATCAACTGGCTGCTGATGTATTCCGACCTGCGCACCTTCGGCTACAACCCCTATGCGCCTGAATTCTCGGCACTGATCCGGCGCGGCAAGGCCAACCGCAACTACTGGCGTTTCATGGGGCCAATGGTCGATTTCTTGATCCGGAACCGGCTCGGTCCCGGCAAGGAAGTGACGCGCAGCCTCAACTGGCTCGGGCTGACAACCAACGATCTGCGCATCACCAAACCCTATGGCGCCTACGACCCGATTACGGGACCGGCCTGAGCGATGGCGATTCACGCCTGACACGGTTAGATCAGCTCGTGGAAATCGATGATGAACGCGATGAGGAACACACCCCGGCCGGACAAATTGCAGAATAGCGCAACAGGGACAGTGCCAGGTCTATTGCGCGCGCGTTGCGCCCAAAGCCCGGATGCAGCGGCGCTGTGGCAACTGTCGTCTTCGGGTCAATGGATTCCGACCACCTGGGGCGACTACGGCAAAGCGGTTGCTGCCCTGGCCGCTGGATTCAAAAGAATCGGCCTGGCACACGGCGATCGGGTGGGCATCATGTCCGCCACGTGCAAAGAGTGGGATTTTGCGCAACTCGGCGTGCTGGCCGCCGGCGGTGTTGCCGTCGGACTGGATCCATACGCACTCGACGAACACACGCAGGAGATCGCCCGGCGCTGCAATTTCGCAGGGGTTGTACTCGGCCATCCTTCGCTGCTCGAAAAGCTGGGAAATGAGGCACGAGGAAACCTGCGCTTCATCGTCAGCATCGAGCCGCCCACAGCGCCCGGAATCGTGGCCTTTGACTCACTCCTGGCAGACTCCGCCGAGGGAGTCGATTGGGATCAGTCACAGCCAGACGATGCGGCAACCCTCATTTTCACCTCCGGCACCACCGGTGCACCCAAGGGCATCCAGTACAGCCATCGGCAGATGTGCCTAGCCGTGTCCGCCATACTTTCAGCCTTTCCCGATATCGGCGAGGGCAAGCGCCTGGCCTGCTGGTTACCCCTGTCGAACCTCTTTCAGCGGATGATCAACCTGTGTGCGATTGAGCGCAGCGCGCAGACATTCTACGTCGCCGACCCGCGGGAAATCATGAAATTCGTCCCGCTCATCGAGCCGCATCTGTTCATCGGCGTTCCCCGTTTTTATGAGAAGCTTTATGCCGGCATGCAGGAGGCCATCGCGAAAAAACCGGCCTGGCAGCGGCATCTGGTGCACTGGGCCTTGCGCATCGGCGACCTGAACGCCCGCGCCGAGCGCACTGGCCGAGCGTCCGGAACCCTGCTCAAGCTGCAATGGGCTTTGGCCGAGCGCCTGGTACTGAGCAAACTGCGTGGCATTCTGGGCTCCAATCTGCACTTCATGATCAGCGGTTCGGCCCCCATGCCCTTATGGCTGCTCGAACGCTTTCATGCCATGGGTCTGCCGCTCCTTGAAGCCTACGGTCTCAGCGAAAACATCATACCGATCGCCTTGAACCGCCCCGATCGTTATCGTTTCGGCAGCGTTGGTCAACCCTTGCCGGGCTGCGAAGTCAGGCTCGCCGAGGACGGTGAACTGCTGGTGCGCGGGCCCGGCGTGTTCAGCGGCTATTTTGGTGAAGGCCTGGCAGAAGCCCGGGTCGATGCGGATGGCTTCCTCGCCAGCGGCGATTTTGCAAGCATCGACGCCGAAGGTTTCATCACCCTGATCGGTCGCAAATCCGAAATTTTCAAGACCTCCACCGGTCGCCGCATCGCACCCACCAGTATCGAATGCCACCTGAAGCAGGTGCAGCAGGTCGAGCATGCCCTCGTGTTTGGCGCCCGACGCGCCCAGCCGGTTGCCCTGCTCATCATCACCGAGGCCGCCTGGCAAGAAGATCGACACCTGCTCTGTGAACGCTTGCGAGCCGAAGTTACGCAGGCCGTAGCCGCATTGCCGGCTTACCAGCGCCCGGCAGGACTGGTCATCACGGCGCAGGCCTTGACCATTGCCGGAGGCGAACTGACCGCCAATCTGAAACTGCGCCGGCTCAATATTGAGACGAAGTATGCTAAGGTCTTGAACGCACTCTACTCGCACATCGACGCGGCAGCCGGCGCCCGCATCGAGGCGCAAAGTGATGACGGACTCTATCTATTTTGCAGCCTATGAAAACCTACCTGGTCACCGGCGCCACGGGCGCCATCGGCAGCGCCCTGATTCCGATCCTGCTGCAGGACACCGATACCTGCGTCAATCTGCTGCTGCGAGCAAAATCGGCTGACGAGCTGGCCGTTCGACTCGAAGAGCTCTACCGCTTCTGGCAGATCGGCTCCGCCGACACGGCATCGCGACAACGCGTGCGCGCGGTATGCGGCGACGTCACCCTTCCCCGTCTCGGCCTCGACGAGGTGACGTATCGCGGGCTATGTACCCGATGCACCCATATCGTGCACTCGGCCGGCAACGTGCGGATGAACCTGCCCATCGAACAGGCGCGCCACTCGTCCGTCGACTCGGCGCGCCACATCATCGAACTGGCGCACGCCTGCTCTCTTCTGGAAAAGATCGAATTCGTCAGCACCGTCGGTGTCGGCGGTCGTACGCACGGCACCGTTCCCGAAGAGTGGATCCTGACGCCGCGCGGGTTCCACAACACTTACGAACAGGCCAAGGCAGAAGCCGAGGATATCCTGCGCGTCGAGGTTGAGCGTGGCCTGCCGCTGACCGTGCATCGGCCGAGCATGGTCGTCGGCGATACGGTGAGCGGTCGCATCATCCATTTCCAGATCTTCTACCATCTGTGCGAATTTCTGTCCGGGCGGCGCACGCTGGGACTCTCCCCAGGTTTTGGCCGGGCCCGGCTCGATATCGTTCCCGCCGATTACGTCGCCCGGGCCATCGCCTGGTCAAGCACCACAGCCAGCAGCAGCGGCCGTATCCTCCATTCCTGCTCGGGGCCGGAGCAGGCCCTGGCGCTCGAGCCTTTGCGCGAAAACGTACGGCGTGCCTTTCGCACAGCCGGCCGCAGGCTTCCGCCGGTCATCAGCCTGCCCAACGGAGTCTTTCTCGCGCTGCTCAACGGGGTCAGCTTCTTCATGCCCAACGAAGCCCGGCGGGCGATCAAGACGCTTCCGGTGTTTCTCGATTATCTGGCCACTGAGCAGACCTTCGCCAACCGCCGAACGCAAACCCTGCTTGCTGCCGCCGGCCTCAGCCTGCCGGCGCCCGGCAGTTACCTCGACAAGGTACTGGGCTACTATCTGGAACACAACCCGCAGCGGCCGTAGCGACGATGAGCCATAAAAAGCGCGTCCTGTTTTTCGCCGAGCCCGCCACGCTGGCGCATGTGGTCCGCCCGATCGTGCTCGCCAGCAGCCTTGATCGCGCACACTATGAGGTCAGTGTCGCCACCGGCGCCGATTTCCGCCGCTTCGTCGAAGCCGCGGGGCTGGAGGTCCGCGATCTCTGGTGCATCGGCACCCGCGCCTACCTGGCGGCCGTGTCGGCGGGCCGTCCGGTGTTCCCCTTCGCGGTGCTCGAGCGCTATGTTGCTGACGACTTGCGGGTTATCGGCGAGGTGCGTCCCGACGTCATCGTCGGCGATTTCCGCCTGTCGCTGGCGGTCAGCGCACGGCTGGCCGGGATTCCCTATCTGGCGATATCGAATGCCTACTGGAGCCCCTTCGCACAGGCGCGATTCGAAGTTCCGGTGCACGCCGCCACGCGCCTGTTCGGTGTCGGTTTTACTGACAGCGTTTTCGGCCTGCTGCGGCCGCTGATCTTCGCTCAGCACAGCCTGCCGATGCACCGGCTGTGCCGGAAGCACGGTAGGCCCTCGCTCGGTTTCGATCTGCTGCGGATATTCAGCGAAGGCGACGTCACGCTGTTTGCCGATGTCCCGGAACTCGTTCCGACCACGGACTCGGGCCAGGCCGGACGCTACGAATATATCGGACCGATCACCTGGTCTCCGCCAGGCTCGGTCCCCGCCTCATTGAACGAGGCCGGCGATTCAAGAGCGCTGGTGTACATATCGCTGGGCAGCTCCGGCGATTCCCGCCTGTTGCGTCACGTCGTGAATGCTGTCCACGCGGCCGGGTGCCGCGTCGCCGTTGGCACGGCAACGCCCATCACCGATCAGGATCTGGGTCATGTCGACGTCGTACAGGGGATGCTTCCGGGCAACGAAATGGCGGCCATGGCGCAACTGGTCATCTGCAATGGCGGCAGTCCGGGCACTCACCAAGCGCTTCAGGCCGGAACCCCGGTACTCGGGATACCTGCCAATCTCGACCAGTTGCTGAACATGCATTTTGTCACCCGCTCGGGCGCCGGACTTGCAATACGCGCGGATCAGGTGACGAGCGACCGCGTGGGAGAAATGGTGCAAGGCCTGGTGCACGAGGCTTCATTCCGCGAACGCGCCCAGGCCGTCCGCGGTTGGTTCGGCACTTGTCGTGCCGAAGAACGGTTTCCAAGGGCGATCTCCGGCATTTAATACCAGCGTTGCACGGGCAGGTCGAATAAACTCTCATCAGTCAATGACGCCAGGGCAAGAAAGCAGGCAAGAAAAAGCCGCCCCCTTGGGGACGGCTTGGTTACTGATGCAACTGTAGCTATTAGTCTTTACGGCGACGGGCAAAGCCGAGACCCACCAGACTCAGGCCCAGAAGCGCCATTGTGCCGGGCTCGGGAATTCTGTTGAATTTTTGGTTGCCGTCGGCCTGGAAGACCAAGTCATCTGGAGAAATCGCAGCACCACTGGCACCACCGGCACCCGGAAGATTTGATGGAGCCGCCCAGGCTGTAGTAAAACTCCCAATTTGAAGAGTCGAAACTGCAGTGGTATTCAGGAGGCTGGTGTCCACAAAAGCGGCATTCACATAACTTAAATTACCCGTGAAGTTGAAAATACCTATTCCTCCTGCTCCAACATTAGTAAAAGTGCCTGCAAATCCTGGATTGATCGCGCCAGAGAACACCTTGGTACCGTTGGTGATACCTGCCCCGGTCAGCAGATTTGCATCCGCGAGATCTTGATAATAAATGTCAAACACACCACCGAGCGTGCTGAAATTTGCTTGAGTGCATAAAACATCTACGCAAGTCACAATTTCTGTAATGGTGGATTTGACAGTAAACTCCCAACCTTGGGTAGGACCGGATAGAGGAGCGGCAGGGGAAATACCGGGGGTCAAGAAATTCCCGCCTGAAGGGTTTTGAATTGAAACTGCATTCGCCCAATACGTCGTAGTAGTGATATCACCAGTAGTGCCAGTAAAGCCGGTGGTGACCGCAGACGCGGCTGAGTTCCAGTCGAATCCGCCAAAAACATCTAAAGACTGCACACCGTAGTTTGCAGTAGTAAATGTGAGGACAGGGGTAGCAAAAGTCGGGGCAGCAGTCGTAAGCAGACCCACGGCGCTAATTGCCACAGCCAGTTTATTAAATGATTTCATAGCTTTTCCTTTCAAAGTGAGCCTGCAATGTGCTGGCAGCTTTCTTAAAGCACTCTTCATGCCAGGTTTGTTGTTCTCTAATAAATCAATGAGTTATAAATATTCGGCGTAGACCTGAATTCCCGTGTGTAAAATTTCCCGACAGCTAAAACCCGCCTGAAGTCGTCAAACAGAGTACTGCCAGCAGTGCAATCGCATCAAGAGAATGGCCGCTCATCCACCTTAGGTGAGAAAATCAAGGCCTGGCGACCGCTTCCCGACGGCGACAATCCTGCGCTACACGCCATTGGTAGGCATCATGCACAAGATCACGGCGATTCATATCTCGGCATTCTGCGCCCTGTTGCGGCCGTTCGTAAAGCGTGTCAGGATCGAATTTGATTGAGGAGAACTGAGTGAAGACGAGCTATGTGGACTTCCTGTTGTGCGGTGGCGCGATCGGCGCGATCCTGGCGAGCGTGCTCGCTTTGATTGCCCTCCTCCGGCCGCTGTCGACAGCCTTCTTCTCCGAATATCACGTCATCGTCGATCTGATGCTCGCACTGCTTTGTTACGGACTGCTCTCCGCACTGCTCGTTCGCGTGCTGCTGAAGATCCGGCCGATGGAGCCTGGCGAATATTCGATGGATTCCTCGGTCTTCACCTACTGGAAGCTATTGACCATCGTCTACCGGTTGGGGCAGGGAGCACTCAATCCGTTCACGCCCGTCTTCGTCAAACCGCTGATCGAGATGCTATTCGGCGCCAGGGTGGGTGCCGACGTGGCCCTTGGCGGAACGATTGACGATCCCTACATGGTGACCATCGGAGCAGGTGCGGTATTGGGGAATGCCTCGCTGGTTTCAGGAAACATGGTCTATGGCGGCAAGTTCGTTTGCGGCGCCGTTAACATCGGCGCCGGGGCGACCATCGGCGTCAATTCGGTGATTCTGCCTGGCACGGAGGTGGGCGACAACGTCACCCTGCTGGGCGGCAGCTATGTGATGCCGGGAACGAAGATTCCGGCCGGGGAAACCTGGCGGGGCAACCCCGCCCGCAAATGGATGTGACGAGCCCGAGGCGTCGTCCGGTCACGCTGCAGACATCATGTTCCAACAGGATTGGCCATGAAATACAGCCGGCCTACGCAGATCCATCTTCAGGCTTTTTTCATTCCGTGGTTCGGGGCCAGGCTTCGCAATCATAACGGCGCACGCCGGAATCTGAGCGTAGGGAATGCAGAGCCAGAGGATTCCCAGCCGTCCTTTCTGGATTCCGGCTTGCGCCGTTATGACGAGCTGAGCTTCATGCCGTATTAGGTTTGGATTTGGTGTCCGGCCTGTTCGGGTACTCGCATCCGGGTGCATGCTGTGCGAGAATGCTGTCCATAAACCGGGGACCAGGCGAAGGGCGAATGAATGTTGAAAAAGCTTGATCTGCAAGCCGTGTACTCTGAGTTCGAAAGCGCATTCAGGAATATCGTTCGCCAGTATCGACGAAGCCTGTTCGGCATCTCGGCCGTGGCCTTCGGCGTGATCGCCCTGCTGCTCACCGCAGGCTTCGTCGAATGGATATTCTGGGCGGCACGCGAAGGCGCCATCGAGTCAGGACTCGGTCACATCCACATCATGCGGCCCGGCTACCTGGAGAACGGGCAGTCAGACCCCTACAAGTACCTCATGCCCGAGAATTCAGCAACGATTTCGGCCATTGAGAAACTACCCTCGGTGCGTACCGCTGCGCCACGGATCGGATTCAACGGCCTCATCAGTCACGGCGAGACGACGCTTTCGTTCCTGGGCGAAGGGGTCAACCTCGAGAAGGAGCGCGTACTCAGCCCGAGCCTGTTGGTCACCGAGGGGCAGGATCCTGCACCCGATGAAGCCAAAAGCATTTTTCTTGGCCGCGGCCTGGCGGAAAATCTCGGTGTGGTCGTCGGGGACCAGGTCGTTCTGATGGCAACGACGCCAAAGGGCGGGTTCAGCGCGGTCGAGGCGAAGGTTCGCGGTCTGTTCACTACCGTGAGCAAGGCTTATGATGACTCCGCATTGCGTGTTTCACTGCCGCTGGCGCAAAAGTTGCTCCGCGTTTCGGGTATTCATGCTTCAATCATCGTACTCGACGACACGGCGAAGACGGCGGACATGCTGCTGACACTTCGTTCCGATTTCAAGGACGAGGGTATCCAGTTCGTTCCATGGTACGACATGGCCGATTTCTACAACAAGACGGTGACCCTCCTGTCGCGGCAGGTGATGGTGGTGGAACTGATCATCGCCGCCGTCATTGTGCTCAGCATATCGAACACCATGACCATGAATGTCCTTGAGCGAACGTCGGAGATCGGTACCTGTCTGGCCATCGGCCGGCGGAGGCGTCAGATCTTGCGCCAGTTTCTTTTCGAAGGCCTGAGTATTGGCCTGATCGGCGGTGCGCTTGGCGTGGCCCTGGGCTGGCTGCTTTCAATCGTGATATCAAGGGTTGGTATACCCATGCCCCCACCGCCAGGCATGTCGGAGGGCTACTCCGGGGCCATCATGCTGACCTCCCGACTGGCGGTCGAAGCCTTCGTTCTGGCACTTGGAACAACCTTGCTCGCCAGCGTCTATCCCGCCTGGAGGGCATCGCGCATGGAAATTGTCGATGCCCTGCGGCACAACCGTTAGCCCTTG
>NZ_JAEUOI010000184.1 GCF_016790145.1 Propionivibrio sp. | reverse complement strand
TACTGCCGCCGCCTGCTTGCCGCGCCCGCCCCGGCGCTGCGCGCGGTAATCGGCCAGCGGTTGCGACTTGATGTAGCCGGTATGCGAAAGGGTGACCACCATGTCCTGTGGGGTAATGTAGTCCTCGATGCCCAGATCCTGCGTATTGAGAACGATCTCCGAGCGGCGCTTGTCTCCGAACTGGGCACGGATGCCGGTCAACTCGTCGACGATGATCTCGCTGATACGCTCTGGACGTTCAAGGATATCGATCAGATCGGCGATGCGTTCAAGCAGTTCGGCATAGTCGGCAACGATCTTGTCGCGTTCGAGACCGGTCAGGCGTTGCAGGCGCAGTTCGAGGATGGCCTGGGCCTGGGCTTCGGAAAGAAGATAACCGCTCTTCGATAAGCCGTATTCAAGGCCAAGCCCTTCCGGACGCGTTGCATCGAGTGTCGCCCGCTGCAGCATCTGACCAACCGTCGCCGACATCCACAAGCGCGCCATCAAGCCGCGACGGGCGTCAGCCGGGGTCGGCGAGGCCTTGATCAGGGCGATGATCTCATCGACGTTGTCGAGCGCCACCGCAAGGCCTTCCTGGATATGCGCCCGTTCCCGTGCCTTGCGCAGTTCGAATACAGTACGCCGGGTGATCACCTCGCGCCGGTGCGAGAGGAAGCAGTCGAGCATCTGCTTGAGGTTGAGCAGACGGGGCTGGCCATCGACCAGCGCCACCATGTTCATGCCGAAGGTATCCTGCAGTTGCGTCTGTTTGAACAGGCAGTTGAGAACGACCTCGGGAACTTCACCGCGCTTGAGCTCGATCACCACACGCATGCCCGACTTGTCCGACTCGTCACGCAGATCGGATATACCTTCGATTCTCTTCTCGTTGACCAGCTCGCCGACTTTTTCCAGCAGCGTTCGCTTGTTCACCTGATACGGCAGCTCATCAATGATGATCGCCTGGCGCTCATTGCTGCCCTTGATCGGCTCGAAATGCGTCTTCCCGCGCATCACCACCCGCCCGCGCCCGGTGCGATAGCCTTCGCGCACACCGGAAACGCCATAGATGATGCCGGCCGTCGGAAAGTCCGGTGCCGGAACGATGTCGATCAACTCATCGATCGTCATCTCAGGATTGGCCAGCAGCGCCAGGCAGGCATCGATGACTTCGTTGAGGTTGTGTGGCGGGATGTTGGTCGCCATACCCACAGCGATACCCGACGAGCCGTTGATCAGCAGGTTCGGGATGCGCGCCGGCATGATCAGCGGTTCCTGCTCCGAGCCATCGTAGTTCGGTCCGAAATCGACGGTCTCCTTGTCGATATCGGCGAGCAGCTCATGACCGATGCGCGCCATGCGTACTTCGGTGTAACGCATTGCCGCCGCATTATCGCCATCAACCGAACCGAAATTACCCTGCCCGTCGACCAGCATGTAGCGAAGAGAGAAATTCTGCGCCATGCGAACGATGGTGTCATAAACAGCCGTATCGCCATGCGGGTGATACTTGCCAATCACATCGCCGACGATACGCGCCGACTTCTTGTAGGCCTTGTTCCAGTCGTTGGAAAGTTCGTGCATGGCAAACAGCACGCGCCGGTGCACCGGCTTGAGGCCGTCGCGCGCATCGGGCAGGGCGCGACCAACGATAACGCTCATGGCGTAGTCGAGATACGAACGGCGCATCTCGTCTTCAAGGCTGACAGGCAGTGTTTCTTTGGCGAATGGCTCTACGGGTTGTTCCATTTTCTATCCGGATAGTTCCAGCAAGAACCAAACTTCGGCGTCGATGTTGTCGTCTTGACTAAACCTGCGATTCTATCACGCCTGCATCATCGAGCCAGAACCCGGGGAAAGCGAAATGCGGCCGATTATCAGCTTCCATGGCTGAGTAAAAATGGCCGAGCACTGGAAATACCATCGGCTGACACGAGGAAAATTCGAGCAGCGCTCGAAATTGGCTTTGATCCGCAGTAAGCTAGCGCAAAATCCAGCAAAACGCTGCCCACTCCGCTTTTTATTTACCAAAAGCAAATCAGCCAATGAATACACCCATCGATCTGCTTATTGAAGCACGCTGGATAATTCCTGTCGAACCGGCCAATATTGTTCTTGAAAACTTCGCGCTTGCGGTCGACAAAGGCAAAATTGTTGCAATTTTGCAACAAACTGAAGCAAATGCCAGATTTTTTCCAAAACAGATAAAAAAACTGCCTCATCACGTTCTGATTCCGGGTTTCGTCAACCTGCATACGCACGCTGCAATGACGCTCCTACGCGGCCTCGCCGATGATTTGCCGCTGATGGAATGGCTGCAAAAACATATCTGGCCAGCAGAGGCGAAGCACGCCTCGGCTCACTTCGTATACGATGGCACGGCGCTCGCCTGCGCCGAGATGTTGCGCGGCGGTACAACCTGTTTCAATGACATGTATTTCTATCCGAAGGCTGCCGCCGAGGCCGCTCTGGCCTTTGGAATGAGGGCTTCCATCGGGCTTATCGCCCTTGATTTTCCGACACCTTACGCGGCCGATTCTGACGATTATCTGGCCAAGGGACTGGCTACCCGCGACGAGTTGCGCGATGAGCCGCTGCTCAGTTTCTGCCTGGCTCCGCACGCTCCCTACACGGTCAGCGACCGGAACTTCGCCAGGGTGCTGACACTCGCCGAACAGTGTGATTTACCGATTCACCTGCATCTGCATGAAACAGCCCATGAGATTGAGGATAGCGAACAGCGCTTTGGTGTGCGCCCGCTTGAACGCCTGCATCGACTCGGGTTGCTCAGCCCCGGACTGATTGGCGCGCACGGGATTCATTTCAATGCCGAAGAGATCGCGCTCCTGGCTCAGTACGGCTGCACGATTGCCCACTGTCCGAGTTCAAATCTCAAGCTTGCCAGCGGCATTGCACCGATCACCGCCCTGAGCGCACAGGGCGTCAATATTGGTCTTGGCACCGATGGTGCAGCGAGTAATAACCGGCTCGATCTTTTTCAGGAAATGCGGCTTGCCGCCTTGCTGGCCAAGGCTCAGAGCGGGCGCGCCGACGCCATCGGTGCCCATCAGGCGCTGCGCATGGCGACGCTCGGTGGTGCCCAGGCTCTTGGCCTCGACGCAGTAATCGGCTCCATCTCGAACGGCAAGGCCGCCGACCTGTGCGCCATTGATATAAATGCCATCGGATTGACTCCATGCTATGATCCGGTTTCGCTTCTTGTATATTCAGCGGGGCGCGAGTATGTTAGCGACGTGTGGGTGGCCGGTCAGATTCGTGTTGCAGATGGACACCTGCTTGAAACGAGTGAAATTGAGTTGATAAATCTCGCCGCTTTGTGGCAGAATCAAATTCGTCCGCGTAATGTTTGATCTTTTTTTATCAATAACGAGGCGTAACAGGCCTTGCGGACGAAAATCCGCAGGCTTTAACTAACGAGGGAAACCCAGATGAACAAAACTGTAAAACATTCAATGATGGCCGTGCTGGCTGCAACTCTCGGCCTCAGTGCCTCGCTGGCGCAAGCACAGACATACGATAGTGTCTACGTTATCGACAGTCGCGGCGTAGTCGCCTTGAGCGGTACCGGCCTTTGCTGGCGCACCGGCTTCTGGACTCCGGCAGGTGCTGCCAAGGATCCGAACGGTTGCAAATGCGACAAGGACCTGATCCCGAAGGAAATCTGTGAGCCGCCAGTGGCTGCTGCAGCTGCACCTACACCGAAGCCTATGGGTGAGAAGATCACCGTCGCTGCCGATGCGCTGTTCGACTTCAACAAGTCCGTCCTGCGTCCTGAAGGCAAGGCGAAGATCGACGAAGTCGTTGCCAAGTCCGGTAAGCTGAATCTCGAAGTGGTTATCGTTGTCGGTCATACCGATCGCATCGGTGGCAAGGAATTCAACCAGAGACTCTCCGAGCGCCGTGCTGCCGCAGTCAAGGATTACATGGTCAGCAAGGGCATCCCGGCCAACCGTGTTTACACCGAAGGCAAGGGTCTGACGCAACCGGTAACCAAGCCTGATCAGTGCCCGAACAAGTTGGGTAGGGCAAAACTCATCGCCTGTCTGCAACCTGACCGTCGCGCTGACATCGAAATGATCGGCACCTCCAAGTAATTCTGCCGATGTTAAAAAAAGCCCTGCTTCGGCAGGGCTTTTTTGTTTTCAACCTTCAAGTATAATCTGCACGCCATGCTCAACGCCGACCCGAACGAGCTCGACAAATTCAGCCAACTGGCCCATCGCTGGTGGGATCCGGACAGCGAGTTCAAGCCCTTGCACGAAATCAACCCGCTGCGCCTCGAATGGATTGACAGGCACGCCGGACTTTCAGGGCAAAAGGTTCTTGATGTGGGCTGTGGTGGCGGGATTCTTTCTGAAAGCATGGCTCAACGCGGCGCGCTGGTGACCGGCATCGACCTCTCGGACAAGGCACTCGGCGTGGCCCGTCTGCACCTGCTGGAAAGCGGGAACACGGTTGATTACCAGAAAATATCGGCAGAAGAACTCGCTGACCAGGCTGCCGGCCGTTTTGACATTGTCACTTGCATGGAAATGCTCGAACATGTCCCCAACCCGGCCAGCACCATTGCCGCCTGTGCCGCACTGATCAAAGCCGGCGGACATGTCTTTTTCTCCACCATCAACCGTAACGCCAAGGCCTATCTGCTCGCGGTAATCGGTGCCGAATACGTACTAAAAATGCTCCCCAAGGGCACTCACGACTACGCGAAATTCATAAAACCTTCGGAACTTTCTCGCTGGGCAAAGAGCGTCGGGCTGGAACCCGATGAATTGATCGGCATGAGCTACAATCCGATCAACCAGCGCTACAGACTTGGACGCGATACTGACGTCAACTATCTGATGCATACCGTAAAGGCCGTCTGAGACCTCACCACGCCTTGGAAAAGGAAAAGGCAAAACACACACCGCCCCTGGCCTCTACGCGTGATATGATTCTATCCCTGATGAAACTTTTCAGCAGTTATCGGGGTCAATCGGTATCTGCAAAATGGGGGCGACCTGGCTTCGACGTGGGTTGCAAAGCAGCGCAGGGCATACCGAGGACCAGTCACCTCGTAAATCCATCTGGAAACTACTAAACGCCAACGACGAGCGTTTTGCTCTAGCCGCTTAGGCGGTTGGACCGCTGTACTGATCGGTCTCTGGGTCAGGTGAGGCAACTCACGGCAGCGTCATTTACAGAGGCTCGCCCTTGCCAGGGTTACTTTGGCAAAGGCCAAATCCAAGGTAACTCGCCTGAAGCAAGCCTGTTCGGCCGGCGTGCAAAGGTTAAAACCCAAATGACCGGACTATGTATGTAGAACTGTCTGTAGAGGACTTGCGGACGGGGGTTCGATCCCCCCCGCCTCCACCATCTTCGAAAACCGGATTAATCTCCGGTTTTTTTTGCCTGCTTGAAAGCCTGAACCTTCGGGCAATCGATGTCCATCTCAGTCCTGCACCAGAGACATCCAGACAAACAAGGCCTGCCCCTGTGATTCCGCAAGTTGCGCCAGATCAGCCAGTTCAGTCAGTTGCGCAAGAACATCATCAGCCTCCCATTGTTCGCTTTCGAAGTCTTCGGTTGCAGCCAGTTCGCTGGCAACGTTCTCCAGCGCCTCTTCGTCGAGCACGGCCAGTTTCTCAAGCAACTCCTCGGCAATCCGAAGAACAACGGTTTCGCTTTCAGTCACATAGACCGGCTCGTAGAGATCAAGCGCCATCTGGAGTGGATCGCCGGTCAACAGACAATGCAGGATGGCGACCTTGACCGTATCCAGGCCGGGCGCCTCGATACCACTCCATTCGTCCAGCGGACAGGTCGACTCACCGATAGCCGTATATTCATCCTCTTCAGCAGCGACGATATTGGTCATGAATTCCATAATTAATAGTCCTGATCAAGACAAAACCTGGGGAGAAGAGCTCCTTCAATTCGGTTCTCACGGCGACTGCCAACCGAACAAAGGCCGGTCGACGGCATAAAATCAACCAGTGACTGGTTCAGATTATCTCGCTACGGAACAGTTCAACTCGGATGCAGAATCTGACGAACGAAAACGCCGACCCGTACACGCCCTGCCGCCTGGAGGCAGACGTTGCAACTATTATTCTGCTCCCGATCACCGGCATCCATCAAGCGGACAAAAAAATGCCTCTCTGTTGCTCTCTCTGTTGCGAGTGTTGCGAGTCTCTGTTGCAAGTCTCTCTCTTTTCCCATGCCGTGCTTGCAAGAGCTATCAATCCTTGATAGTTTGGATACGTAGATAACCAAAGGAGGCCATGCCATGCCGTCAAGCTATGTCATCGGTGAACATTTTGAGACTTTCATCAAGAACCAGATTCAGCAGGGGCGTTATGCCAGCGCCAGCGAAGTCATCCGCGACGGGCTGCGCTCTCTGGAAGATCGGGACAAATTCCGGGCAATGAAACTGGAGGCTTTACGCGCCGAGATTCAAAAGGGCGCTGACAGCGGCGCAGGCATTCCCGCCGCAACCGTCTTTGCCGAGATTCGCACCCGCATTGCCCAGGAAAGCGCTGGCCACTCGGGCAAGCAATGAAGGTTGAATTTTCCCCCGTCGCCAAAGACGACTTGCTCGAAATTGCGCTCTATATCGCGCAAGACAACCCAGTCCGCGCCCTCAGCTTCGTTGAGGAATTGGAAACGCAATGCCTGCTGCTCGGGCAAGCGGCGGGTATTGGCGCACCACGCCCGGAACTGGGGGAAGGCGTCCGTATGCTCCCGCATGGGCGCTACCTGATTTTCTACCGTGAACACGTCAGCATGATCCGCAACGAGCGCATCATGCATGGGGCGCGTGACATTGGCAGCGATGATTTCGATGTGACTGGCTAACCGCAATGCTGCTTGTCAATATAGGGCAACGCCCTTAACGCATTATGGCAGGATGGCGTGGCAGCTCAGACTCATGCCGCGCGTTCGCCAATGTTGTTGATCTCGCCGTCGACCGATCTGTTGATTTCGTTTTATTGCTGGAGACATCTTCGACGGTGACCGGCCAGCTTTCAACAACGGACTACATTTTACATCCGAGATACGACGACCCGCCGAGGCAGATATGGTCACGTCACCAATCACCATTTGTAAACCGCGGCCAAACTCGTTATGCGACGCTTCCGTGAAGTGGAATCACGTCCACCCCCGCCTTGATTTTGTCGAGGTAATCCGCCCACAGTTGCATCATGGCCTTGCGCTCCTTCAGGAACTTGGTGCGGTTATACGCCGTGCCCAGGGTGTCAGAGACAGAGTGCGCCAGTTGATGCTCGATCACTTCCGGATTTTGGTGTAGTTCTTCATGCAGGATGGTTCGAGCCATCGCCCGGAAGCCATGCCCGGTAATCTCGGTGCGAGTATCGTACCCCATCCGACGAAGTGCCGCGTTTATCGCGGCCTCGCTCATAGACTTGCCGTTACCTCGTGCGCCAGGGAATACATATCTCCCTTGCCCGGTCAGTGCGTACAGTTCTCGAAGAATTGCCACGGCCTGAGTTGCCAGGGGCACAAGATGGTCAGTGTTGGTTTTCGAGACGCGATAGCGCCACTCGGCTTTTTCAAGGTCAAGGTGCACCCATTCCGCTTTACGCAGTTCACCGGGTCGGACAAACAGCATTGGAGACAGCTTTAAGGCGCACAGCACGGGGAATGTGCCGGAGAAGCCATCAAAGGCACGCAGCATTTCCGCTACCTTTAACGGGTCGGTGATGCTAGCGAAGTGCTTTTCAACGGCAGGCGGGATAGCGCCAATCAGGTCGCGAGCCGGGTCGGCTTTCGCCCTGCCCGTTGCAATGGCGTAACGAAAGACTCGGCTGATTTCGCTTCTGACGCGATGCGCGGTAAATCTCGCGCCACGGCTGTCAATCCGGCGCATGACGATCAGAATTTCAGGGGCGTCTATCTCAGAGATAGGCCGCTTGCCCAGCCAGGGGAATACATCGTTTACCATTCGCGCCAGAGTTTTTTCATACTGCCCTATCGCAACACTCGCTTTCCGGCCTTCCATCCATTCACGGGCGACAATCTCGAAGGTGCTGGCGTTCGCAAGCTCTGAGTCTCGCTTGACGGCCTTCTTTTCTTCGGCAGGGTCAGTGCCTGCCCGGATCAGGTCGCGCGCCTTCTCAGCCTTGTCTCTGGCTTCTGGGGGTCGGACTTCGGGGTAGACGCCAAAGGACAAACGTTTTTCTTTCCCGGCCATCCGGTACTTCATGCGCCAGTACTTTGAACCGTTCGGCTGTACCTCAAGGTACAATCCGCCCCCGTCGCCCAGCTTGTAGGGTTTGGCTTTGAGTTTGGCGTTATCAATTGCCTTGACGGTCAGCATTGGGGCGAACCTCCAGATTTTGGGGGCACATTTTTAGGGGAAACCGGGATATTTTGAAATGTGCCCCCAGATATGCCCCCAGGTGCCCCCGGATTTAATTGGACTACTACGGACTGCTGTGGATAGTATAGACGTAAAAAAACCGCATTCAAGCGGGTTTTAGAGGAGTTTGTGGAATGTATTGGACTACTGTAGATTGGTGCTTGGTGCCGGGAGGGGGAATCGAACCCCCACAGTGTTACCACCGGCGGATTTTGAGTCCGCTGCGTCTACCGATTCCGCCATCCCGGCCCAGGTTCGCATGAGACGAACCGAAGGAGGCCGAATTATCCTCGATTCGACCCTGACCGACAAGCCACGCCGCAGACAATTTTTCGCATGCTCACTCTCGACGACTTTGATTTTCACCTGCCGCCTGAACTGATCGCCCAGCACCCGGCCGTCGAACGCACGGCCAGCCGCTTGCTGCATCCTGTGCATGAAACACTGCATGACCGGCAATTTGCCGAGCTGCCTCAACTCATCGAACCCGGCGATCTGCTGGTTTTCAACGATACGCGGGTGATCAGGGCACGGCTCTTTGGGCATAAGGACAGCGGCGGCCAGCTCGAGGTGATGATCGAGCGTATCGTTGATCGCGGCCATGCCGTCGCGCAGATTCGCGCCAGCAAGTCGCCCAGACCGGGCAGCCGGATCGTCCTCGAAAACGCCTTTGCCCTGACGGTAACGGGGCGCACTGGAGAACAGTCCGAATTTTTCACACTCGAACTGTCTGGTGACGGCGATCTTTACACCTTGATCGAGCAATATGGCC
The DNA here is from genome assembly GCF_016790145.1 of Propionivibrio sp. GTDB lineage: Bacteria > Pseudomonadota > Gammaproteobacteria > Burkholderiales > Rhodocyclaceae > Propionivibrio. The sequence goes on along the minus strand of NZ_JAEUOI010000184.1, from coordinate 667 downwards.
ATCTACCGCTGCCACCTTATATTACCCATGCCGCAGCGCTTGACGACGAAACGCGCTACCAGACGGTGTTCGCCCGTCATCCGGGTGCCGTTGCCGCGCCGACGGCCGGCCTGCATTTCGACGAGGCCATGCTGGCCACACTGTGCGCGCGCGGTGTCGAACTCGCCTGGCTGACTCTGCATGTGGGTGCCGGAACCTTTCAGCCGGTGCGCGTGAAAAATCTGGCCGAACACCGCATGCATGCCGAGCGTTTCGATATTCCGCAAACCACCGTTGACGCCATCGAGCGTACCCGCGCCCGGGGCGGCCGCATCATAGCCGTTGGCACCACCAGCCTGCGCGCCCTCGAAGCGGCAGCACAGCGCGGGGAACTGCGCGCCGGAGCTGCCGAAACCGACATCTTCATCACGCCGGGTTACCGCTTCCGCATCGTCGAGCGGCTGATCACCAATTTTCACTTGCCGAAATCGACGCTGCTCATGCTTGTCTCGGCTTTTGCCGGTACCGACACCCTGCGCGCCGCCTATCGCCATGCGCTTGTACAACGCTATCGTTTCTTCAGCTATGGTGACGCCATGCTTCTCGAAAGAGCGAACAATGCCCTTTGAACTCCTCGCCACCGATGGCGCCGCCCGGCGCGGACGCCTGACGCTCGCGCATGGCATCG